>CAZNYR010000101.1:0-14096 GCA_964577275.1 uncultured Cytophagales bacterium | reverse complement strand
TGATTCAGAAAGACCAAAAAGAACTACAATTAGTGAATGCTCACATAGGATTAAAATATATCGAAAATATAGAAAAAATACAATTTGTAGCCTCTGAAAATAAGGCATTTTTGGATGCCCAAAAATTAGTTTTTCCACTGGTATTACGCCGATGGCAGGCGGGCGATAATTTTCAGCCATTGGGCATGAAAGGCATGAAAAAAGTGAGTGATTTTCTGAATGATAAAAAAATTCCTGTTAATCTGAAGGCACAAGTCTTGGTCTTGTGTTCGGCGGATAAAATTGTGTGGGTGGTGGGGATGCGTCTGGATGAGCGTTTCAAAATCACGACACAAACCCAAGAAATTTTGCGCCTCGAACTACACTAAAGGTACATTTTGTCAGTCTTGCCCTGCCATTTTTGCAGGAAACTCCGCCAAAACCCTCCCCAAACCAAATCGGAATAGAATTTGAAATTGAGCCAATAGCTAAATTTTGATACAAAAAACGAAACCATAAAAACGAAATCATGATACAGGAAAAAGGCTCTATCTCGATTCATACTGAGAATATTTTCCCGATTATTAAAAAATTTCTCTATTCTGACCACGAAATTTTCCTTCGTGAATTGGTCTCGAATGCCATTGATGCCACCCAAAAATTAGTGAGCTTGGCTTCGATGGGCGAATTTCAGGGCGAATTGGGCGAAACCAAAGTCAATGTAACGTTTAATAAAGAGGCTAAAACCCTGACTGTCAGCGATAACGGTATCGGAATGACGGGCGAAGAAATCAAAAAGTACATCAATCAGATTGCATTTTCTGGCGCAACCGAATTTGTCGAAAAATACAAGGATAAAGACCCCGAAGAATTGATTGGACATTTCGGATTGGGTTTTTACTCTTCGTTTATGGTAGCTAAAAAAGTTCAAATTATTACGAAATCTTACAAGGAAGACGAACAGGCAGTTCAGTGGATTTGTGATGGTTCGACCGAATTTGAGATTTCGCCAGCTATCCGCAAAGAACGTGGCACGGATGTTATTTTGCACATTGCTGAAGATTCGGAAGAGTTCTTGGATAACTTCCGATTGCGAGGTATTCTGAAAAAATATTGCAAATTTCTGCCGCACGAAGTGGCGTTGGAAGGCGAAACTATTTCAAACCCGAAACCACTTTGGGTGCAGGCACCAGGCGAATTGACGGACGAGGATTATCTGAAATTTTATAAGGAACTTTATCCAGAAGCTCCTGAAGACCCCTTATTTTGGATTCATCTGAATGTAGATTATCCATTTAATTTGACGGGCGTTTTGTACTTTCCGAAAGTCAAAAATGACCTCGTTCCGAGCAAAGAAAAAATCCAATTATATTCCCGACAGGTTTTCATCACCGATGAGGTCAAGGAGATTGTTCCCGAATTTTTGATGTTGCTTCATGGCGTGATTGATTCGCCTGATATTCCGCTGAATGTTTCTCGGAGTTATTTGCAATCGGATAGTAATGTAAAAAAGATAAATAATTATATTACGAAGAAAGTTGCCGAAAAATTACAAGAATTATTCAAAGAAGACCGAAAATCTTACGAGGAAAAATGGGACAACATCGGTTTGTTTGTGAAGTTTGGTATGATTAGCGAAGATAAATTTTATGACCGAGCCAGCAAAGCCGCACTTTTGACCGATATTGAGGGTAAAAAATACACCTTTGAAGAGTATAAAGAGCTGACTTCCATTACCCAAACCGACAAAGATGAGCGGTTGATTTGGTTGTATGCCAGCGATGTCGATAAACAACACACGTATATTAATTCGGCACAAAAATTATCGTATAATGTCCTGAAACTCAATGGGGTTTTGGATAGTCATTTTATCAATCGGTTGGAGCAAAAAATTGAGAAGTTAAGTATTCGGCGTGTCGATGCGGAAACGGCTGATAAACTGATAGATAAGGACGAAAAACGGGAATCTGTATTGTCCGAAGAGGAAAGCAATAAAGCCAAAGAAATCTTCGAGAAAATTGCAGGCATTCATACCGTTGAGGTCGCTTCCTTGCCTACGGACGAACTGCCCGTTACGGTAACTTTTCCTGAATTTATTCGGCGAATGCAAGAAGTAGCGCAAACCAGTGGTTTTGGGCGATATATGGGGGACGCACCCAATCAATATAACGTTACGGTAAACACAAATCATGCACTTATTGCCAAAATCTTACAAGAGCAAGAAGAAGCCAAACAAGAACAATTAGCCAAGCAGGCATTGGATTTGGCGATGCTTTCACAGAATATGCTCAACGGCAAGGATTTGAGTAATTTTATCGAACGAAGTATCGAAATGGTCATGTAATGAACTGATTACCAAGCCCATAAGACAACTCTTATGGGCTTTATTTAGGCTTGTGAGTTTAGGCTAAAATATTTCTTGAAATGACTAATTTCTGGATTTCGGAAGTTCCCTCCCCAATGGTACATAATTTGCAATCTCGGTAATATTTTTCGACAGGAAAATCTTTGCAATATCCATATCCGCCAAAAATTTGTACGGCTTCGTTTGCCACTCGACACGCCACTTCGGAGGCATAATATTTGGCAAAAGCTGATTCTTTGGTTACTTTTTTGCCTCGATTTTTGAGGTCAGCAGCCTGCAAAGTCAATAATTTGGCGGCTTCGATTTCGGTAGCCATATCCGCCAATTTGAATGCAATCGCCTGATGTTGAGCAATCGGCTTGCCGAATTGTTCGCGCTCTTTGGCGTAATTGATGGCGGCTTGATAGGCACCTTCAGCAATCCCGACCGATAAGGAAGCGATAGAAATCCGACCGCCGTCCAGTACCTTGAGCGACTGCACAAATCCTTCGCCCTCTTCGCCAAGTATATTTTGGGCAGGGATTCGGCAATCCTGAAAAATCATTTCGGCAGTTTCGGAAAGTCGCATTCCTAATTTGTCTTCTTTTTTGCCGCCATAAAATCCGTCTGTGCCTCGCTCGACCACAAAAGCACTCATGCCATGCGAATCGCCTACTTTGCCTGTTCGGGCAATGACCACAGCAATATCGCCCGATTTGCCGTGTGTAATGAAATTTTTTGCGCCATTAATGACCCAATAATCGCCATCCCGAACCGCTGTGGTTTTCATATTGCCTGCATCAGAGCCTGTGTTGGGTTCGGTCAAACCCCACGCCCCCAAATATTGGCAGGTCGCTAATTTGGGCAACCACTTTTGTTTTTGCGTTTGACTTCCAAATTGTAAAATATGCCCCGTGCAAAGCGAATTATGTGCCGCCATAGACAAGCCAATCGAGGGGTCGGCTTTTGCCAGTTCGACAATGGCGGTGTAATATTCAAAGTACGAAAGTCCGCTACCACCGTATTCTTCGGGAACAAGCACGCCCATCAACCCTAATTCGCCTAATTGTTTGAAAATAGCAAGGGGAAAATGTTGGTTTTTATCCCATTCATCCCGATACGGTGTAATGTATTTTTTTCCAAAATCTCGCACCGTCTGAGCGATAAGCTCTTGATTTTCAGTAGGTTCAAAATTCATATATGATGTTTTTTTAAAATATAAAATGTGTAGATTGTGTTTATTGGTGTTTTTAGTTCCCAAAAAAACCGCCGATTGTTTCTTTTTGTTTAATTGAAAAGATTTAAAAATTGAACAAAATAGGGTTTTAAGATGCAAATTTAGGAAAATTCTACGAAAACTTGTTTTGCGAAACATTAATCAAAATTACTGATTATTCGAGAATCAAGGAACTTTTAGAGGGACAATTTGTGTCTTAACAAAAGAATGAAATTCACACATCATCACATCAAAAAAATACGTATTGAGGCTTTTTCTGGAGTCTGGAAATCGAATCCAGCCTCTTAGATTCGTAAGCCTAAAACACACAGAATTATGAAATATTCCACACTATTTATCTTATTGATAATCAGTTGTTTTACAACAGATTTAAACGCACAAAATGCCCAAAAAGAGGTATTGAAATTTCAAAAAAAACTGAATCAAGATTACCGAAATCCCAAAAAATCGCCGCTCGAACCTGCACAATTAAAAACGTTTAAAAAACATCAATTTTTCCCAATTTCTGACAAATTCAGGATTGAGGCACAATTCAAAAAATATGAAAATCCAGCCACTTTTAAGATGAAAACCAGTACCGACCGCCAGCCTACGTATTCAAAATATGGCGAAATTACATTTGAATTGGAAAACAAAACCTATAAAGTGATTATTTATCAAAACCATGAATTACGGGCGATACCCAAATACAAAAATCATTTATTTTTGCCTTTTACTGACCTGACAAACGGCGAAACCACCTACGAAGTCGGGCGATATTTGGACTTTGAAGCACCATTAACCCAAAAAATAATTTTGGATTTTAATAAAGCCTATAATCCATATTGTGCCTATAACGAGAAGTATTCCTGTCCGATTCCGCCCCTTGAAAATCATCTCGAACTCCGCATCGAAGCGGGCATCAAAAAACCAAAAAAATAGATTTTGGCAAACTTTTTTAACTGCCATGATTAACTCGTAAATTTGCTTACTGAAAATGGTACACAAACTTTATTTTAGGATAAATCATGGATTATCAACAAGTTAAGTTAGGAATTTTGGGCGGTGGACAGCTCGGACGAATGTTAATTCAGTCAGCTATCGACTGGAATGTGTATAGCAAGGTCTTAGACCCCGCCTCGGATGCGCCCTGTCATCAGTTGGCAAGTGAGTTTGTACATGGCTCGCTGACCGACTTTGATACGGTGTACCAATTTGGGCAAGATGTTGATATTCTGACCATTGAGATTGAAAATGTCAATGTGGATGCGCTCGAAAAATTACAAGCCGAAGGCAAAAAAGTTTTTCCGCAACCCCAAATCTTGCGCGTGATTCAGGATAAACGCACTCAAAAACAATTTTATAAGGCAAATCATATTCCCACTGCCGATTTTGTATTGACTGATTATCAGGAAGATATAAAAAAATATGTGCATCGTTTGCCAGCCATTCATAAGGTCGGGAAGGGTGGCTATGACGGCAGAGGCGTACAAAAGATTGATACCTTATCGGATATTCCGAAGGGATTTGATTTGCCCAGTATTTTAGAGGATTTGATTGATTTTGAGAAAGAAATTTCGGTCATTATTTCACGTAATGAAAAAGGAGAAACTGCCATTTTTCCTGTGGTTGAGCCTGTTTTTCATCCTGAACATAATTTGGTAGAATACCTATTTTCGCCAGCTCAAATTTCTGAACAGATTGAAAAAGAAGCCCAAAATATTGCCCTAAAAATTGTGGAAACATGGAATTTCGTGGGGCTTTTAGCCGTAGAATTATTCGTTACTAAAGATGGAAAAGTTTTGGTAAATGAGGTGGCACCACGCCCACACAACAGCGGTCATCAGACGATTGAATCTTGCTATACATCTCAATATCAGCAACATTTGAGGGCAATTTTTAATCTGCCATTAGGCGCAACGAAATTGCTTACGCCATCGGCGATGATTAATCTTTTGGGCGAGGAAGGCTATACGGGTGAAGCCCTGTATCAAGGGATGCGAGAGGTCTTGGCACAAGAGGGGGTTTTTGTGCATTTATACGGCAAAACACAAACCAAGCCTTTCCGAAAAATGGGACATATTACCGTGATTGCATCAGATGTATTAGAATTGAAAGAAAAAGTAAATTTTGTGAAAAATACTTTAAAAGTGATTTCAAAATAAATGTGTAATAAATTGACGTTTTTTTGTAAAAATATTATTTTTTTAATTTCTTAAAATAGGAAGTCAGAAAATGCCTATAATTTCGTAACTTGGAGAATAAAAGGAGAGCAAAAAAAGACTTCAGAGATGCAAAATTCCATCGCGCAATACATTGAACAGACCAATTTATCACCCACGATTACGAGTGGCGATATTGATTTGTTGGTCGAAAAAGCGATTCAATATCAGGTTTTGGGGGTGTGTATTCCGCCTTATTGGGTCAAAAAAACGGCACGAGAACTGAAAAATACGGGGATTCAGACCGTAACTGTGATTGGTTTTCCGTTGGGATATCAGATTTCGTATGTAAAAGCTCGTGAAATCGAAATTGCTTTGCGCGATGGGGCGGTCGAATTGGATGTGGTCATGAATCTTTCGGCATTCAAAAATGGGGTGCATCTTTGGGTAAAAAGCGAATTAGCGCAATTTGCCCAAGAAATTCATCAGGCAAATGCGTTGATGAAAGTGATTCTCGAAACGGCATATTTATCGGCAGACGAAATCAAAACAGCGTGCCAGATTTGTGTCGATTCGGGTGCGGATTTCGTGAAAACTTCTACTGGATTTGCACCCGAAGGAGCAACGCCAGAAAATGTCCGATTGATGCGGCGGAGTGTCCCCGAAATGGTCGGTATCAAAGCCTCTGGCGGTATCCGAACATTGGTACAGGCACGGTCTTTGCTGGAGGCGGGAGCTGAACGCATCGGCACTTCGGCAGGTTTTGCGATGATTGATGAAGAAAAAAATCAAAAATGAGCTTTTATGAAGTGCATTCCACACCAGTTGAACCATGAAAGTTCTTTTATCGTTTGAAAATAAAATATGATAAATCGTTTCAATTTTGATGCAAAATGTCATAGAAAATCACTTTAAAAAAACATGGTGTTGAATGATTTATAACAAACAAATTAATCGTATTTTCGGAACACAAAACACATACAGGCTATGAGTCGAGATTTAGCGCAACGCTCGCATTTATACGCACGGGAACAATTTATTATCGAACACGCCGATAAATTTATACAACGAAGGGATGAAGTTTCGATGCAAGAACTGTTATTTGAATACGATAATTTGTTGATTCATTACAAAAATTTATTGGCAGAAGTGCGTCTGATGACTCGTGTAAATGACAAAATGCACAATAAATTACATCTGGCGCATGATTCGCTCAAACAAAAAACGGGCGAATTGCAAGATGCTCACCAAATTATTGCCCAAACCAATACCGAACTCGAAAAAACCAATGTGCGCCTCGAACAGATGGTGTACGAGCGCACACAAGATTTGAATCAGGCATATAACGATTTATTGGCTTCCAACAAAGAATTGGATTTGTTTGTGTATCGGGCTTCGCATGATATTCGAGGTCCTTTGGCGACACTTTTGGGGCTTTCATATTTGGCTAAACTCGAAATTAAGGACACAAAAGCCATCGGATTTTTTGAGCGCATCGAAAAAATTGCCCAAAAAACCGACCATATTTTATCGCATTTATTGAGCATTAACAAAATGAAAAATGCCAAAGTGCGCCTTGAATTGCTCCAAACGGACGAGATTTTTACGAATATTCTCAATGAAATCGAGGCGATTGATAAGTTTCGAGGCGTTCAGATTTGGTCGAATATTCCTTCCGCCATTTCGTTATCGACTGATATTGAGTTATTTAATACCTTAGTAACGGGCGTATTAGAACACGCTGTCGAAAGCCTCAAAGACGAACGAAGTATTCATCTGGAGGCATATACGCACGAAGATAATCTGGCGATTCGGGTCATTTGGAAGGGCGTGGTTGTGCCTGAAGAATATAGCGATAAAATCTTTGAAATGTTCTATCGCATTGATAATCACGAAGATTTAACGGGATTAAAATTGTATTGCGCCAAACAAGCGGTCGAAAAACTGAACGGAACTATCCAATTGGTGGAGTCTATTCCTGAACGCACCATTATCGAAATCAAACTGCCGTGGCATCGCCAAGCATTTTCTTCATAAACTATTTTTGGGCATGAAAAAATACCTCAAAATCTATTTTTTTGTAGGGATAATTGTTGTGTTTGACCAATTTCTCAAAATTTGGGTACATTTTAATATGGATTACGGCAAATTGGGCGAAATTCTGATTTTGGGCGATTGGCTCAAACTGCATTACACCTTGAATCCGGGCATGGCTTTTGGCATGGAAATTCAGCAGGAATACGGCAAATTATTCCTTTCTCTTTTTCGATTGGTGGCGGTGATTGGAATTATTTTATTAATTAATTATTTAATTTCTAAACAGTTCCATCAAGGATTTATCGGGGCTATTGCCTTGATATTGGCTGGCGCAATGGGTAATGTATTGGATAGTATTTTTTATGGCTTTTTATTAGAAAATGCAGTTTTTATGACTGATGTACCTTTTTTGTATCCATGGTTTTATGGACAAGTCATTGATATGTTTTATGTCGATATTTGGGAGGGACATTTGCCTACTTTTGTGCCGATTTTTGGCGGTCAGTTTGTGTCTTTATTGCCGATTTTTAATGTGGCGGATGTATCTATTTTTGTCGGAATTATGCTGATTCTGATTTTCCAACGGCGTTTTTTATCGGTTTGATGCCTTGCCCATGATTTGCCTCGTTATCAGGCGAAAGCCTAAAAAAAGATAGTACCTTTGCCCAACTTTTTGACCAAACGAAAAGTTCTCGGACATAAAACTACTAAAATGGATAAAAATATGGCGGTAATCCCGTACAAAGCGGAAACAGGAAGCAAAAAAGAGCAAATCGCTCGGATGTTTGATAATATTGCCAAAAGTTATGATTTTCTGAATCATTTTTTGAGCTTGGGCATTGATATTTTGTGGCGCAAAAAAGCCGTCCGAATGTTAGCACCCGCCCAGCCCAAACTCATTCTGGATATTGCTACGGGAACGGGCGATTTTGCGCTCGAAACCCTTGCCCTAAATCCCGATAAAATCATTGGCGTGGATATTTCGGCTGGAATGCTCGAAATTGGCATGAAAAAAATCCAAAAAGCAGGACTTTCCGATAAAATTGATTTGCAATTAGGTGATTCCGAAAAATTACATTTTGATGATAATACGTTTGATGCGCTTACCGTGGCGTTCGGGGTTCGCAATTATGAAAATCTCGAAAAAGGATTGAGCGATATGTATCGTGTCCTGAAACCGAATGGAACAGTCGTGATTTTGGAATTTTCTAAGCCAACAGGTTTTCCATTTAAGCAATTATATCAATTTTATTTTCGGTTTGTCTTGCCGATGATAGGCAAATTGATTTCGCATGATAATTCAGCCTATACCTATTTGCCTGAGTCCGTTCAGGCATTCCCAGACGGACAGAAATTTGTCGATATTTTAGAAAATGTTGGATATAAACACATCACGGTAACGCCTTTAACTTTTGGAATTAGCTCGATTTATATGGCAAAAAAATAAATGCTTTTTGGTATAAATATGTACTTTTAACCTGCTTTATCTCAAAAAATGAGCAGGTTTTTTTATGTACTATTTTTCTTAAAAAAAATAAAATTTGGATTTTTCATACAAACTGACGTTATTTAGATAGCATACGGCATCAATTAATGACGATTGAAATAATATAATTATCTGATAATCAATTAGTTGTATCAAGATTAAATAGTTCGTTATTTTTGTCATGATTTGATTACGACTTCAACACGACCTTCTTACAGTAATATTTTATACTTGAAATGAATCTCAAAAAAAGCATGAAAAATATATTGGTTTTGTGGATAATTTGGCTGTTATTTTTAAATCAGGAAATTTTGGCGCAGGATTGTCATGCCGAATTTTATGAAAAATTTATTGCCAAAGCGGAACAGGCATCTCGTACAAATAACTACGAACTGGCTGTAAATCAGTATATTTCTGCGCTCACGGTCTGTCCCGAAAAGGCGCAAGAAGTGCAAGGCAAAATCAAGGGCGTATTCAAAAAAATTGAGGCAATCAAACAGCGTGCCGAACTAAACAAACAGAAAGCCGAAGAAGCTCTGGCAGTCGCCAAACGAGCCGAAGAGAATGCACTAAAATCATTACAAGCCCGCAAAAAAGCCGAAGTTTTCAGACAAGAAGCCGAAAAAGAACGTCAGGAAGCCCTTGCACAAGCTCGGAACAAAGCCTTCGAAGCCGAAAGAAATTTGCAAAAAGCCAATAATTTAATTCAGGCGTTTTATTTTGCTTATGACCGATTTGCGGTGGCTTATGGCGAAGTCAAAGAGGGCTTGGATACCAAAGGAAAACGATTCTATTTCATTGATAAAGAGGGAGATGCCATCAAAAAACTGGGCGACTGGTATCATGCTGAACAATTTGATGAGTATTTTAATTTGGCGAAAGTCGAAAAAAACGAACATGAGTATTATTTGGATACGCTCGGCACATTTTATTTGATTACGAATACGCCAAAAACGTTTCAGGATACTGTGCCGATGGCATTGAATATGTCCAAGCAAGCCATAGAATATTTTACGCCTGATATGTTGAAATATGACTGGCAAATTTTGTTTTTGCAGCATAACAAAATTAGCAAGATACCTGCTGATATTCAGAAACTTAGTCAATTAAGAATGCTTCATCTTGATAATAATAAGGTGGATAAAATCCCTGATGAAATCGGAAATTTAACCCAACTCAAAGCCTTGCTTTTGCATCAAAATCGACTCGAAAGTTTACCCGAATCTATCGGAAATTTGTCAAATTTGGAGGTCTTATCCTTGAGCAATAACCGATTGGTAAAATTGCCTGAAAGCATACGTAACTTGCAGAATATGAGGGTCTTACATTTATATGGTAATCAAAGGCGTTCTATGCGAATGAAGACGATACAGCCCGAAATATGGGAACTGCGTAAATTGAGAATTTTATCGTTTAGCTATAATCTAATTACGCATCTTGCGCCAGAAATTGGACAATTAAGCGAGCTTCATAATTTGTATTTGAACAATAACCGTTTGAAAAATGTACCTGATGAAATTGAAAAATTGACAAAGTTACAGGAATTATACTTACATAATAATGCTTTAACACTACTTCCGAAATCAATAGGAAAATTGAAAAATTTGCGTAAACTTACTTTGTATCATAATCAAATAAAGGTATTACCTTCTGAAATTACTGAATTACGAAATTTGGTAGAATTTCGATGTAATGTGAATGTTTTGACCAAATTACCTGAAAAATTACATCACTTGAATCAGCTCAAAATATTTTATGTACATCATAATCAACTCGAAAAAATACCCGCATCTATTGGTCAAATGTCTGAACTTCAGGAAGTTGCAATTAGTTTTAATCAATTAAAAACGATACCGAAAGAAATTGGAAATTTGCAAAATTTACAGGTAGCATACCTTAACAATAATCAAATTGAGGAACTTCCTGCGGAAATCGGTCATCTAAATCAGCTCACTACGTTGTATCTTATGTCGAACCAACTTACGGCGATTCCTTCAGAATTTGGTAATTTGAGTCAATTAAATACATTGTATCTTCAAGACAATAAATTAAAAAATTTGCCTGAATCTTTCAAAAAATTGGAAAAATTAAAGTGGTTAGATTTACGAAATAATCCTATTTCAGAAGAAGAAATCACAAAAATACGAAGTTGGTTGCCACATTGTGAGATATGGTTTGGGAATAATGTAAGGCAGGAGCAAATTAAAGGACAAAAACAGGAATAAATGTAGCATACCATGCAAATCATACGAACGAAGGCAAAAAGTACTGATTTTATTCGATGAGTAAAATAATTATGAGTTTATACCAAATTATGGGCAATATGCAGGTATCGAAAACAGTCGTTGTTTTGAAAAAATATTACCATAGAAAATCAGTGAATCACCTCAAAATCAATACTTTGGACTGATTTTCCATTTAAAATGATGTGCAGTTGATGTGCGCCAGCGTAATGTTTTCGGGTAGTCATTTGTCGGAAAGATTGAGTACGTCCGAAGGAATAGATTTGATGTGTAGAATATGAATTTTCTGTGATTTTGAAAATCTTTTGAGTTTGTTTTCCATTGGCTTTCATGTAGTCAATTCCATAGTCAATTCTGATTTTAGTATCCTGATTTTCAGTGTGTTGTAATGAAAATTGAAATTTCAATTCTTCGCCTATTTTTACGATAGGCGTTTTGATTTCTAAGTTTAAAATTTGCACTTTTTGAAGATGTAGTAATCCGAAAAGCTGCAAGGCTTGGGGCTGTGCTTTTTTGAGTAATGTTCGGCAAGCGTGTTTTACAATCCAATCGGAATGAGGATGTAAGTTTATGTATTTTTTAGCAAATTGTAAAGTAATTTGTGGATTATCTTTAGATATATCATTTAGGTTATTAGCAACACTTCTTCGGACGGTTTGGGATTCGTCTTGCATCAAATTTTCTAAAACGGGTAGGATAGGAGTAGGGTCTTTTTTGAGATGAGTTAAGGCTTTTCCCCACGGCAATCTGGGACGGAATCCTTCGGAAGATAAACGTCTAACGTGCTGATTATCATGTATTGACCATTGCAACATTTGTGCGTACATTTCTTGAGGATATTTTTCGAGGAAAGGACGGACGGCAAATTCGGCGGTAAAAAATTGGGTAATTATTTCTAAGGCATTGACCGAAAAGAGATAATCATTCAATCCATAGACCTGCACATAGTCGGGAAAAATCATGCGTTCGAGGCTTTTATTTCCGATTTTTCGTTCGCCAAATCGAATTAGTACTTGTTGTAAGATAATTGTATTTTCTTGATAATTTGATGTTAAAAATTGGTGCAA
This sequence comes from uncultured Cytophagales bacterium, assembly GCA_964577275.1. Classification (GTDB taxonomy): domain Bacteria; phylum Bacteroidota; class Bacteroidia; order Cytophagales; family Thermoflexibacteraceae; genus UBA2561. The sequence continues at coordinate 1,562 of CAZNYR010000101.1, read as the reverse complement.
TGTGTGTGTAATGTGTCGCATTCGAGCTTTGAGTTCTTTCTGATTCCAGTGCTTATCAAAGACTTGATTTTCAAATGGTTGTATCTGAAAAGTAGGGTAAAATTCCTGAATGGTTTGGGCTAATTGTCGGATAAAATTAGGCTCGTAAACATCTTTGAATAATTTGGACATTTTGGGGTTGGGTTTTATATTATTTGAATATTGAGCAATAAGCCCACATAGTTTTACGAAAAAATGGTATATTTGTTTAAGGCATTAATATTTTATAACAAATTGATATACAGTTACTTTGAAGTAATATTTGTAAAAAATAGATATTTAGACATGATATTATTTGGGAAATAAATATGATATGATATAGAACTTTTTTGTTGGATTTCTTAGGGAACTTTTCCAAAATTATAAGCGTAATAGGTTTAGATAAATCATGAGATTAAAGCATATCGGGTTACCAAACAAACAGACACAACTAATGAAAAAAATATACTATTTATTGTTTTTACTTTTTCTTCCTTTTGTTGTTATTGCGCAAGCACCTCAAAAAGTGAAATATAAAGCTGTTGCCCGTGATGCGGACGGCAATTTGATGAAAAGCACGCAAATAGAAATTCGATTTAGTGTCTTGGATGTTGCTAATTCGCCCGAATATGTGGAGGAGCATACTGCGCTGACGAATCAGTACGGGATGTTTACGGTGGATTTGGGTTCTGGAACACCCTCGAACGGTACTTTTAGTGCGATTAATTGGGGAGGGAGCGATAAATTTCTGAAAATTGAAGTCAAAACGGCAAGTCAAGCCAACTATATAACGTTGGGAACTTCTCAAATTTTATCTGTTCCGTATGCGCTTTATGCCGAAAAAGCAGGAAGTATTAGCGGAGAAAATGACATTAGTAATACAAACGAAATACAACAGCTTAGTATTCAGGGAGATACGATTAGTTTGTCGAATGGAGGCGGTCAAATTGTATTTAGTTCGGCAGTGGTATCGGCTCTTGACCCTTCTTCGCCTCAAGCGCAAGAGAAGTTAAATACATTTATTAGTGCATATTTGCAATTAAATGATAAATCACTCAATGATGCGGATTCAAACCCGACCAATGAATTACAAAATTTGGTTTTGGATGGAAATGTATTGAGTCTTGTCGATGGGAGTGGTAATGTTCAGACGGCACTTGATTTGAGTGGAGTAGTAGGACAACGGGGTTTGACGGGGCTTCCAGGTGGTGTGGGACCTGCGGGACAGAATGGACAGGATGGGGTAAATGGTACTAACGGAGTTAATATTGGTGGATATGCGGGTAATTTGATATTGGATGGGAATTTGGTATTTACGTCTGTGGGTACCGAAGTACAGTTGGGCTTTTCGTCTGCTACTCAAGCTGCGATTGCTAATAATACAAGTGGCATCGCTACAAACTCCAATAACATTGCAAATTTGTCAGGACAAATTGGGGGGCTTTCGGCGAATATTGCTACAAACTCCAATAACATAGCGGCTAATTCTGGAAACATCGCACTGAACTCGGATAACATAGCGGCTAATTCAGGAAACATCGCTA
>CAZNYR010000100.1:13086-14392 GCA_964577275.1 uncultured Cytophagales bacterium | reverse complement strand
GGTTTTTGCTGATATTAAAGGCGAAAATGAATCTTTGGCGGGTATTTTACTCGAATTATTCCGAAGAATGCCGCGCGTGGGCGAGCGGATGCCCTACAAACAATTTATATTCGTCATTGTGGCAGCAGACAATAAACGCATCAAACGGGTTCGGGTCTTAATTCGGGATGTCGAAGCCGAACTAACCGCTGACACCCCGACCCTGTAATTTTTTTTGGAAATTATTCCTCGTCCGCCCAAATGACTTTTTCGCTCATGGGCTGACGTTCATAGGGTTCTGGTATTTTTTTGGGGATGCCCAAAAAGAAAAACCCCAACAATTTATCCTCCTCACCCCATCCAAAAAGTTCATTGGCTTCAGGGTAATAGGTAATTCCACCGCTTCCCCAATATGCGCCTACGCCATACGCCGTGGCAGTCAAATACATATTCTGGACGGCACAAGCCACCGCCTCCACTTCCTCAATTTCAGGGACAATGGGGTTTCTTTTCAGTCCGATAGCAATGACATGAGAAGCCATCGAAGGTTTGATTTGTAATTTTCGGTATGTTTCAGGATTAAATTTGGATTCAGATGTATGATTTTTGTATAATTCGGCTTGTGCTTGCCCTAATTTTTGAAGGGCTTTTCCCTTAAATACGATAAATCGCCACGGCTGGGTTTTGCGATGATTGGGCGCATAGTTTGCATTTTCCAAAATTTGGTTAATAATCTCATCTTCAATCACTTGTCCTGTATATTGTGCAGGAAAAATAGACCTTCGATTCCGAATTACCTGATTAATTTGGTCGATATGATAGTTCATGAGTTCTCTGATTTATAGTTCGATTTCGGTGGCAATTTTTCGGATTTTATCCAGCGCATAATTGACCGTCAGTTGAATATTCAGTAATCTATCTGTGGTGAGTTGTAATTTTTTGGCAAAAGTCTGATTTTCATAGGAAATCGCAATCCAGATTGTCCCCACAGGTTTATCGGGTGTCCCGCCGTCAGGTCCTGCAATGCCCGAAGTAGCCACGCCAATATAAGTACCGTATTTTTTACGGACATTCTCTGCCATCAACCGAATCACTTGCTCGCTGACCGCTCCGTGTTCGCGCAATAATTTTTCAGGAATATCTAACTTACTAACTTTGATTCTGTTTTCATACGCAATAATTCCGCCGATAAAATATCGACTTGCGCCTGCAAGTTTGGTCAGATGATGCGCCAAAAATCCACCCGTACAACTCTCTGCTGTCGAGATAGTTAAGCCTTTCTCTGCCAAGGCACGCGCCGTAACCTCTTCGATTTCTTCATGATCAA
>CAZNYR010000100.1:0-13076 GCA_964577275.1 uncultured Cytophagales bacterium | reverse complement strand
AATCCGAAGACATACGCCTCAATCAAAGGCATGACCTTCTGAATTTGTGCTTGAGTTTCGGCTTGGATTTGTTCCCGATTTTCGCCTGTTGCGGTCAAACGCATTCGGACTTGTCCCATTCGGGGCAAATACGCCAGCTTGATGTGTGGCGGCAAGGCATTTTCCCAGTCAGCAATTTTCTCCGCCAAGACCGATTCAGGTATATTAATTGTGCGGATAATTTTATGATAAATATTGGGAGTTTTGAACGTCTTTTGAAGTTTCGGGGCGACAATTTCGGTCATCATGTGTTTCATTTCCCGTGGCACGCCCGGCATCGAAATCACGACTTTGGCATCCATCTGAAACCACATTCCGGGGGCGGTGCCGTATGGATTCCAGATGACCTCTGCTTTGTCAGGAAAACGGGCTTGTTGTCGGTTTAGGTCATTGAGCTGTCGCCCGCCTTGTGCAAATAAATTTTCGATATGTGCCAGAATTTCAGGCTTTTGCAGAAGCGTTGCCCCGAAAAAATCACATAATGTTTTTTTGGTAATATCATCATTGGTCGGACCCAATCCACCCGTAAAAATAATCATGTCAGCGATTTGTAATGCCGAAGTCAGCGCATCCAAGATGGCATCTTCGGTATCGCCTACGGCAGTTCGCCTCATGACCCGCACCCCGATTTTATCCAGCTCGGAGGCTATAAATTGAGAGTTGGTATCGGTAATTTGTCCGTACAAAATTTCATCACCGATAGTAATGATTTCGGCTTTTATATCTTGCATAAGTTTTGTAATGATTTGTTCACGATTTGATTTCGACTGATTTGGCTGTCAAAAGATACTATTTTTGTCTGTGCTTTACAAACACAAGGAATATCCCAAAAAAAATTGGTGTTGCCTCGCCATTTTATCTAAAAAATCCCTCACAAAACGATCCATTTTATGAGGGTTAAAAATATGTAAACCAGATAGTTATAACTTTTTATGCCAAAACTTCTAAGGCTGATGCGTAATTGGGTTCTTGTGCAATTTCAGGAACTTGTTCGGTATAAATAACCAGACCTTCTTCATCCAAAATAACGACTGCACGGGAAAATAAACCCGCCAGCGGACTATTTTTGATGGTAACGCCATAATTTTTGCCAAATTCTTCTGTCCGAAATTCGGAAACAGGAATTACATTTTGGAGTCCTTCAGCTTCGCAAAACCGCCCATGTGCAAACGGCAAATCCCTTGATACACAAAGAATTACGGTATTTTCTAATGCCGTTGCCTCTGCATTAAATTTGCGTGCCGAAGCCGCACAAATGCCCGTATCAATGCTCGGAAAAATATTTAAAACCACTTTTTTGCCTGCATAATCTGCCAAAGAAGTTTCTGACAAATCACTTTTAGTGAATTGAAAATCAGGGGCTTGTGTGCCAACAGACGGCAATGTGCCAATTGTTTCGATAGCATCGCCTTTGAATGTTATTTGTGCCATATTATTTTTTTGAATGAATACACATTGAATTTGATAGCATAACTTTTTTGCCCCAAAGATGTTTCTGGAAATGCAATTTTGTTCATAACTTGCGCCGCACATCACGCCACGTCCAAAACGGTTTCACGATTTGCCAGTTTTTTTAAACCAATTTGTATTTTGATACACCTCCGAAAGTTTCAATTTCACGCCTACGGTCATCACGCAAGTTTGGGCTGCCGAATCATATACTTTAACAATCCAATCAGTTTTGCCTTTTCTCAAAAATTGTTCAATTCGATAAGTATCCTGTGCAATCAAAATATATTCGTCCAAACTTGCCAAACTTTGATAAAAATCTTTTTTTTCGTGGCGGTCTTTCTTTTTGGTGGCAGGCGATAAGATTTCAATAATTGATTTCGGATTCGTCAAATGTCCATGATTATCGTAAATTTCATTTTTGACCAACGAAATCGTAATATCTGGAATATAAAAAAAACCTAAATATTTTCGTGAAACTTCCATATCCGTGTATTGTTCATACATCGAAATAGTTAACTCTTGATGAATTAATCGAGTTAATTGAGCTAAAATCTTTTTGTGATTGTAAGACGATTTAGGCATAAGGAACTGATTTTGAAAATCTTGTAAATTAAATTGTTCGCCGAGTACATACAAAATGACTTCAGGAGGAATTGGATTTTCGCCTTCTTTCGGAATCAGCAAACCATCCATAAATTCGATTTTTCCCTCGATTTTATCCTGAAATAATTGGGCTTCTTCTAAGGTAAATTTGCGTGGAATACTATTTGATGTGCTGACATTTAACATAACTTAAATTTATTAATTTTGAGAAGTTTAAGTATCTTAGATTCAGGAAAAAACATGAGTTTTCAAAACACAAAACCCTGTTCCACGTGAAACAGGATTTCGTATTTTTGGAATTTTAAGCGTATTTTACAAATTATTGATAATAAAATTGTTCAACATTTGGTAGAGATGTTCTCGTGTATTTCCGCCGTAAATGCCGTGATTTCGATTCGGGTAATAAAACGACTGAAATTGCTTTCCTGCCTTGATAAGCGCATTTTGCATTTCGACAGCATTCTGAAAATGTACGTTATCATCGCCCGTGCCATGCACCAAAAGGTAATTTCCTTTCAATTTATCGGCGTGCGTTACAGGCGAATAATCATCATAACCCGAAGCATTATCCTGTGGTCGTTTCAAAAATCGCTCGGTATAAACCGAATCATAAAATCGCCAATTCGATACGGGCGCAACCGCAATGCCCGCCTTGAAATAATCCGCTCCCAAAGTCATACAGAGCGAACTCATGTAACCGCCGTAGCTCCAGCCCCAAACGCCAACTCTCTGATTATCAACGTATTCTAATTTATCCAAATATTTGAACGTAGCGATTTGGTCTTGAACTTCGTATTTTCCTAAGTTGGCATAAGTTGATTTTTTGAATTTTTCGCCCCGCGCATTCGTGCCTCGATTATCCACACAAACCACAATATAGCCCTGTTGCGTCAGCATTTGATGCCATGCATAATGACTTCCGCCCCAAGAATTTAACACATTTTGTGAAGCAGGACCGCCATACATATACATCAACACAGGATACTTTTTTGACGCATCAAAATCCGTTGGTTTGAGCATATATCCATATAATTTTACGTCATCTTCGGTCTTGAAATCAAAAAATTTTTTCTGGGCAAAATTATACTTTTTAACCGCTTCGGCTAACTGTTTATTGTCTTCCAAGACCTTAATTTGTTGGTTTTTTTTGGTCTGAAACAAACTGACATTCAGTGGGTTATTCGTATCGCTATGATACAAAATATAATATGAAAAATCACGGCTGATGTTCACTCGGTTTACACCAGTTTTGGTTGTCAATTTTTCTTTTTTCTTGCCTTCTAAGTCGATTTTATAAAAATGTCGTTCCAAAGGCGAAACCTCTGTGGAAGTGTAATAAATTTGTGTTTTTTTGTTATTTTCATCAATACCTAACAACTCGGCAACTTCCCAGTTTCCCGAAGTAATTTGGCGTACTTTTTTGCCTTCCATCGTATATAAAAATAAATGCTTAAAACCTGTTTCGGTTTCATTGGAATAAATGAAATGTTTGCCATCTTTCAAATATGTCAAGTCGTCCGAATATTCCACATCCACATAACCATCTGGGTCTTCTTCGGTCAGAGCTACCTTGCCTTCGCCAGTCGTGGCGTTGGCGTGGATAATTTCCATTTTATTTTGCAAACGATTTAACTTCCTGATAGACAATAAGTTAGTATCCATTGTCCAATTCACACGAGGAAAATATACGTCTGTTTCCGAGCCTGTTTTCATGGCTACGATTTTCTGATTTGCCACATGATACACCGAAATTTTTACCGTAGAATTGGTTTGGCCTGCCTTCGGATATTTGAATCGATAATCGACAGGATAAATTTTTGAGTTGTCCCAAACTTGCATATTATATTCTGGCACATTGGATTCATCGAAGGTATAGAACGCAATTTTTGAGCCATCAGGCGACCAAAAAAAGGCAGGTGCAAAACCAAATTCTTCTTCATAAACCCAATCGGCAGAGCCATTAATAATTTCATTAAATTTGCCATCTTTCGTAATTTGTGTTTCGGAATTATCTGCCAAATCGACCATAAATAAATTATTTTCTCGAACGAAAGCGACCTTCGAGCCATTCGGAGAGAAGGAAGCATAAGACTGTTTTCCGCCTTCGGAAAGTTTGGCTAACTTTTTGGTTTTCAGGTCATAAACATAATAAAATGCCTTGAACGAACGGCGATAAATCGACTCCTTTTCCGTGAGCAGAAGCATTTTTTGTTCGTCCGCGCTAAACGAATAATCCTCGAATTTGATTTGTGGATTTAAGTCCGAACCTTTCAAAATAGTTTCGACTTTTTCGCCTGTTTTGACATCATATTTGACAATGTCGTTTTCTTCTTGTGAGGAATAAAAACTACCTTCTTTCATCCAATTTATGCCATAAACAGATTTAGGATAAAATTGGTAAAAGTCTTTAAATGTTATATTTTGCTGGGCAAAACTGGAACTAATCCACGTTCCGATGAATAGCAGGGTCAGCAGTGTAATTTTTTGCATGATATTTTGCATGATGTGTTTGATTTAAAAAATTAATAATTTGGAGTAAAAATAAGAAAATTTTAAGATTTTTGTTTGTAAAATCTGGCGTTTTTCGAGGTTTATGGCGTTTAAAAATTGATGTTATTTTGTTATATTATATTGATTATCAGTATTTTGTAAATTTAAATTATCAAAAAAGTTACCAAAAGATTACCTTCAGATGAATTATCATCTAATTTTTTGGAATGTAGGTTTTTCGGGAGTTTTTTTTTTGAAGCCTGATAGTTTTTACTGTAATTTTGTATGCAAACGACCAAACCCCATGCGTTATGCCTTTTGAATTAACCCATGATTTTTTAGCGGATTTCACACAAGTTGTTCAGGACAAACAGGCGGCAAAAATCCTCGAAATGACCGAAGGAATGTTTGCGCCTGATATTTCGAGTGTGCTGGACGAAATGAGTGCCGAAGACTGCCAGTATGTTATCCAAGTACTTGATAATGAGCTTAGTGCGGATATTATCAGCGATTTGGATACGGACGTAAGGCGAGAATTTTTGCAATTATTTTCGGCGCAACAACTTGCGGATTTGCTGCACGTTTCGGATTCGGATGATGCGGCAGACATCCTCAACGAACTGCCCGTGCGGTTGCGCGAGGAGATTATCTCCAAATTGGATGATGAAACCACTTCGCATATTATCGAATTATTGCGCTACGATGAGGATTGTGCGGGCGGGCTGATGGCAAAAGAATTGGTCAAGACACATATCGACCATACGGTACTGGAGTGCATCGAAGATATTAGGCATCAGGCAGATAAGGTTGATAAATTGTATTCGGTTTATGTCGTGGATGCCCATGATATTTTGATGGGAAGGGTTTCGGTCAAGGAAGTACTTTTGGCGGATGATGCCACCAAAATTGCCGATATTTATGTCAATGAAATTATTTCCGTGCCGACTTATATGGATGAGGAGGAGGTGGCTGCGCTGATGCAAAAATATGATTTGGATGCCGTGCCTGTGGTCAATATTCGGGGCAAATTGTTGGGCAGAATTACGATTGATGATGCGATGGATGTGGTTACTGAGCAGGCGGAAATTGACCAGCAAGTCATGTCGGGGCTTTCCGAAAATATCGAAGCCGATGATTCGGTCTGGAAATTATCGTGGGCGCGCTTGCCTTGGCTTTTGATTGGCATGATGGGCGGACTTTTGGGCGCACAATTTATTGGGCATTTTGAGGCAGATTTGGCGATTGTCCCAGCGATGGCATTTTTTATTCCGCTCATTACGGCAACGGGCGGAAATGTCGGCATTCAATCCTCCACGATTGTCGTGCAGGCATTAGCCGATAATTCGGGGCTGGGAAGTCCTTGGGTTCGATTATTCAAAACCTTGATGGTCGCTATCATTAATGGCGTAGTGATTTCTTTGACCGTTTTTTTGTTTAATTTATTATTTGTCCAAACCTCCGAACTGGCATTAGTCGTTTCGATTGCCTTGTTTAGTGTCGTTTTGTTAGCTTCATTAATGGGAACGATTACGCCGCTGGCACTCCACAAAATCGGCATTAATCCCGCATTGGCTTCGGGTCCTTTCATCACTACGGCAAACGACCTGTTAGGTTTGGCGGTTTATTTTTTGGTAGCGCGCATTTTATTACAAAATCTATAACCATAGCTTATCAATTTAATCTGATGAATTCTATTTCTTGTCCTTTTGTTGGTTGTATTTTTCTACTTCTGTCATGTATGTCAAACCCATAAAACAAAGCTAAAAGCATGGCACGGGGCTTATTTGAAGTTCTATTTTTGCAAAAAAGAGAATAAAATTTTACGTTATTTCAAAGAACTTATATGCGATTTTTCGCTCTAAGACTCGAAAATGAATATGTTTGAATGGTTTGGTTATACAAACGTTTTGGAAATTCCGAAGGCTCGATTCAGATAAAAAAATATGACTTGTTTTCGGACTTCAAGGTCGGTAATTGCTTTGTATTTGTGCGCCAATTGTTTGGCTTCTTTCGTAATTCTACGTTGGTCTTTTCCATAAAAAATATACAATATTCCACTGGTCATGCCGATATTTCCGAAATAATCACGCTCTTCAAAACTATCAGGAAAAGAAATAATCCTTGCGAAAATCAGCAGGTTAGGCACGGCATTTTGACTGAATCCCCAGTCCGAAATACAATACGCCTTGTCTTTCTGATTGCCTAACAAACCCGTTAATTGTATGGTGCCGTCCTTTTCATCAACGTGTTCTACTTTCGCAAAAAGGAGCGAGTTTTTAAGCGCAACTTGTGTAAATTCTTGCATTCGAGGAGTTATTTGGTCATAATACTCTTCGACATAACGTTCCATAGCGGTTTTTCCGCCCGCACGATGTCCATAAACTGCAAAGTCCATCAAAAAATGTTCCTCATCCTCTTCGATGGCTATGATGTTATCCTTTAATACTCGAAATGTATGCAAGGTCGGAATCATATAAATATCCTGATAGCAGGAAAATACATGGTTTTGCACTTTGATACAATCTTCTCTTAACTGTTTATAATATTCCAGAATATACATAATTATCTGATGTTTTGGTAATGGCACAAATACTAAAAAATCTCTTTAAAATACAAGTTGAATCTTGATTTTTCACGAAAAAAGCAAAATTTTTCGTCCCGAATTTGCTTCCCAGACGCAAGGGTTGCAGATTTGCACATAAAATCAATGCACCCATAACATTCCTACTTATCAAAGGGTTAGTTCTTAAAATTTGAGAAGAAACATGACAAAAGTAAACGTAATCCAAGCCCCCAAAGGCAACTTGGCAATGCACCCCAAGAAATTTATTGTCTGGTTGTTTATCGTCAGTATTGTGATGATATTTGCCTCATTAACAAGTGCTTACATCGTCCGACAGGCGGAAGGCGATTGGCTTTATTTTGATATTCCGCCTATTTTTTATGTCAGTACAGGAATTATTTTGTTAAGTAGCCTCACCATGCACTTGGCATATTGGCACACCAAAAAAGACAATATCGGTAACGTCAAAGTATGGTTATTTTTAACGACTATACTGGGATTCGGTTTTTTGGCAACTCAATGGCAAGGCTGGAAAGAATTACAGACGTTAGGCGTATTTTTTGCTGGCAATGATGCCAACGTTTCGGGGTCGTTTTTTTATGTCTTATCGGGATTGCATGGCGCACACATCATTAGCGGAATTATTTATTTAATCATTATTTTGGTCGCCACATTTCGGTACGAGATTCATTCCAAAACCCTAACCCGAATGCAAATGTGTGCTACTTTTTGGCACTTTCTGGATGGACTTTGGATTTATTTGGTATTATTTTTACTGTTATATCAAGGATAAAATCGGAAGATTTGTCGATTAAAACAAAAAAAACGCACTCGGAAATGATATGTTTTCGAGTGCGTTTTTTTTAAAAATAAAATAACAAAAAAAACCGAAGGCAAAACCTTCGGAAGTGTAGGCTAATGATGCAAAAAATATTGTATGCTCATCATTAATCCCCCCAAAATGACCAAACGATAAATCAGTAATTTAATAGAAATCCGAATTAGGTTCGCTTTCATGTTTGTTAAATGTAAATAGTTTTCAAAAAATAAAAAAGTAGTTTAGTCAGAAAATACAGCGTAAGTGTTTGGCATAAATTCGGGGAATTTCTTCAGAAAAGTTGTTCGGTTTGATGACCCCCTGCGCTGCCGAAACGTTGCAAGGCAAGAAGTTTTTTTATATTTTTCATCTGCTTTCTTCAATCTGACGATTTTTTACACGTTATATATGTGATATGATTCATCACTCAATATTGCCCTATGTTTCGATTTATTTTTTTGAGCAGTTTTATATTTTTTGGTGTATTGGCTCAAGGATTTGGGCAAAGCACCCAAAAACCCGATACGATTTCGAGTTCGGAAATCCAAATAGAAGCTCCAAAAGCGGTTCAGCTCGTCAAATTAAAAAAACGCCGTATTTCTCGCCAAGAATTGAAGCAAGCCCGAAAGGGAATTTTCACACAAGACCACGCTGTGATTGTGGAAAATTTGAAAAAACGCCGAAAAGCCCACCAAAAAATGCGGAAAAATCCTGCCTTGACCGACCCGATGTATTTTGGACATCGGAAAATGCCTAACAAAAGCCATAAAAAACGACAATATTGTCAAGAATGTCAGATTGTTCACTAAATCAGAGTGCTACTTTACGAAAATGTAAACCTCGAATTTGAATTTTGAATGAATCAAAATGGTATTATTTTGACAAAAAATAGTGTTTAATTTATATTTTCAAAAAAAATAACCTTCAAAAACAAGAAAAAACCTTTGTGTAAAATGAACAATACATTACGCAATGTTACGTAATTGTTACAAGAAAGAGCAATTACGTAACATTAAAAAAATGCGTTTAAAAATCAGATTTAAGCGTAAAAAAAACCACAATTTTACGAAAAAAAACAAATTCAATGCAACTATTTGGCTATGTTTTTTTGAAAAAAAGCAAAAATTTCTTACTTCGATGTTATTGATGCTTGACCAAACCGCCTGATAATTTCATTTTTATTTAACGGTTTGGATGCTGTTGGTGTAAAAAAAACGCTCTTACTTTGCATCGTCAAACAGGAAGAACACCGACTGGGTCGCCTTCCGAAAACTTGACAATCCAAAATGTAAAAGTTCGTTTACTTAAAAATGTAAAAGCTATGTTGAAATTTAAATTGTTCATCGCAGGAGTATTTTTGTCATTCGCCTTAAACGTGGCGGTTTTTGCTGGCGTAGATGCAGATGACGTAACGGTTATGCCCGTTCATAATACTTCTAAGTTTTTTGTTTCGTTTGCAGAAAGTGTTGTTCCTCAGAAAGTTACGATTACGATTCGTACTTTGGATGGCAACCTGATTTATGTTGATAAATTGGATACGGACAAAGTAACCAAAGTATATGACATGAGCGAATACGGCAAAAAGACTTATCAAGTCGTGATTTCGGGAGCAGATTTTACGCTGACCAAACAAGTCGAATTAGGCAAGACGCAAGGCTTTGATGCTCAAGTCATTAAGGGTACTGACCGCATCGAGCTGAATTATTTGAGCCGAGATTCCGAATTGGCGATTTATTTGAAAGACCAAAACGGAAATATCCTGTATCAAGGAAACGGCGCATTCGGCAAGTACCAACAGGCGTTTGATATTTCAAAATTGCCTGTGGGCAAATACACGCTCAAAGTAACCAATGGCGAGCAGGTTTTTGAAGAAAGTTTTGAAGTCAAGTAAAAATTAAGTCAGGTCAAGATACCGCAAGGTTGAAAAAAAGGCGATTTCCGAAAGGAAATGCGCCTTTTTTTGTGTACCTTGAATTTGGGCGATGTGGAGAAGCGCATCTAATTTTTCTGAAATATCCAAACCAAAAGACGGCATAAATATTTTTGTACTAAAAAAACAGGGCTTTTGGCGGAAAAATCATGTTTTATCCGTTTCAAAAACGGATTTTTTAAATATCTTTACGACTTAAAGCGTGCGCAAACTGTAAACCGTTGATTTACAGCAACAGATAAATCATTAAGAATAAAAACAAGAATAAAACAAAAAACTTGATTTGAAACATGGAGACAGCAGCGATACCTCAAAAACGTTCGATTTGGGACGGCGGTAATGAACCGATGAAAGCAAGCTACGGCAAACTGATGATGTGGTTTTTCTTGCTTTCGGATGCTTTTACGTTTTCGGCTCTTTTGGTCGTTTATGGCATGATTCGATTTATGCACCCCGCTTACGAAGGGGCATATTCGGAATTTATGTTTAATCCCGAAGCCTATTGGCCTATCCCCGAAAAAGTATATGCTTCCTTGCCCTTTTTATCGGGCGAATATCCGCTCATATTTGTCGGTATTATGACTTTTATCCTCATTATCAGTAGTGTAACGATGGTTTTGGCGGTAGAGGCTGGCACACGAAATTCGCAGAAGGAAGTTGAGAAATGGATGCTCTGGACGATTGTCGGTGGGGCAACTTTCTTGGGATGTCAAGCGTGGGAATGGTCGCACTTTATTCATGGCTCGCATACGGGAAGTGCTGTGGTAGAAGGCACGACATTTTTTGGCGCAAATCTGACACAAAATCAATACGGACCGCCGTTATTTGCTGATTTATTCTTTTTTATTACAGGTTTTCACGGCTTGCACGTAACGAGTGGCGTATTTATCAATATTATCATCTTTTATAATGTGGTGATGGGCGTTTATGAAAAAGTAGGACACTACGAAATGATAGAAAAAGTCGGATTATATTGGCATTTTGTGGATTTGGTTTGGGTATTTGTATTTACATTATTTTACCTTATCTAAGAAAAATACATCAGCCTGTACGATTTTCAAACTTATGGGTTTCAAAATATATTCGTAAAAACTTTAACTTATTTTCAAACTTATGGCACACGTAGAAGGTTTATCTCCCGAAGAGATACGAAAGGCAAAAGTCAAAACCATTATTAAGGTTACTTTGATTCTATCGGCTGTAACGGCTTTGGAATTCGCTTTGGCATTGTTGTGGCCTGATGGCGTAGATAGAACCGTTCTGAACGGCTTATTTTTAGCACTCACTATCGTCAAGGCGTTTTATATCGTATCCGAATTTATGCACTTAGGACACGAAGTCAAATCTTTGATTCAGTCGATTATTATTCCGTTGGTTTTTGTCGTTTGGTTGGTCATTGCCTTAATGAAAGAAGGGGCTTCGATTTTGGAATATCGAGGTTTAACGAAAGGCGCAGAAAGTATGATGGAGTATTTGCCCATGCTTTTAGGATAAAAATGAATATTTTATGAAGAATAAAAAATTAGTAAAAGCTGGCTTACTGACTCTGATGATAGGTTTGCCAGTTTTTATTTATCTTTTTTTGGTTACTTTCGGCGAAAACCAATTTGAACTTCAAGTTTATAATCCCAAATCGGTGGATTGCCCTTCGGATGATAGCATTCATCGTGTTCCTGCTTTTGTATTGTTTGACCAAGACAGTAACCGATTCACAAACAAAGACTTAGACAATAAAATTTATGTAGCTAATTTCATTTTGACACGTTGTCCGAACGGAATTTGCCCTACGATGTCCAACGAATTTATCCGAGTTCAGGAAGAATTTAAGGAAAATGACGATGTGCGCCTCGTTTCATATTCGATTGACCCCGAGTTTGACACGCCTTCGATTTTGAAAAAATTTGGTGATTATTACGGCGCAAATCCTACGGTATGGAAATTCCTGACGGGAAGCCCCCAAGAGATTTATCAGCAATCCAGATGCGGTTATTTCGTGGCGGTCAGAATGAACGAAGATGGTAGTTTTGATTTTGACCACGATAAGCGAATGATTCTGATTGATAAAGAAAAACGCATTCGGGGTTTTTATGATGGTACAAACCGAGAAGAGGTTGATAGATTGATTGTCGAAATGAAAATTCTGCTCAAATCCTATCGAGATGCCTAAAATTTTATCCTGCTTGGGCAGGATTTTTTGTTTTGTTTTTACGGCTTTATCCGTATATTTTCCCACGAATCATTGCCCAAAAACGAATAAAAATACTATCTTTGTTACTCTTTGGGAAGGCAAAAAACGCATATTTTTGCCTTCTTGAACCCCATAAAATAGAGTATTAAATAACCGCTAATCAGTCACATGACACAAGGCGAAACAATTATCCCCATCAATATTGAGGACGAAATGAGGGGAGCGTACATTGATTATTCAATGTCCGTGATTATTTCTCGTGCGCTACCTGATGCGCGAGATGGGCTGAAACCCGTCCACCGAAGGGTGCTTTATGCCATGACCGATTTAGGTCTTTATCATAACAAATCCTATAAAAAATCCGCCAGAATTGTCGGTGAGGTACTCGGTAAATATCACCCACACGGCGATACTGCCGTTTATGATACGATGGTTCGGATGGCGCAACCTTGGTCATTACGTTATCCGCTGGTCGATGGACAGGGAAACTTCGGCTCGGTCGATGGCGATAATCCTGCGGCAATGCGTTATACGGAGGCTCGACTGCAACGCATTTCGGAGGAAATGTTAGCCGATTTGAACAAAAACACGGTCAGATTTCAGTCCAATTTTGATGAATCGCTCAAAGAACCTACCGTTTTGCCTGCCAAAGTCCCCAATTTATTGCTTAACGGAGCTTCGGGCATTGCCGTAGGCATGGCGACCAACATGGCACCCCACAACTTGACCGAAGTCGTAAACGGAATCACGGCATATATCGACAATCCAGAAATTACGATTTCTGAACTGATGACCTATATTTCCGCTCCCGATTTCCCAACAGGCGCAACCATTTATGGGTATCAAGGGGTCAAAAAAGCCTTTGAAACAGGACGGGGACGGATTGTCTTGCGGGCAGTAACTCGATTTGATACTTCCAAAGATGGTAAGGAACAAATCATCGTTTCTGAACTGCCGTATCAGGTCAATAAAGCGGCGATGATTGGCAAAACCG
>CAZNYR010000099.1:0-14535 GCA_964577275.1 uncultured Cytophagales bacterium | reverse complement strand
GACCAGTCAAGAAATGGGCATTGATGCCGATAATTAAACATTAAAAATCATGAAATTTCAAGTATTTACCGTATTATTTCTGCTTGGTTTTCAGGCGTTTGGACAAACAGAGGGATATATTCTATACAAATATGAAAACCCAAATCCATTATTCCCTATTGAACATAATAGAGTTTATTTTAATAAAGAACATTCCATTTTAATTAGGGAAAATGGAGAAGATAAAATTCTTGATAACCAAGCTCTTAGTAAAACTATTATTACATATCCTTATGTAAAATATTATATCAACATACAGGAAAAAAAGGGAATGAAACAAAAACAGTTGTCTGCAAATACGTTTCTTCGCACCGAATTTGATGTGGAATCCCTGAATTGGAAAATTCATTCAGAGAAAAAGACAATATTGAATTTTGTATGCTCTAAAGCAACAACAATTAATCCTGTTAATGGCACGACTGTGGTGGCTTGGTTTACTTCTGAAATATCTGTTAGTGTAGGCTTGCCTTTATTGAATGGATTACCTGGTGCTATTTTAAGTGTTGAGTATGAGTCAGGTGCTACTGAAACAGCACAAAAAGTCGTGTTTGAGAAAGTTCCTGCTTCAAAATTACAAATTACCGAAGGCGAACTAGTCTCTGCTAAAAAGTATGATAAAGCCAAAAGTAAAACTGAAAAATGGCTTGATAAAATGGATAAAATGACCAGTCAAGAAATGGGCATTGATGCCGATAATTAAACATTAAAAATCATGAAACTTCAATTATTTACCGTATTATTTCTGCTTGGTTTTCAGGCATTTGGGCAAAATTTTAAAGGGCAAATCCTTTCAGAAGAAACACAAAAACCGATTCCTTTTGTCAATATGGCAGTGATAGGAAATTATCAAGGCACGGCATCGGACGAAAATGGATTTTTTGACTTTTCACTCAAAAAAATAGAATCAACGGCAATGCTTCGGATTTCGGCGATTGGATTTATTCAGCAAGAGATTTCGATACAGGAATTAACAAAAATCTGCGAAGAAAAAGACGGTAAAATATTTTTACAAACCTCTAAGAATGAACTTCCTGAAGTTACCATCCGCTCCAAAAAACTCAAAGAAAAAAAGGTCGGTTTACGTACCGAAAGTTCTGCTTTTCAAGAGGGTTTTTATGTTAATGGAGATTGGCAATTAGGTTGGGAATACGGCACACGAATCAACATCAAACAGCCTTCTTTGCTCAAAAAAATTGGGGTAAATGTGCATTATTGTTCACATGATTCGATGTTTTATCAAGTCAATATGTATCAAATGGAGGGCGATGAAGTAGGTGAAAATATTTTGCCCGAACCTGTTTATCTCAAATTTGCAAAAAGCGACATCAAAAACAGCATTTATGCCGATATTGACCATTTGAATCTGGAAGTCAAAGAGGATATTATCGTAACCTTAGAAGCAGTCAAAATACCAAAAGATAAAGACTATGGGCTGACAATGAATGCTTCTTTTCGTTATTTTACGTATGAACGGCGTAATTTGGGTAAATGGAAATCCGAACGATATGGACCAGCCATTTTTGCGGTCATCGAACACGAATAACAACGATCATTTTTTATCGAAAAATATGCGTCTTCCTTTCCCAAAAATTGTCTTTGGAGAAAGGATTTTTTATTTCTTAAAATCATCAATATTAATTCTATGAAAATCAGTATATTAAGTTTTATTCTTGTGCAGTTTTTATGCCTGCAAACCGCTTGGGCGCAATACAAAATCCATGGCACGGTAACGGATTCATTAACAAAAGAAAACATCGAATTTTGTCAAATCAGTATTCTGACCCAAAAAAATCAGTTGGTCGATTTTACGTACTCGGATTCGGTGGGGCATTACGAAATTTCGTTAGTATTGCCCGGCGTGTATCGGATGCAGGTCAATAGTTTTAATTATCAAAGTATTGAACAAGAGATAGTTATCGCTTCGCAATACCGCGAAATTCGGTTGGATTTGCCGTTGAACCTGAAGTCCAAAGAAATGAATGAAGTACAAATTACAGCCAAACGCTCGCCGATTATCGTGAAGGAGGATACCGTAATTTACGATGTTCAGCACTGGACGCAAACCAAAGATGCCACGCTCGAAGATGTATTGCGAAAAATCCCTGGATTTGAGGTTTCAAATGACGGAAATATCAAAGTAAACGGCAGACAAATTGATAAAATCCTGATAAATGGCGAAGAATTTCTCAAGGCAGGGACGAGCTTAACAACGCGTAGCCTTACGCCTGATATGGTCGAAAGTGTCGAGGTGCGTACTAACGAACAAAACGACAAACTCAAAGAGTCACTTTTGTCCGATAAGTCGCTGGTTGTCTTGGACATCAAACTCAAACCCAGCCTCAATAAAACGCTTTTTGGCGATGCAAAACTGGCGACAGGCTACCAAAATCAAATGCTTTTTGGGGGTTATGCCAACTTTTTTGCGCTCCGAAAAAAGGCAAAATTTCATCTGCTCACCGAGTTTGACCAGTTCGGACAACAACGTATATCCTTAGAACAACTCAAGGATATTGACAAAGAAGCGTATTTGAGTGTATTTGAACTTCCTGCTGATTTTCAGGAACTTACCGCTCGTGCGGGTTTTGAAAAAGAAATTTATGGATTTAAAGATTATACCCGTTTTCAGCCGGGAATTTTGAGTTTGACAGGCAAATTTACGCCACATTCCAACGTAGAAATGTATTTGGGGTCGTATAATAAATATGTGGATGAGGAAATCGAAATTAATAAACAACAATTTTTAACAAATACAAAAGATATTTTAAGTTTTTTTAACACTCAAAAACACCGTCAAATCACTTCCAAAAACAAATTTGAGGTCAAATATGATTACAGAAGTAAATTTCGGCTGACTTTGAACACGCTTTATAACCTCGAAAATCACCAAACGGATGACCTGAACACGCAATTCAACAACGTACAAACAGGCACGAATTTACCCTCTAATGGCAGTAATTTGGCACTATTTTTCTATGATGCAAACCGCCATAATCGCTCAAAAACAGCGATTTTGAGTTTGAAATCAGAATATCGTTTTTCAGGAAAAATAGGATTTCATCTCAATACCTTACATACACAGGAAGTAAATTATAATAACTTTATTTTGAATTCTGATGATTCTAACAGTATGATGGCTTTTGGCGAAACTAAAAATGCTGAAAATCTATTTTCAGAAGAAAACTTAGTTAAAAATGACTTAAATTATTATAATATTACTCAAAAACAACACCAAAAGAAGCAACATTCTGTCGTACATGGTTTTGTACAAATGAAACAAAAACGAGGAAACCTTACATTAGGCTTACGTCTGAGCCAAGAAATTGCCGAAAATGACAAGGATTTTTTCTCCGATAATTTAGGAGCAGAATCAAATTTGTACTATTCTGTTTTTGCAGGAAATACGCCTCGAATCGGGTTTCGGCAGTTCATGCCGTATGCTTCGTATTATTTTAGCAAAGGCATTTTTAGTTTGGACTCCAAATTAGGTTATGCGTTTGTAAAGTTGGAAAACCAAAATGAGCAATCGCCACACGAATTATTGGATTACAAAGTGCGAATGGATTTTAATTTTGGATTGTTTGATAATTTAAGTATTTCGTACAAACAAAACGTATCAGCATTTCCGTTGCATAAATTCATGGCGGGCTATGATTTGGTTGATTATCAGAGCATTGGCATTCCATTTTACCGAAATATTACGCCCCAAACCGAAGAAGTTTTGGAGGTTACGTATGTTTCATCGCTGTTGCAAAAAATCGGGATTGGGATTATTTCGTTAGGTGTTTTTGGGCAAACTTATACGGTGGATTCATATCAATTAGGTGAAGGAAATATTTTTAATGTAAACTATAATCAATTAAGTTCTAATTATTCGATTGGCGCACTGATTTTGACCAAAACATTTGAGGAATTGCCGTTGGGCATGAAACTGGAATCCATCCGTATTCAGCACAATCAGACGCAGGAAGTAGGTGAGGCTCAGAATGTTACGTTACAATCCAAGTTTTATATGCAAACCTATTTGGAAAAGCCATTTAACTTTATGGTTACGGGGATGTATCAGCAACTAAAAATGATAACAAAACCTTCGGAACAGACTGCTTTTCAGGATAGTTATGCGGTGAGTGGCGATATGTCGTTGGATATTTTGGAGAAAAAAGGGACGTTTATTTTTAAGAACAAATACACGTATTTTCGGGGGGCAGGCACGGCGGATTATTATGATATGTCGTTCAAATATAAGCATCGTTTTAAGAAATGGGATACGTACATTCAGATTGATAACATCCTGAATAACAGGGTTTTTCTGCGCCGAGCGAATACGCCTTTGTTTCGGTTGGATACGCAACGGCTGACATTTGAGCGGTTTGTGCGAGCAGGAATTACATTCAAAATTCGATAAATTTAGAGTTGAATGCCCAAAATGGTTACATCATCGCGCTGTGCTTCGTTTTGTTTGTATTCTTCAAATGCCTGAATTATGACTTGTTTTTGGTCTTTGATGGGCAAAGTGCGTACCGAATTTAATAATTTTAGGAATGCGATTGAGCCGTAGCGTCTTCTCTTGAAATTATTTTGGTCAATGTAGCCATCTGTGGTCAGATAAATCAAATTTCCGTGTTTAAGTTGTAAACTTTGTGTATTGAATGTGTGCTGGTTTCGAGTCAATCCGCCAATCATGGCTTTGTCTGCCTTCAAGATTTGGACTTCTGATTCGGTATCGGTGGTGTAATAGAGCGAATTTTTTGCGCCTGCAAAAGCCACTTTGGTTGTGTGCTGTGATTTTTCTAAAACACAAAGACAAATATCCATGCCGTTTCGGTCGCCTGAATGTTTTTGTCGAAGCATTTTAGTAATTTCAATATCTAATTGCGTTAGGATTTCTGCGGGGTCATTGAGTTGCATTTCATTAATTAGTTTATTCAATGCCGAGTGTCCAATCATGGACATAAATGCGCCCGGCACGCCGTGTCCGGTGCAATCCACGACACTAACAAAGAGGCGATTTCGGGTATAATTTATCCAATAAAAATCACCTGAAACAATATCTTTGGGGCTATAAAACAAAAAATAGTTATCGTTCAGGTGTTTTTTCATCAAATATTCGCTGGGCAAAATGGCACGCTGAATCATTTTGGCAGCCTGAATACTTTTGGTAATTTGTTTGGTGGTTTCTTCTAATTTTGCTTTTTGTTCGTACACCAAATCTCGTTGTGCGATAATTTCTTCGGATTGCTGTTGAAGTTCTTCGTTTTGCACCAAAATTTCTTCTTTGCGCTCGTTGAGTTTTTGATTGGCTTGTTTGAGGTCGGTTGTCCTTGCGGCAACTTGCTGTTCCAAGATTTTTTGTTGCACCTTGAATTGATAGGTTCGGTATTTATAAAAGCCTACTATCATACTGATTATCAACAAAATGACTCCCACCTTGAATATTCGTGTTTGCCACCAAGCAGGCAAAATCGTAATCTTGAGGCTGGTTCCTTCCTGATTCCAAAGTCCATCATTATTTGAGGCTTTGACCCGAAAGAAATACTCGCCCGGTGGCAAATTGGTATAGGTTACGAAGCGTCTTTTGGCGGTGGTCGAAACCCAATCGCTGTCAAAGTTTTCAAGTTTATATTGATACTGATTTTGGTCTGGATTTATGTAATCTAATGCCGAAAATTCTAAGCTAAAAACGGATTGTTGATGGGTCAGCGTGATGGCATCTGTCAAATGGATTTGTTGTTGCAATACGCTATGTTTTTCAATCGCTACTTTTTTGTTAAATATCTGAAAATCAGTAATTAATACGGGCGGAACGTGTGCATTGGTCTGGATGCTATCGGGATGGAATCGGTTAAAACCATTCACGCCACCAAAATACATAAACCCTTGGGAATCTTTATAATACGAGTTAATATTGAATTTATTGGCTTGTAATCCGTGCGCCACATTAAAATTGATAAATGTTTCGGTTTCTGGATTAAATTTGCTTAGTCCGTCCACCGTACTTATCCATAAATTTCCTGCATCATCTTCCAAAATACCGACCACATTATCATTAGACAAGCCATCTTTTTTGCGATAAGCCTTGAATGTTTCGGTCTTTCTGTCCATCAGATTTAAGCCGCCGCCGCGTGTGCCTATCCAAAATCTATTTTTGGTATCCTCCAAGAATACCAAGGCATCGCCCGAACTTAGGCTGTTTGGCTCATTGTCCTGTGGGCGATATTGCGTAAAAGTCGAATCGTTTTCATTGTATTTCAGTACGCCAAGGATAGTCCCGACCCAAATTTGTTGTTGTTTATCCTCATAAATTGCCCAAACATTTTCATCCGAAGTCATGGAAGTTGTGCTATTTTTGGGGTCATGCTCAAAAAGTTTGAGCGTTTTGCCTTCTTCATTCATCAGTGCCAGCCCATTATAAAATACACTTGCCCAAATTCGGTTTTTAGAATCTTGGAAGATGCGCCAAATATTATGCGCTCCGCCGTTGGGATATTTCCAGAAAGCGGTTGTTTGTTGTGTCGTTTTGTTGTATCTGAGGAGTCCATCTCGCCAAGTACCAATCCAAAGTTGATTTTGATTGTCCTGAATGGCACTCAAAGCCGATAATTTGTCATCTTTTGTCCAATCCATGACTGCTCGATAATTGGTAAATGTTTTGGTTTGGCGGTCAAACTTATCGAGTCCATAATCATCCATCGTAATCCAAAAATCACCCTGTCGGTCTTCGAGAAAAGAGAGCACCATCGTTCCAGATAAACTATTTGGGTCTTTGGGCTGATGCTGATACCGCTCAAAACCAGCCGTGAGCGGATAAATTTTGTTGATGCCATGCCGAAAAAGTCCCACCCAGACGATGCCTTGTTTATCTTGGAAAAGCCCACGAATCAAGTGATAATTTAAGCCTTTTCCTTTGACAGGCGGGAACAAATGCACAAACGTAGGTTGTTCCTCATTCGAGTTTTCGATGACATTCAGCCCGTTTTCGGTCGAAACCCACAACCGCCCTGCTTGGTCTTTGAGCAATTTATTAATGGTATTATACGAAACGCTGTTGGGCATATCGTCCGTAAATTGGGTTACGTTTCCGTCAGGACGCATCCGAAAAAGCCCAATAATGGACGAGCCAAACCAGATATTGCCATCATTATCTTGGGTAATGGCATCAATTCTGGCGTAGTTTTTGGTCTGATAAGCCCACCGAAAAGCATCGTTCTGACTATCATATTTCATCAGTCCATTGGTCGCTCCAATCCATATATTTCCTTGATTATCAATGTATATCGAAGATGTTTGGTCTGTATCCGAATTGTGATATTTGGGGTGATAATGAATGATGAATTGTTGTTTTTTTTCATCAAAATACCCAATGCTATTTGTGCCATCGAATCCCACGAACCATAACTTTCCGTGAGCATCAATTTTCAATTCGCCACAGTTTTGTACTGATGCCAGCGAACCATCTTTTTCATAAATCGGAAAACGTTTAAACCGATTGGTTACGGGATTGTATTGGCTAATATAACGCCCAGTTGCCATCCACAAATTATGATGTTTATCCTCAATAATGCTGGAAACCGAATTATGACTAATGGTCGTAGAATCCTGACTATCAAACTGATAGAATATCATGTTATAGCCATCATATCGGCAGAGACCATCCTCTTCCGTGCCAAACCACATAAACCCCTGACTATCTTGATAAATGGAATATATGGTGGCATTGGACAAACCAAGTTCGGCACTCAGGCGGTCGATATAAGGATTAAAACTTTGAGCCTTAATGGTTTGTGAAATAAATATGGAAATGATGAATAATAATTTTTTCATCGAGGAGGTACTTTTTTTTAATTTCAGGCTTGGGATAAATTCTTATCCCATAAATAACTGTGCATCAAAATAGCTGTTTGTTTAATATTTTGGAATCTACTTAATTTTTTGGTGCAATGCAACCTTTGTGAAGGTATTTTGTTTAATAATATTTTTTGACCAACCGAATGGTGCGGCGTATGCCTTCAATTTCGGGTAATTGCTCGCCTTCATATTCCACATTAATAAATCCATCAAAAGGAGACGAACGAATAATTTGGAACATTCTGGCATAATTGGTGTGTTTTTCTTCGCCTGTTTCCTGAAAATCGTATGATTTCGCACTGATTCCGTGTGCAAAAGGCATCAAATCGCTCACGCCTTGGTAGCGGTCATACGTATCAAAATTGCCAAAATCAGGCAGACTTTTGCAGTTGGGCATATTTACTGCCTCAAAAACCTCTGCCAGCCATTTGCCATTTGTCGAGGGTGCAGCCGTTTGCCAAACGCCATGGACACGCATCCCGTGATTTTCGACCAAAATATTGAGGTGGTATTTTTGAGCTTCCGCAGCTAAGGTTTTGAGCGACAACACGACATTGGTCTTGATTTTATCCAAATCGCCCACGCCATTTGCATTGACCCGAATGGATTGACAGCCCAGAAATTGAGCGGCTTTCAGCCATTTCAGATGATTTTTTACGGCTTGCTCGCGTTCTTGGGCAGAAGTATCGCCCAAAAATCCTTCGTCATCGACCATAATCATCATACTGCTTACGCCATATTTCTGACAGCTATCTTTCATTTGTTGCAGATACTCAAAGTCTTGGGCTTTATCCTGAAAAAATAAACTGACATAATCAACGTGCGCCAACTCAAAACTATCTTTGGTGATGCGTGCAAAATCCAAATGATTGAGTTTTTGACTAAAGATTTGCCGATGTAACGACCATTCGCCCAACGAAATCCGATATTTTTTCGGGGCTGATTTGTTTATCGTTTCCTGAGGCATTGTTGGGGATTGCGGCTGACATGATGCCATCCACAAATAAACCGCTACGAAAAATAAAAAGCTGTTTTTTTGAAACATAATCAATAATTTTATAGAAAAATGGATACATTACTTTCATGTAAAAAAGGTCAAAAAATATTCAGAAAGTTTCAATTTTGACCATGATTTACCAAACGTAGTTCGTAGTTTTTCAGGAATTTAGATAAAAATTAACAAATTTAATGCCTAACGTTTGTGCGGTTTGTGCAGGCGGGAATTTTATGCAGAAACAAAACCCACGATTTTAATCGTGGGTGGTTTAGGTTTAGACACCAAACTTATTTACTTTCTTTGGGATATAATTTATCCTTGATTTTATTGATTTTTTCGGCAGTTTTGCCTGTTTCATCGGGTGCGTGTTCGACTTCGAGTTGTCGAGGTCCTTTATTGACATCGCCAAAAACTCGTTCGTTTGTTGCATCCAAGCCCCAAACTTCTTTTTGGTTGTGTCCTTTGATGCCACAAGAACTGACGGAAATCGCCAGCATGAAAACTGCCAAAATTGCAAAAAATGTATTTTTCATCGTATTTTTCGAGTTTGTTTCGTCCTTTACAAAAGTAATGGGCTTCGGGATAAAATCCGAAAAAAATACAACTTTTTCCGTCTGTTCTGCTAAATTTCCGTTTCTAAAATCCCAAACACACATCCTGATGAAAATTGAAAAAAAATTATTCGGTCATTTCGATAATCAGCCCGTTGAATTAATTAGTTTGAGCAATGCCAATGGTTTTTTGGTCAAGGTCATGCCCTACGGCGCAACGTTAGTCAGTATTTTTGTTCCCGATAAATCTGGAAAATTGAAAGATTGCCTAATTGGTTTTGATACTTTTGATGAATTTTTAACGCCGCATCCGTGTATGGGCGTAGTCGTGGGACGATATGCGAATCGCCTCAAAAATGGAATATATCACATTGATAATCAAGAGTTTAAAACTTCAATAAATTGGAAATCTCACACATTGCACGGCGGAAATATGGGTTTTGATAAAAAATTATGGAAAATCCAAAGCGAAGAAATGATGGATGATAAAATCGCTTCGGTACAGTTTTTTTATTGGAGCAAAGACGGCGAAGAAGGCTTTGGCGGAAATCTAAAAACTACCGTAACCTACTCAATTACAGAGGATAACGAACTTAAAATTAATTATGAAGCCCAAACCGATAAATCCACTGTGATTAATCTGACCAATCATGCGTATTTTAATTTGGCAAATTCGGGCGGAATCGAAAATCATTTTTTGCAACTGAATGCCGATAAATTTACCGAAGCGGACGAGGATTTGATTCCGACTGGCAAACTCAAATCAGTAAAAAACACAGCGTTGGATTTCATCAATCCCAAAAAAATTGGGCAAGGAATCCGCAAAAATCAGGGCGGTTTTGATGATAATTTTTGCATCAACCAAGCGGACGGCACCTTGCGAAAAGCTGCCGAATTATTCGACCCTGAAAGTGGGCGAGTGATGGAAACATGGACGACAGAAGCTGGTATTCAGGTATTTACCTTGAATTTTGATGGCTCAACCACAGGAAAAGGACAAAACATCAAAGGCTATTTTGGCGTTTGTCTGGAAACGCAAAATTATCCTGATGCGCCCAATCAGCCAGATTTCCCGAATGCCATTTTACGCCCTGATGAAACTTTCCGAAGCGAAACGATTTATCAATTTAAAGTTAAATAAAATCTTGATTTTCAGTAGATTATCAAAGTTTAATACACCTAATTATTACGTAATCCTTGAAATTATATCAATTTATGAATACGCATCAGCATTGTCTTCTTTGTCAAGCTACTGATTTACAGGATGTTACGATGTATCATTCGGCGTATCTCAAAAAATGTCAGGCGTGCGGATTTGTATTTTCGGAGCGGATTCCGACTTTGCAGGAACTGATGGCGCATTACCAAACGTATTCGCGTCAGGATTCGATTTCGCCCATTACGCTCAAACGTTATGCCGAATTGCTGACAAAATTTGGGCAAATTACGCCTCTGAAACGGGTTTTGGATGTGGGTTGCGGCAATGGACATTTTCTGAAAACGGCAAAAGATAAAGGTTTGGAGGCGCACGGCACAGAATTTACGGATAAGGCGATTGAATTTTGCCTTCAAAAAGGGATTCAGATGCAAAAAGGCGCATTAAACCCCCAAAATTATACCTTTGAATTTGATTTAATCACTTCTTTTGAAGTCATTGAACACATAAACAATCCGCACGAAGAAGTATCAAATTTTTATAAATTATTACGACAAGGCGGCATTATTTATGTAACGACCCCGAATTTTGCTTCGATTTCAAAGTATTTGCTCCGAGAA
Source organism: uncultured Cytophagales bacterium (assembly GCA_964577275.1). Classification (GTDB taxonomy): domain Bacteria; phylum Bacteroidota; class Bacteroidia; order Cytophagales; family Thermoflexibacteraceae; genus UBA2561. The sequence continues at coordinate 3,330 of CAZNYR010000099.1, read as the reverse complement.
AACTGGAGCATTGTCGAATATCCCGAACATTTGGGGTATTATACGCCCCAAACACTTCGACAACTTTTTGAAAATCAAGGCTTTAAAACCTTAACTATCGAAACCACAGGCGTAAGCCTAAGTCGTTTTCGGCAGGCAAAAGCCAAAAGTTTGGCATTGGCACAAGCTCCAAATTCGGTACATACCAAATTGGAGAATTTCAAATCTTCGGATGAAAACTTACGCCAAAAAACCGAAACCAATCCGCTTTTTAAGCTGGCAAAATATACCGTGAATTGGGGATTGAACACGCTCAAAATGGGCGATGCGCTCAAGGGAGTTTTTCAAAAATAAGCCAAATGCCTCGTTTCTCAAACGAAAACTTTGCTTGCATTTCTGTTTTGGTTACGAAAACGCTTAACTTTGTGTTGAAATCAAAACATCCAACAAAATTCATGTTAGAAAAATTAAAACAACGCTGGAAAATCGAAAGCAATTTGCAATTAGTATTGATTCTGGTGGTCTTTGCTATCACAGGAAGCTCCACGGTTTTTATCCGAAAACCCGTCTTTGAATTGCTGGGCATCACGCCCGAAACATCGCTTTGGATAACGATTCCGCTCTATTTGGCAATTATTTTACCAAGTTATCAAATCTTATTATTAGTTTACGGAACTATTTTTGGGCAATTTCGTTTTTTCTGGGAATTTGAGAAAAAAATGCTTCGCCGAATGCGAATTATCAAATAATATTCTTGGTCAATCACTTGAAATCAATCACCAAGCGAAACCAAAAAAACATAAAACTCACCTAAAATTTAGGTGAGCTTTATTTTTCATATCGGCTCTCCCTGCGATTGAGTTTGCCAATTTACCTGTTTTAATACACGCTCAAAGTTCTTAGTTTACCTCAAAATCTTCCTCAAAAACCTGTTCGCCGTTGGTTACTTTTAAGGTATAAGTTCCTTTCGGTAAGTGCTGAATATCAAAGGCTTGTCGGTATTTTCCAAATTTTCCTGTGCCTTTATAAAGTACATTTCCTTTTTCATCCTTGAAATAAATATCCAAGTTTTGGGCATTGCTCAAATAAATCAAATCAACGTGTCCTTGTTGCCGAACGATTTGGGCATCAAACTTTCCGATTTTGCCTATTTCGACCTGTTTGGTCAATTTGAAATCCGCTCCGATAATTTCCACCACAAATGTTCCCTTGCCGTATTCCGCCATGTCATAAATTTTGGTTACTTGGTCGGTCAGCATTTGGTCGGCATAAATTAATGTGCCGTCTGTTTTTTTGATTTTGATGGCTACTTTTTGTGCCTCGACATCTTGTGCAAAAGACACATAAAACTTAGACGTTTGATGAATGGGCAATACCATGACATCGTCCTGGTCTATGCCCGCCAAAACTGTTGTCGAAAAAAATAAGGCGATACAGCCTACGATAAAAAATTGAACCGTTTTCATGTTTTTCACGCTTTTATAGTATTGATAATCAATTTGTTGTCTTGGGAATTGTTCCCTTTTGACGATGCAAAGTAACGCCAAGATTTCCGAATAAAAAAGATTTAATCCATGAAGTTTATATGAACAGGCTGCCAGAAAATAGACTTGCAATGCAAGAATTGAATCAAAAAAATAAAAATTTAGCATGCTAAAATTTGTTTTACTAAGAATAAATTTCCATTTTTGTAGGTTAAAACCATATTTAAAATTAACAAAATGCCTTATTTCCGAATTGTATCCAGATGACAAAAAGTGTAACAGTCGTGTAAGTTTTTTTGATATTTTATGCTGGGTATTGGTCTATTTTTTCTTGAAAAAATGAAATTTATATCCAAAGAAACCAAAAACCCTTTTGCCTTATCCAAATATTGTTTGCACCTTCGACCAAAATACCGAAATGAATCATCGGTGATAACCTTTGCTGTTAAATAAATAATTAAAGGATTAAAAAATACATGATAAAATGACCGAAAATCAGGGTTCTCGAAATGCATGGACATGGATTCCCAGTTTGTATTTTATGGAGGGAATGCCGTATATTGTTGTGGCGATAGTTTCTGGAATTATGTTCGCTCGGATGGGAGTTTCCAATGCGGATATGGCACTTTATACCGCATGGTTTAATTTGCCTTGGATGCTCAAACCGTTTTGGAGTCCACTGGTCGAATTGTATCGTTCGCAACGCTTCTGGATTTTGACGATGCAGTTGCTGATTGGGGCGGGTTTTGCGGGCGTAGCTTTGGTTTTACCGATGGATAATTTTTTTCGTTACACACTGGTTTTCTTTTGGTTAGTGGCTTTTTCATCGGCAACACACGATATTGCGATTGATGGATTTTATTTGTCCAATTTGAATGCTCAAAAACAAGCCTTTTTTGTGGGCATCCGCAGTACATTTTATCGTTTGGCAATGATTGCGGGACAGGGTTTTTTATTGATTTTTGCAGGATATTTGGAAGGCGTAACAGGCTTGGGTTCGCACGAAATTATCATCAAAAGTACTACGGAAAATCAGGCAAATATCAATCAAATAAAATTGTACAAAAAAGAGAAAAATAATGAATTATATTTTATTTTGCCTGATGAAAATATTGAAATTTATACCCAAAACATTACAGGAAAATTAGCCGACTCGACCTTACATGCCATCAAAAGCCATAATACGGCATCCAATTTTTATGAACATGATGGAAAAACCTCAATATCAGGCACTTGGGTCGGAAATTTGGCGGTGGTGCCGTTTCGGATTTCTGCACCACCCCAAGAGCCGGTCATTGTCAATTTGGATTGGTATTCGGGCGATAAAAGCCTCAAATTAGTCGAAGGAAAACGCTTCGTTTTTACGGCAGAAAATTGGGACAAACCTGCTTATTTGGTGTTTCAGGCGGATAAAAGACTCACCAAAATTACCGAAACGACCTTTCGACTCACTTCGGGTAATGTGCCGCTGGCTTGGAGTCTGACATTCATGGTGTTGGCAGGTGTTTTGGGCATTTCATTTTTGTATCATGGTGTGGTTTTGCCCCGAAAAATCGTTGTTCAAACTGTCCCAAATTTGTCAGAAAATCCATTTTCGGAGGTTTTAAATACATTTATTTCCTTTTTCCGAAAAGAAAATAGCATCATAATTCTTGCTTTTTTGATTTTATACCGATTTGGCGAAACGCAACTTTCCAAACTGACTGCGCCGTTCATGGTCGATAGCCGCGAGGTGGGCGGTTTGGCGATGACCACAGGCGAAGTCGGCTGGATTTATGGCACGGTCGGGGTTGTTTCGCTGACGATTGGTGGACTATTGGGGGGCTGGCTGATTTCTCGGCATGGACTGGGCAAATGGTTTTGGGCG
>CAZNYR010000098.1:5189-14829 GCA_964577275.1 uncultured Cytophagales bacterium | reverse complement strand
ATTTAAAGAAGTTATATTTGGTCAATTTTTTGCACCATATAAAAGCATATAAGTCATTAATTTTATGCTCAAAAACCGAACTTTATATCGTTTGCTTGCATTTCTTGTTGTTTTTCTTGCCATTTTTTCGCTCAAAGCACAAGAAGTTACGCAATTACATATTGATAGTTTGCAAAGTCTGATTCGTGCCGAAACCAATGACAGGCAAAAAGTTACGTATCTGAATCAGTTGGCATTTGAATACGCAGGCATCGACCCTAAGCGTGCCAGACTGTATGCGGTACAGGCGTATGGTATTTCCAAAGAATTGGGTTTAAGAGAAGATATGGCGGAAACTTTACGTATTTTTGGTTTTCTAAAATATGTCCAAAGCGATTACGATAAGGCATTGGAATATTTGTTGAGTGCCTTAAAATTATTCAAAAAGTTTGATAATCAAGAAGGTATCGCCAATACAACCCACAATATCGGACTTATTTATCAGCGGCAAGGAAGTTCGGCAAATGCCTTGGCGCAGTTCCGTAAGAGTTTTGCCATTTTTGAACAATTAGACCACTTAAAAGGCGAAGCGACCTGTTTATATTACATCGCCCAAGTCGAGTCCGAAGAGAATCCAGCCAAAGCCCTCGAAGATTATCAACAAGCCCTTCAGATTTATGAAAAAATCAATGAAAAACGACAGAAAGCTGTGGTTCTCAATGGAATAGGTGAAATCTTGAAACAACAAGAAAAATACGATGAGGCACTCGAAAAATGTATGCAATCTGCCCAAATCAATCAACAAATTGGAGAAAAAAAAGGATTAGCCGAGTCCTATATTGCGGTGGGTGAACTATTTTTACTGCAAAACGACCTCATCAATGCCGTTAATTATTTGTTACAGGGCATGAATATTGCCAAAAATATTGGCTCAAAAACGACTGAAATTCAGGCATATAAATTACTCTCTACGTATTACGAAGCCAAAAATGATTTGCGTCTGGCGTTGCGCTATTACAAACATCATACCGAACTCAAAGAAGAAATTTTTACCAAACAAAAATCAGGGCAAATTGCCGAGATGAAAGCCCGATACGATTCGGAACAAAAGGAAAAAGAAAACCAATTTTTGAAACAAAAGCAAGAACTTGACAAACGTACCATTCAACGGCAAAATGCCATTACGGTGGCGGTACTTTTGACTTTATTTTCGGTCGTTGCTGTGGCAATTTTGTTGTATCGCAAACGAAGACAAGATAAAACCATAAACCTTATTTTGAGCGACCAAAATCGGGAAATCTTACGCCAAAAAGACGAAGTTTCTAAGAAAAATACCGAACTCGAACATAAACGCCAAGAAATTAGCGAACAGCGGAATTTATTACATCATCAAAATACGAAGATGACCGATAGTATTCGATACGCACAAACGATACAACAAGCCATTTTACCTACGCCTGTACGAATGAGCGAATTATTTGCCGAATTTTTTGTCCTCTACAAACCCCGTGATATTGTTTCGGGTGATTTTTATTGGGTCGAGAAAGTAGGTAATCAGTTATTTTTTGCTGTTTTAGACTGCACAGGGCATGGTATTCCCGGCGCATTTATGTCTTTGATTGGTTATTCGAGCCTCAACGAAATTGTCTTGAAAATCTCAAATCCTGCCGAAATTTTAGATAATTTGAATCATTCCATACAAAAAGCACTCCGACAAGGCGAAGGCAATGCCAATACTGACGGCATGGACGTAAGCCTCTGCCGACTCGAAAAATACACCGAAACCACACACCGATTGACATTTTGTGGTGCAAAACAATCACTTTATTACATCAAGCCAGAAAAACGAGAATTAATCGAACTCAAAGGTAGTCGCATCTCAATAGGCGGAAATTTTCGGAACGATAAAGCCTTTGAAAACCAAGAATTAATGCTTGCCAAAGGAGAGCTAATCGTCTTACCTTCAGATGGTTATGCTGACCAGAACAATCCTCGCCGAGATAAATTTGGGTCGCCACGCCTCAAAAGAGTTTTGGCAATGAACTCATATTTACCACTTGCCGAGCAAAAACAATTCTTGGAAAATCTATTCAAAGCACACATCGACAAGGAAGAACAACGGGATGATATTACGATTTTGGGCGTAAAAATTTAGCAGAAAAAAATTTTGATAATTTAGTTAAATACAATTACTAAGCAATCAAAAACGACAAAATACCAAATTATCAGATATTTTGGATTAACAGAAAAGTTTAAATCGCTTCATTATGTAAAATAAAAATTATATTTTCTGAAACTCACCGAAAAAACATTCGATTTTACCGAAAAACCCGCCTCGTTTGCCGTTTCTACGCCATTGGTAGGAACTTAACCCTAAATTTTCCCTGTTTTCCCTGTAAGAAAGCCACTCAGACAAACAACTATTTTTTTGGCTTAATCCAAATTATTCTAAATAAAATACTACTAATGACCAATAATTTTAGAATTTCACCTGCGGAACTCAAGGCATTAATCGAGTCGGCTTATTCGATTGCCAAGCAGAAAAAAGAGGTTTCTTTTTCCGTGCAAGAAATCGCTCAAACTGTCCGAGAATACGGCATCGAAGCAGAAGATTTGGTACAAGCGCATAAAAATTTACAAACTCAAAAACGACAAAAACAACAACGCACCAGCCAAATTTTACTTGCAGTGGCTTTGACTTTCTGTCTGACAATCAGTGTCTTATATCAATTTATTCCTAAAAAATTTAGGGGCAATCTGGATATTACGCTCACGACCCAAATCAGTCCGAGCGGATTTCCTTTGGATAAAACAAAAACCTTTCAGATTTTTCAACAACAAAGCATTTATGCTGTCCTGAATTTTTATCAGATGAATTTGCCGTATGATATTGTGTGGGAAATTCGAGATAGTCAAAACAAATTAGTTCGTAATGGAAATCAAAAAATTCATAGAAATCAATTATTTCAAACTGTCTTGGTTTCCTGCCCTTTGTCCTTTGCTAACGAAATAGGCGCATACAAATTAAACGTTTTTGCAGATGGTATTTTGGTAAAAGAACAAACATTTGAGGTAGAATATGGTCAATTATTGACAAGTTTAATTTCTGATAATCAGACAGATATGATAAAATATTCAAAATCGGCACATCAAAAAATAATACATCAAATCAAACAAGCAGCCATGATTCATTCAGGCGCATTGGAATGGCGGTGGATTGCGCCAGATGGTTCGATACAAAAACACACTATTAGAAAAGTACAAAAAAATACCACATGGCAATTCAAGGACAGCCTGGATATTTCAGCCAAAAAAACGGGCATATATCGTGTTGAATTAATATTCAGAAATACCAAAATTGACGACAAATCATTTGAAATCATGGATTAAAAAACTTTTTTACTGTTTTGTTTGAGTTATCTAAAGACCCCGATACCATTATCGGGGTTTTTATCTACCAAAACTTTACTCTTTTTCCGCTGCTAATTTGGCTTCCAAATTTTTCTTATTTCTCTGAAAATCAGCATTATCTGGCATAATTTGTAATGCCTGCTCAAACAAAACGAAGGCTTCTTGTTCCTTTCCTATTGCTTGTTTTATCAGCCCAATATTATTCAGGCAATGTGCATTTTTGGGATTCAATCGGAGAGCTTCGTAACAATCATCGAGTGCTTCACGATATTTTTTGAGAAAATATTTTGCCCTTCCTCGATTATTATACGCATACTCAAACTTCGGATTTAGTTTTATGGCTTCATCAAAATCTTGGACGGCTTCGGCATATTTTTCGAGTTGCATTCGGACAAATCCACGATTATTGAAATAATCTTCCTGTTTTGGATTCATCTTAATCAAAGAATCATAGTCATGTAAGGCTTTGGCATTTTTAGTCATTTTTCGGTATGCCAATGCCCGATTCAGATACACTTTTTCTTCCTGATGCCCTGATTGCACAAATTTGGTCAGGTCAATAACCGCTTCGGGATAATGTTTCAACATCCGATTTAAAATGCCACGATTCATGCACGCCATCAGGTCGTCAGGATTTTCCTCCAAAATCGCAGTATAATCCTGTCGGGCGGGTTCTAATTTTTCAGTTTGCATATAAATAAAAGCCCTTTTATGCAATGCCCGTCTATCTTTGGGGTCAATTTGAATGAGTGTCGAATAATCCTGCAATGCGCTTTCAAGCTGTTGGTCAGCCAAAAATAATCTGGCTCTAGCGTGCAAAGCAGCTATATTTTGGGGCTGTAATTTCAAAATAAGGTTATAATCAATCAATGCTGCCTCAATTTTACCCGTATTTTGTTGCAAATTAGCACGTTTGAGGTAGGCATCGACATATTTTGCATCCAGCTCAATCGCTTTGTTATAATCTTGCATTGCCTCATCGGTTTTGCTCATGCCCTCCAAAACCTCGCCACGCCGTAGCCATGCTTGTTTGAAAGTTTTATTCATTCGCAATACCATTTCGTAATCTTTCAAAGCCCTAAGATTCAGCTTCAAACCTTGCCACGCCACGCCTCGATTAAAAAAAACTTTATAATCTTGTCGGTCATATTTCTTGATAATTTCGGTGTAATGTTTGACCGCCTCATCGTATTCTTTGAGCGCAACATACACATTCCCAGAATTATAATGATAACTTTTACGTAGTTTTTTTTGGGTATCGAGTTTGTAGGCAGCTTCGTAATCGTCAAGTGCCTCCTCATATTTTTCTAACTTTTCGTAAGCTAAACCCCTGTTCATCAGCACTTCAGCAATCGGTGTTTGCCTCAATACTTGGTCAAAATTGGCAACGGCTCTGGCATATTGCCCTTTTTTGAGATATGCCATGCCTTGCTCAAAATAATATTTTTTGTTTTGTCCCTTAGCACTCAAAGCCAGAGTACACACACAAAAAACTAACAGTAACCGTTTCATAAACATCGTATTTGAAGTGATTTATTTGAATACCCAAATTATAAAATACAACGCACAAATGAAACATTTTTTGTATGTAAAGGTCGAAACTTTAAACGCCCGCCACCCCAAAACACAAAAACCATTACTCCAGAGAAATAATGGTTTTTCATTTCAGTAAACACCTTGCAATTGAATAAAAACAATGAAACCGAAGAATATTTTGGTTGTTCAAAAAATATGTTCCGAATCTTTGTTTTTTGTAAAATTACAAATTTTTGGTTAAAATAAAACCCTTTATACAATTTTTTTTTATTAATTTATCATTTCGTGATATAAAATTAACCTACATCCATATATTTTTACATTAATTTCGGATTAATAGCGTAAAATTTACAATTTAATTTTCTTTCCACAACATTTCTAATAATTCATTAAAATCTAAATATTCTGTGTAATTATAACCACTGTAATAATTTATCAATAAACGAATTCTAATTGATTTATCATCCTTCAGAATATGCTCAATCAAAATATTGCCGTATTGTTGGTCATATTTCAGGATTTCGGATTCCGTCTGATAGCTCAAAGGTGGCTTGAGATAATGCTTTTCTAAGGTCTTGGCATATTCTTTTTTTAGATAAATTACCCGATGCGAAGAGTGATGGCGATAGCCCAACATTTCAACCCTATCTTTCAGATAATCAAATAGATATAAAAAATCTTTTTCCCCAAAAGACGCATCATAATCCACTGCTATTCCGTTTGAACCCGCCGAATTAAAAACATGAATTTTGAGGTCTGACGATAAATTGATTTGGTGCAATTCATAAGCTCTTCGGATACGCTGAAGTTCATGCATTATCGCACCATTTTCTATGCGTTTGGCGTAATTTTCTTGATAATTCAAGGAACGTTCGAGGCGTTCTTCGATAAATGGAATATTCGGATTATTGACATTTTTAAATAATTTTTGGTGTATTTTATCAAAAAAATTACTCATTAGTTTTCAGATTTATTACGTGATTTTATTTTAAAAAAATTTGCGCCAACCTTATTCAAAAGTTTAACTTTTTGTCCCAAATTTGGTTTGCCCAAACCCAAATTTATCCTTGATTGGATAGTTTTTATCTCATTTTTTGCCCGATGGATTGTAATTTTATGGTATTTTTGACAAAAAATTTCGGAAAATCGTATGCAAGCATCAATTATCGCCGTGATGAACCAAAAAGGAGGCACAGGAAAAACCACGACCACCCTAAATTTGGGCGTGGCTTTGGGCAAATTAGGCAAAAAAGTTTTGCTCTTAGACCTTGACCCTCAAGCAAGTATGACTTGGCATTTGGGCATAACCGAACCCAAAAAGGACATATCCGACCTGTTTTTTGGCGAAGCAACATGGCATGAAATCCTGCATCAAACCGAAGGCATTACGCTTGCATCCAGCTCGATTGCATTGGCAAATACCGAGTTGGCATTGGCTTCGCACCCCTACCGAACTGGTGTATTAACAAAACTATTAACTGATATTACTACCAAGTTTGATTTGATTTTAATAGACTGTGCGCCCTCTCTTTCCTTGCTGACTATCAATGCTTTAACGGCTTCCAACCAGATTTTAATTCCACTCCGCCCCGAAGTATTGGCGTTGCAAGGCTTGAAATTAATTACTAAAACCGTTCAACAAATTCAACAAAATTATAATCCGAAATTACAAGTTTTGGGCATTGTGTTGGTCATGGTCGATTTACGCATGAAAATCACACAAGAAATCTACGAATATCTCGTACATCAAACTTCTTTTCGGCTCTTTGATGCCCATATCGAATTAGACGAAAAAGCCATCGAAGCTCCCTCTTTTGGCAAAAGTACCCTAAATTATGCCCCACATTCGGTCAGTTCACGCGCTTATTTGCGTTTGGCACATGAAATTTTAAGCCTCTAAATCTAAATAGCAGCGTGTATTTGCATGAAGTATTTAAAATTTAAGCATAATTTTTGCGCTATTTTCGTATCATGCGGTATCCTTTTTTTGTGTAATTTTAATGCAGTTTCTTACGATTTTAAAATTTTAATATTAATATGATTAACGAGTCTTTTTTCAAAAAATACTTCAAACAAGGCGATTACGTTCAGATTGACGAACAGTCAGGTAAGTTACTGAATTTCAGCAAAAACCATCTCATCATCGAAACGGATAATGGCACGCCAATATTTTTTTCGGTCGAAGACCCGCATCGTTTTTCGATTGAAAATTTATCTCGTCCGCACCGCATTCAACGGCTTACACTCAAACTCCCTCTGAGCATTTCTCCGCAAAAAGCAAAGGAAATTTTGGAAAAATCACTACAAAACTTACTTCATATCCAAACCCAAAATCAGACTTATGAAATTCGATTAATTGATTTTTCGGAAAATAAAACCGTTTATCAATTAGTTTTTCAAACCACAGGAGAAGTTCCTGAAAAACAAATTCAAGATGCCGTTTTTTCGGCAGTTTGGTACGAATTTCGGCGACAAGGATTAGATTTAGAAACAGGAGAATCATCCACTAACCTTCTGATAACCAGACGAAAAGATATTGATACGGTCATTCAATTCATGAAAAAAAATGAATTATTCGGTATCTTTTCGGATGAGGATTTGAAAATTTTGGCATTCCATGCCAAGTTTCATGTATTGGGCGTGCCTGAATGCTTGGGAAAAGAAGGCGAAACACGAGATTCTTTATTTTTGATTGAAAGCGGAACGGCTGATATTTTGATTCAAAACCCAAATAAAGGCTTTGTCAAAGTGGCGCAAATCGCTGATAATGACATCTTTGGCGAAATGGCATTGCTTACGGGTGAAACTCGAAGTGCATCTGCCGAGGTGAGTAGCGAGATGACAGCTTACGAAATTTCCAAAGCCGAAATATTGCCTGTTTTACGAAAAAAACCGCAACTCATTGACGAACTAAGTCGATTATTAGCCAAACGACAACTCGAAAATCAGCGCATTCTGAATGCCGAACATACGCCAATTCCCGAAACAGAAATTCACTCAACAACCAAAAAGGTACATGGCTTAATGAGCAATATTTTTAGTTAAAAATTTATTAGTTCACATCATAAATTTGAGCATCTTCCAGAATATAATTTAGGTGGTCGATGTCCGTTGCATTGAGTTTGAGCTTGCCCTTAAACGTAAAAACCGCATCCAGTTTGAGTTGCTTTTTAAGTTCGGGAGTCATTTTTAATTCTAAATCCATCACGGATTCGGGTCCCGCATTGCCACAAAAAAAACAGGACGAATAAGAGTTGGCAGATAAAACATAAATATCATTAACTTCATCTGCTGGAATCACAAAGCCTCGAATATAGACCATTTTACCGTCTATTTTTTTGACCGACTCTCCAAAAACAGGATACAACAAATGTCCCTTCACCTCTTCATAATAACGCTCCTCAAACTTTACGTCCTTGAGCATCTCCCACGTAATTTTAATCAATTTATCGGCATTCTGTTCGCCCGCTTTTGTATTGAGGTCAAAATTCCTAACTTTTCGGTTAAGTTGCTCAATTTCAATGGGATTCAAAATTTTTTGCGGATGCAAATTAGAATTTTCGGAGTCAGTTTGGGCGGTATTTTCTATCAAATTTGCACGCTCCGCAATCATTTGATTGACCTGCTCGGAAGATAACTTTTCAATATCCGAAGTGATTTTTTCTGTCTGGAGTATTTGTTTTTTTTCGGAAAATAATACGTTTTGAGAAAACAAAATTCCTAAGCCTGCGCCCGCCACCATCGCCAATCCATAGAATAAATAACTATAATAACTTCTTTTTAATTTTTGTACTTTTTCCATATTTGTGTTTTTTTAACGAATTTCTTGCGCCAGTTTTTGCAGCATTTGTTTTTGTGTTTCGCTCAAATGAGTAGGGACATCAATTTGAACTTCGGCATATAAATCCCCAAAATTTTCGGCATGATGGTAGTCAGGCATTCCCTTTCCTTTAAGTCGAAATGTTTTTCCACTATTTGTTCCTGCTGGAATTTTTAGGTTCACTTCCGAGCCATCCAAAAGTTTGAGCGTTGCCGTTCCGCCCAAGATGGCAGTAAAAACATTCACCTTAATTTTGGTTTTTAAATCGTGGTTATCTCTCTCAAAATCAGGATGTTGTAAGACATTTATTGTCAAAAATAAATCGCCACGAGTCTTTTCGTCATAGCCCAATCCGCCTCGTCCTTTGAGCTTGAGCGTTTGTCCATCGGTGATTCCTGCTTTGATTTTGATGCGTAATTTTTGGTCTAAAACAGGAATTGTTATCAGACTTCCCGTATAGGCTTCGTAAAGCGAAAGTTCGATAGAGGCTTCGTAATCCTGTGCGCCATTGATATTTCGAGGCTCGGAAATATCATCCGAATCCCAGATATATTTTTTAAAAAAGTCAGAAAAGTTACCTGCCCGTTCTCCAAAAATATCTTCAAAAATATTGCCCGCTGCCGTTTTGTCTGTCCCTGTGGCGGAGCGTTTGAAGCCCGAAAAAGTATCCGAAAAATCAGAAAAGCCACCTGAATTGGCATTTCCACCCCCAAAATTACCCCAATTATTGCCCAACATATCATATTTTCGCTTCTTATCGGCATTACTCAAGACGGTGTAGGCTTCGGAAATATCCTTAAATTTGCGTTCGGCTTCCTTATTATCTGGGTTTTTATCGGGATGATATTGTTTGGCAAGGTTGCGATATGCTTTTTTGATTTCCTCATCGCTTGC
>CAZNYR010000098.1:0-5179 GCA_964577275.1 uncultured Cytophagales bacterium | reverse complement strand
CGCTTGCTTTCTTGCTGATTCCCAGTATTTTATAATAATCTTTGTATTCCATTCGATTGATTTTGGCACTAAATTAGATGACATAGTTCATTCCTTGACGAAAAATACGAAACAATCTCAAAAATTGTTCGTACCACCTTGCATTTTCGTAAGATAAGATAAAAAAATTTAAATTTATTCACAAAAAATCCGCCAGATTGTCCAAACCTAACGGATTTTCGTAGCCTTCCCTTTTATTGCGCTAATAAGTTTATAACTTATTGATTTTTAATGACTTGACGCTATTTTTTTCAAAAGTGCGACCTCTTTAATGCGTTGATTAGGCATTCGAGTTCCTTTCGATTTTCGGTTCTGAACATCCGCCACTTCGTCCGCATGAATAATTGCATCGGAAGTCTGATTTTGGGTAATTTGGTACACAATTTTGATAGAAGGTTTATTATCAAAAGTAACCAAAAGCATCTGCGAACGAGGTGCTTCACTCGTAAAATTAAAGCGTTTATTGAGTGTCGTGGTATCAATCTGAAACCGCTTCAGATAATAGGCTTTGCTGTCCCCATCCTTATAAAGCGTAGTGATAACTTGCTGTTGCTCAAACTTTTGTATCATTTCTATATCATCGTCATATCGATTGGTCAGACTAAAATCTGTCATTTCGTATGAGCCATCCTTGTAAATCGCCAAAATTTTATCCTGCCCCTCAAAACTGCCCAACTCCTCGCCCCGCTGTTCGGTATTGAGGCGTTTGGTAATTGAGTCAAAAAACACCTTGATTCCGCCCAAAGTCGAAACGCCTTCTGACTTGATTTTCACGGCTTTAATCGGATGTTTGGTCAAAATATTTCCCCGAACGGCTCGCCCTTTAATGGCTAATTCGGCAAAATCGTAGTCAAAAACCTTAATTTTAGCTCTCGAACCGGGCGTTAATTTCACATGAATCACTTCGGCTTCCCCATTCGGATTCACGGAAAAGTGCAAAATTTTGGAATATTTTTCGCCCGTAGTCAAGTCGTATTCTCGCTCACGCGTGATGCCTCCAATTTGGAAACGCTTGACATAAGCAATGCCTGTTCCGCCATCGACATACGCCATATTATAAACCAATCGCGTATCATTTTTATTGAAAATACCGACATGAAGCATATCCTTTCCGACAAATAATTTTTCGGCAATTTTGACGACCTTAAACTTGCCATCTCGGAAAAAAATAATAATATCATCAATATCCGAACATTCGGAAATAAATTCCGCTTTTCGGAGTCCATAACCAATAAAACCCTCCTGAAAATCAGCATATAACTTCTGATTATTGGCGGCTACTTTGGCGGCATTAATCGTATCAAATTCCCTAATTTCTGTTTTTCGTTCCCGTCCTTTGCCGTATTTTTTCAACAAATTTTTGAAATAATCTACGGCATAATCTGTCAGATTTGTAAGGTTTAATTCGACTTGATTTAATTCGTCTTGTAGATTTTTCATCAACTCATCCGCCTTAAATGTATCGAATTTTGAAATCCGTTTGATTTTGATTTCCGTCAATCGGATAATGTCATCTTGGGTAATTTTTCGATACCATTCAGGTTTGTATGGTTCTAATCCTTTATCAATTATATCCAAAACAGCATTCCAAGTTTCTGCCTCTTCGATGTCCCGATAAATTCGATTTTCGATAAAGATTTTTTCTAACGATGAAAACAATAATTTTTCCATCAATTCGCCTTTACGAATTTCCAATTCTCGGCGCAATAATTCGACCGTATTTGCGGTACAAATCTTGAGTATCTGACTGATACCCATGAAGTTAGGTTTGTCATCAATGATAATACACGAATTGGGCGAGATGCTCACTTCGCAATCCGTGAAGGCATACAGCGCATCCACCGTAACGATTGGCGACGTATTTGGGGCGAGCGTTACCAAGATTTCGACCTCTTTGGCGGTGTTGTCGGTTACTTTTCTGATTTTGATTTTGCCAGCTTCGTTGGCTTTTACGATGGATTCCATCAAACTTCCTGTGGTCGTGGTGTATGGAATATCCTTGATAATCAGGGTTTTACGGTCATATTCTTCAATTTTTGCCCGTACCCGAAGTTTTCCACCACGCAAGCCATCATTATAATTAGTGATGTCCAGTGTTCCACCCGTCTGAAAGTCAGGAAAAAGCTGTACTTCCTTGCCTTTCAGAATATCAATCGAAGCCTTTAATAATTCACAAAAATTATGTGGCATGATTTTTGTAGCCAAACCGACCGCAATTCCTTCCACGCCCTGCGCCAAAAGCAAAGGAAATTTGACGGGCAACGTAACGGGTTCTTTTTTGCGTCCATCATAAGATAATTGCCATTCGGTAGTTTGTGGATTAAACAACACTTCAAGCGCAAATTTGGATAATCTCCCTTCGATATATCGGGCGGCAGCGGCATTATCGCCCGTGCGGACATCGCCCCAATTCCCCTGAGTATCAATGAGTAAATCTTTTTGTCCGAGATTGACAATCGCATCGCCAATCGAGGCATCGCCATGCGGATGATACTGCATGGTATGCCCAATCACATTGGCAATTTTATTGTATCTGCCATCGTCCATTTCTTTCATCGAGTGCATAATTCGGCGTTGAACGGGCTTTAGACCATCCTCCAACGCAGGCACGGCACGCTCCAAAATGACATACGAAGCGTAATCTAAAAACCAATTTTTGTACATTCCCGATACAGGAATGGCATCGGTATGTTTGATTTCATCTTCCTGATAATCAATAGTTTCGGTTGTGTTTTCTTCCATAATTTATTGTTCAACGAACAGCTTTGAGGCGATAAAAGTACTAAAAAAAAGGTTGGCTAAAAATTTCATGTCATAAAATAACTACCATTGGGCAAAGTTTTAATCCACAAAATAAGGGCTTCGGAACGGATACTTTTTATGGTGTGGAGAAAAATTAAGATAAAGGAAAACAAATTCTGGAAATAAATTGATTCGGTAGTTTTTTCGACATTAAAAATTAGCAGAAAACAAACCTAATGCCCACCAAATCAATAAAATAAGAGATAAGAATCCTGCTAACCATTTGTAAAAAGTAACAAAATGAAAAACCATATCAGGATTTTTTAGTGCTTTTCTACCTAAAAACTCGTGGAACTTCGCATGACAATTTGGACATAAACTTAGCGATTTCGTTATTATTGCCAAATACTGCTTTGGGCAAAATATGATGTTCTTCAATGACATCGTATTTACCACATTTATCACAATAATCTCTTTTCATGCTGATTTCATGCTGACGTAAATTGTTGGTTGAGTTCGTCGTATTTTTTTTTGTATTTTTCTTGGGCTTTTGGAGTTGCCAACGCTGTGAAACTGAACATAAAAGCACCTTGATTTTCAGAAATATACGCACTAATTCCCATACGAAAATCATATGGAAAAATCATTTCATTTTCGATTGCTTCAAGAACTTCGTGCATGATTTTCCAAGTTTCTTCGTACCGATTTTCAAGAAATAATGTGATAATTTCTGTCCAATTATCAATTTTTTGAGCAGAAGCATCATGAACAAATAAATATGCGCCAGCCTGAATTTTTCCATCTTCCTGAAAATGCAAACGTTTCCGCCACTCAATCACACTTTCAGGCGTTGCAGGTGCAATTTGTGCAAATGCCTCGACGAATGTTTGTTGTTGATTTATTGGAATTTTGGAAAATAATAATTCAAATTTTTGGAGAATGAGCGTTTTGTTCATGTATGAACGTGCTTTTTTTGACCACTCAAATTTAATACAAAAGTTGCTGAAAATCAATTTTTTATTAGACCAAATGGAGTATAAAATCGTTCATTAAAAATTTTATTTTATTAATAATATTACTAATTTTAAAACGGATACTTTTTATGGTGTGGAGAAAAATTTTACAAGGCAAAAACACTCGTAAAATTGCTTTCTTTCTGATTCATTTTTTCGTAATTTTGAAATCGTAAAAATTTGATAATCATGCGTTTATCCGAAAATTCTTTCCTGATTCATTTTCCCAAAACTTACGAACTGGATTTGGTTATTTTAAAACAAAATAATCCCCATTTAGATTTGCAATTAGCTGAAAATCACGCCCTAAAAATCAATGTTCCTGCCGTTAGACTGGAAAAATACGGCTTTTTCAAAATTCAATTAGCGGAATCTTTGAGCCACGAACAAACCGAATTTTTAGATACTGAAAATCAGGATGATACCCTCGAATTTGATTTCCCACACTTAATTTACTCGACTGGAATGGACTTAATTATTAGTACGATTACTGCCGTAATTCTCGCTCAATTAGTAATTTGGGCAGTAAAAAATAAAAAAGGTGGCGTTTATACCGAAGATGCTGATTATAAAATTCCAGACCCAGATAATCCTAAAAAAACCATTTGGATTAAAGCCGACATTTCCTATATTTCTTATGATAAAGTACCTGAAAATGAACAAGATACATATAGAAAAAATGGCGTAATCGGTTCTCAAAAAGCCCCAACCGTAGCCGTAGAAATTGCCTCGAATCGGTATCAACGCAAGCCTTTACTTTGGAAAATGCGCTTTAAGTGGATGTTTTTGGGAACAGATTTGGGAATTGTCGTTTGTCCATTCCAAAAAGAATTGTATATTTTTGAGAAAGGAAGTTATCAGTATCGAATCCAAAGTATTTATGAACCTGTGATTCATCCACTCTTGGAAGGTTTACTCTGGGATTTTAGTCATAAAGTCGATAAAATTTAGATTTTACTCAATACCAATCCTCATTTTTTCGTAATTTTGAAATCGTAAAAATTTGATAATCATGCGTTTATCCGAAAATTCTTTCCTGATTCATTTTCCCAAAACTTACGAACTGGATTTGGTTATTTTAAAACAAAATAATCCCCATTTAGATTTGCAATTAGCTGAAAATCACGCCCTAAAAATCAATGTTCCTGCCGTTAGACTGGAAAAATACGGCTTTTTCAAAATTCAATTAGCGGAATCTTTGAGCCACGAACAAACCGAATTTTTAGATACTGAAAATCAGGATGATACCCTCGAATTTGATTTCCCACACTTAATTTACTCGACTGGAATGGACTTAATTATTAGTACGATTACTGCCGTAATTCTCGCTCAATTAGTAATTTGGGCAGTAAAAAATAAAAAAGGTGGCGTTTATACCGAAGATG
>CAZNYR010000097.1:14793-15060 GCA_964577275.1 uncultured Cytophagales bacterium | reverse complement strand
TTTCAAATAATTACATCATCTTGATACTTTGTACTAAATACTCAATACTACTTATCAAGTATTAAGACGATGTAAGTATATCAACAAGACCAAGTCTTAAAGACCTGCCAAGTCTTAGACCTGCCAAGTCTTAAAGACTTGGCAGGTCTTTAAGACTTGGCAGGTCTAAAAATAAAAAAACCTTCAAAATATTGAAGGCTTTTCGTGTGTAATAAACTTTTACATTAAAATCATGAAAAAAATCCGTAGCGAGAACGGGAGTTGAAC
>CAZNYR010000097.1:0-14783 GCA_964577275.1 uncultured Cytophagales bacterium | reverse complement strand
TATGAATCCTGCGCTCTAACCAACTGAGCTACCTCGCCTTGTGGTTTTTGCGATGCAAAGGTAGGAAAGTGATAGGGTATCTCAAAGAATTTTTGGAAATAATTTTCAAAATTATTTTTATCCGAAAAATTAGTTACGCATCAAAACCCTGACAATCATCACGATAACGGCAAACAAAAATAGTAACATCGAAATTTTATTTACGCCGTGCATCATTTTAAGGCTGAAACTTGTAGGACGGTTGGGGTCTTTTTTCCGAAAAAAATAGCCGAAAATTTCTCCAAAAGCGAAATAATCCGCCAAAGAATTACGCTGTTTTTTAGTAGAATTATTCATGGTTATTTTTATTAAATACTAATTTAGATTAAAGTGTATAATTTGAATATAATTTGCTGATTTTCAATTAATTATATCGTTTCAATATTTTGTACGAAATACTCCATACTTACTTATAAGTTTTTGAGATGACTTTTTGTTTGGTTTGGCAATGTTTAAAAAAATTAGGGCAACGCCACGCCCTCGAATTGTGCCTGTGCATATTGCCGAGTGATGGTAAATAGTTTGATATTTTCTTGGGAAGGCAAGGAAAACATGGCTTCGCCCATGATTTTTTCGCAAACCGAACGCAATCCCCGTGCGCCTAATTGGAGTTCGATGGCTTTATCGACTATAAAATCTAAGGCTTCGGGCGTAAGGTGTAGCGTAATGTCTTCCATTTCAAAGAGTTTGGTATATTGTCGGATGAGCGCATTTTGTGGTTGGGTCAGAATATTGAGCAAAGCCGATTTGTCTAACGAATTTAGATGCACAGCAATCGGTAATCGACCTACCAATTCAGGGATTAAACCATAATTTTTAAGGTCTTGTTGGGTCAGATTTTGCAATAAGTGCGTGCGATTGGTAGCAAATTGTTCTCGATTGCCTGCAAATCCAATGGGGCGCGTATTGAGTCTGGCGGAAATATTTTTTTCGATGCCATCAAATGCGCCGCCACAGATGAACAAAATATTTTCGGTATTGACCGCAATGTACTTGCTATCAGGGTGTTTGCGTCCGCCTTGTGGAGGAACATTGACGATTGTCCCTTCCAATAATTTGAGCAAAGCCTGTTGTACGCCTTCTCCGCTTACGTCGCGTGTGATGGACGGATTGTCAGATTTTCGGGCAATTTTATCAATTTCATCAATATAAACGATGCCTCGCTCCGCCAGATTTACGTCATAATTTGCTGCTTGCAGAAGCCGAGTCAGGATAGTTTCTACGTCTTCGCCCACATAACCCGCCTCCGTAATGACTGTCGCATCGGCAATACAAAAAGGGACATTCAGGAATTTGGCTAATGTTTTGGCTATCAATGTTTTGCCTGTTCCAGTTTCGCCAACCAGAATCATATTTGATTTTTCGATGATGGTTTGTTCTGGCGTGTTTTGTTGGGCTAATCGTTTGTAATGATTATAAACTGCCACACAAACGGCTTTTTTGGCTTCGTCTTGCCCGATAATATATTGGTCGAGCATTGCCTTGAGTTGGGCAGGTTTGAGCAGTGTCAGTTCCTCAAGCGCAGTTATATCAGGCTGAATTTCAGCTTCATAGATTTCGTATGCCTGCAAAATACAAGCATCACAAATCAGTACGCCTTGCAATCCTGCGACCGTCAGGGCGGCTTCCGATTTTTTGATGCCACAAAACGAACATTTATTTTCTTGCGCCATAAGTGTTATTTTTGTTGGTGCTGAATGGCAAAATAACGTATTTTCCCAAAAATTCAAATGTCCTGTTTTGATTTTGGCATAAAAAAAGAGGCGATGCCCTTTTTGTATGGGACATCGCCTGCATCGCAATTTTAATCATATCAGACCAAAAAAATTGTATCTAAAAAGGCAGAAAAGTGACTATTTTGCATCCTCACGCAAATTTAAGTCGCTCAGGATAGTAATATTTTTCGGGTTTCGGTAATCATATTGCTTAATTTTATCATCGCCGACCATAATCAAGATTTCTCGATTGCTGTCAGGAATCACGTCATACGTGTCGATATTCGGAAAATGCGCCAACTGATTTCGGTTCAATTCCAATGGATTTTTGGTATCATAAACTTTGAGTCCATCTCGCCCATCACAGACGAATAATGTACCGTTATCAATGCCAAGTCCGTGAGGATTGGTCATATTGAAAGTCCGTACTTTTTTCGGATTTCGGGGGTTGCTAATATCAATGACATCCAACTGATTTACGCCACCGCCACAGTCCACCGCATCATGCAAGGTAACATAGGCGTAATCGCCCTCAACAACAACGGGGTCGCAACTTCGGGTATGCTGATAACTTCCTTCTCGTTTGGGATAAACTCGATTAGAAATATCATAAATAAACATCCCTAATTGTGAACCAATAAATAATTTTTCGCCATAATTAAAAATCGTTTCGATGCCTGTTCCTACTCGAATTTTATCGCCTACTTTCTTGGGTTTTGAAACCTCGCCCAAATCAAATACGTGCAATTCGGTGGCATCTACGGCATATAAATACCCGTCTTTGATGGTAAAACACGCCATCGAACCGCCTTTTCCGGTGCCGCTGCTGCCCGAAGTTGCCGAAGAGGTTTGATTGACGCTGGTTCGGATTTGGTTGTCCAATCCTTGTATCCCAAAATTAAGCCCATTTTCTCCGATTAAGTTTCCGTTTTGTGAAATGTTACGTAACATACTGTTTAGCAATGCGTTCAGGTCTGTCCCACTACGCCAAGCGATTGCCTGATTATTGCCATTGCCCAAAGGCTGATGCGAAAAAACGCCTTCATTTCGGCTTAATTCCTGTGGGTTTTCTAAGTCGGTAATATCAATCGCAACCAAATCACGATGGCTATTGGCATACATGATATTTCCGATAACCGCCATATCGACATTGCCCGGAATTTCGATAAATCCAATTTTTTCGGGGGCTTTGGGATTAGAATTATCAATGACCAATACGCCAGAATACAAAAAATTGACGTACAAAAAATTGTTATCAAGCCAGATTTTTCCCGCCCGACCTTGTAAGTTTTGTGCCGCTGTGCTTTGGGCAAAGAAGAACATAATGCCCATCAAAAATATGCCTAATTGACCTGTTATCAGGTACTTAGCATTTAAATTTATTCGTTTCATGTTACAGTATGGTTTTGTGATGATGAAAAAATACGATGTATGTTTTTATTAGAATAATGATTTAACGCTGACCGTTTTGGCGGTGTGCTTCGGTTGCTGTCTTACAGATAGAATTTTGAGTACAAAGGTTGCTGGGCGAATCGTTTTTTTTCGGAAAATTAAGGAACTACGGCGATTTATACGAAAAAACAAAATCCATGATTTAAAATCGTGGATATTTAAGTAGTATTGAGCATCAAAAAATTATACTCAAAAAGTCTGACCGAAGGTCTGACGCTCATAGTCCACCAATGCACGGAATAAAAAAATGTATCAAAAAAATCATAAATTATTTTTTAATGAATCATATCTTACATCAATTCAGGATGTTGTTTTTTTGACTTCTTCGCACAAGCATACGTGAAATCCATAAGTTTGATAATTTTTTTGCCCAATTTCGTGTTATTGATATAAGTGCTAAAAATATGGCATTATCAAGCGCAAAAAAAATCGAACATCGCACACGAATTGCATCTAAAAAATAAATCGCATGAAAAATAAATATCTGCTGATGATGAGCTTCTTAATGGTTTGCATCCTCTCAAAAAGTGAGGCGCAAGACATTAATTTTTCACAATTTTATAACAATCCCTTAGCGTTAAATCCTGCTTTGGCAGGTACAAACTCACATTGGCGATTGGCTTCAAGCTATCGAAATCAATGGGTAAATGTTCCGGGTAATTATGGCACAAATACGGCGAGCTTTGATTATAACTTAGACTATTATCATACGGGGCTGGGCATCATGCTCATGAGCGATAGGGCTTTGGGCGGGCGATTTGGAGCGTTTCAGACCTCCCGACTTTCGTTGGTTTATTGTTATTATATTTTGTTAGGAAATGGATGGATGGCACGTGCAGGATTAGAAGGGAATTTTACTTATAAAAGTGTTAATTTAGACAAACTTACCTTTGAAGATGAGCTAAATATCCCGACCTTGGGGCTGGGTGGTGGCGCAACATTTGACCCCGTAGTTACTGCTAATTCGGACGGAAATTTGAACAAAATGAGTGGCGATATTAATGCGGGACTCATGTTTTATAATAGTCGATTTTGGTTTGGCGCATCCTTCAATAATTTGATGAATCCCTTTGGAAATGCGGGCTATGACCGCTATCTGGCAGACAGTTATCCGCTACGATTTTCGGGACAAATGGGCGCAAAAATTCCGTTAAATCACGATGGCGAAGTGGCTGTTGCGCCTGCTTTGCTTTTTAACAAACAACGACAAGCCCATCAATTAGATATTGGCGTGAATTTTCATGCTCATTTATTGCGATTTGGCGCATGGTATCGAGGATTTATCAAAACGGTTGAAAACCAAAATAGTGCCGTTCCAGCCCCCAGCAATCAAGATGCTTTTGTGATTTATGGCGGTCTGAAATATCAGGGGTTGCAGGTGGGATACAGCTACGATTATTCGATTTCGGAGTTGAGAGGCACGGGCGGAACGCACGAAATTTCGCTCATTATCCAGCCTTGGTACGATAGACGCTCCAAAAAAGGCACAGAACATATTGATTGTCCGCTTTTTTAGTACATGGTGATTTATTTCCTTGATTTCAATAAAATGCTTTTTATATTGTTGTTTTTATGCTCAAGATGTAATTATATTACTTGATTCTAAGCCCTGCTAATTTTTCAAAAGTTAGTAGGGGTTTCAATATATATAAAATTTAAATTTTAAAGTAAAACTTACACAAATTTTTTGATAAAGAATAACGCCCTTGTATGATTAAGATTCCATTTGAAAGAGTCAAAATTTTTCCGTAAATTTCGGGGACTTTTCAAATTTGAATATGC
Source organism: uncultured Cytophagales bacterium (assembly GCA_964577275.1). Lineage (GTDB taxonomy): Bacteria > Bacteroidota > Bacteroidia > Cytophagales > Thermoflexibacteraceae > UBA2561. Next base: position 9,795 of record CAZNYR010000097.1, on the reverse strand, counting down.
CTAAATTTTTTTTTTAAACGTTAATTTCATTTTTGAGTTTAGCTTAAAGAAACCATCTTAAATGCACGTCAATTTGATTGTTTTTAGCATACTAAAAAATACAACACCTTGATTTTAAGTATTTTATGGATTTAAGTTTGTCAATTATCAGGTTTGGTTTTGTATCAAAGTCTAAAGTAGTTTACTGCCCAAAAATATGAAGGTCTGTTCTGATGAGCAGGCTTTTTTGTGTGCGTTAAGTTACTCATTTTTTGGGAATTATCTCTAAAAAATATACGATACAAGAAAAAGACATTTATCCGCTCAAGTATGTTAGGATTATTTGGGTTGATATATAAACTGATAATTTCTTACATTGAAAAATTCGTTCTTCACTAAAAAAATAAGTTAATATGTTAGTAACCAAAAGGAATGGGACGCAAGAAACCGTCCGCTTAGAAAAAATTACGGCACGAGTCGAAAAAATGTGCTACGGGCTGGACATGAATTATATTGAGCCATTTCGCATTTGTCAGAAAGTCATTTCGGGTATGTATGATGGCGTAACGACCGTAGCACTCGATAATCTCGCCGCCGAAACCGCCGCTTCGATGGCAACAACACACCCCGATTACACGATTTTGGCGGCACGAATTGCTATTTCGGCATTGCACAAAGTAACCAATAAATCGTTTTCGGAAACCATCGACAAATTATATCGCTACATCGACCCGAAAACAGGCGAGCAGGCAGGCTTGATTTCTGATGCGGTGTACCAAATTATTCAGGAAAATGCCCATCGTTTGGATTCGAGCATTATTTATGACCGTGATTTTAATTATGATTATTTTGGATTCAAGACTTTAGAACGCTCCTATTTGCTCAAAATGGAGGGCAAAATTGTGGAGCGTCCTCAACAAATGCTGATGCGGGTGTCGGTCGGAATTCATCAAAATGACATAGACAAAGCCATCGAAACTTATAATTATATGTCCGAAAAGTGGTTTACGCACGCTACGCCCACACTTTTTAATGCAGGCACGCCCAAGCCGCAATTAAGCAGTTGTTTTCTTTTGACCATGCAAGATGACAGCGTGGATGGCATTTATGATACGCTCAAGCAATGCGCCAAAATTTCACAATCGGCGGGCGGCATCGGCTTGAGTATCCATGACATACGAGGAACAGGAGCTTACATAAAAGGCACAAATGGTACATCCAACGGAATTGTGCCTATGTTGAAAGTTTTTAACGATACGGCACGCTATATCGACCAAGGCGGTGGCAAACGCAAAGGCGCATTTGCAGTGTATTTGGAGCCTTGGCATTCCGATATTTATGAGTTTTTGCAACTCAAAAAAAATCATGGCAAAGAAGAATTGCGCGCCAGAGATTTATTTTATGCGCTTTGGATTCCTGATGTATTCATGAAACGAGTCGAAGCCGATGGCGAATGGTCGTTATTTTCACCCAACGAAGCCATCGGATTATCAGATACTTATGGCGAAGAATTTGAAAAATTATACGAAAAATACGAGCGAGAAGGCAAAGCCCGAAAAACCGTCAAGGCGCAAGATTTATGGTTTGAAGTCCTTGAGGCACAAACCGAAACAGGCAATCCGTATATGCTTTATAAAGACCACGCCAACCGAAAATCAAACCAAAAAAATCTGGGCATCATCAAATCGAGTAATTTATGTACCGAAATCATGGAATATACTTCCAAAGATGAAGTGGCGGTCTGTAATTTGGCTTCGATTGCCTTACCCAAATACATCACGGATGGCAGACTCGACCACCAAAAATTATTTGAGGTTACGAAAGTCGTTACTCGAAATCTAAATAAAATTATTGACATCAATTATTATCCCGTCAAAGAGGCAAAAAATTCTAATTTGCGGCATCGACCGATTGGGATTGGCGTACAAGGTCTGGCGGATGTCTTTCTTAAATTACGAATGCCGTTCGACTCGCCCGAAGCACGAGGCTTGAACCAAGATATTTTTGAAACCATTTATTTTGGGGCGATGACCGCCTCGATGGAATTGGCAAAAGAAGAAGGAACGTATGAAAGTTATGAAGGTTCGCCAATTTCGCAAGGCATTTTTCAGTTTGATATGTGGGGCGTAACGCCAAATTCCGGGCGTTGGGATTGGGAAAAATTGCGTTCGGAAGTCCAAGAAAATGGCATCCGAAATTCCTTGTTGCTTGCGCCAATGCCCACAGCTTCGACTTCGCAGATTCTGGGAAATAACGAATGTTTTGAGCCTTACACTTCCAATATTTACACGCGTCGCGTGCTTTCGGGCGAATTTGTGGTCGTCAATAAGCATTTATTGCGCGAATTAATCCAGTTGGGGCTTTGGAACGAAGCCATGAAAAATGAGTTAATTCAGGCAAATGGCTCCATCCAAGACCTGCCCGGTATCCCCGAAAATATCAAAGAATTGTATCGGACGGTTTGGGAAATTTCTCAAAAATCCATCATTGATATGGCTGCCGACAGAGGCGCATTTATTTGCCAAAGTCAATCCCTAAATATTCATCTCCAAAATCCGAATTTCGGGAAATTGACTTCCATGCACTTTTATGCTTGGCGAAAAGGACTCAAAACGGGAATGTATTATCTAAGAACCAAATCGGCGGCGGATGCCATTAAATTTACGGTGGATAAATCGCAACTCGCTAAAAATGAAGCTCTTGAAATTCAAAAAAATACGCCACGTCCCACATTCTACGAACGAAAAACAGCGGATGTCGTCCCCGAAAAAGTAACCGCCAAAACCGCCGAAGAACAATATCTGCAAAATCAACAGGCGATGGCTTGCTCCTTAGATGACCCCGATAATTGTGAAATGTGTGGCGCATAAATTATTGATTATCAATAATTCATATAAAAAAAGGAATGCAAAAACCATTTGCATTCCTTTCTTTGTTTTTGTAAATATTATTCTGTAACATTTAAACGGCAAAACTTTCGCCACAGCCACAGGTTCGGTTCGCATTCGGATTGATAAATTGAAATCCTTTTCCGTTCAATCCATCCGAAAAATCGAGGGTCGTGCCTAACAAATAAAGCATACTTTTTTTATCAATCATAATTTTGAAGCCCTGGTCTTCAAAAATCTCATCGGTTTCTACGGTTTTATCATCAAAAGACAAATCGTACATCAATCCCGAACAGCCGCCACCTTTTACCGAAACTCGTAAATTGTGGTCTTTTCCGTGTCCGTCAGCCTCTCGCAATCGAGCCAACTGGTTTTTAGCTTTTTCCGTAAGGTTTATCATTTTATTTATGTGTCTTTGCGTCCAAAAATTAGTTCTAAGTTATGACAAATAGTAACGATAAATGGTATTCTTTTGTTTGGAATTGTAATTTTGGCGTGGGGGCGTTGATTTTTCAAAAAAATATCAAACCAAACACGATAATTTTTGATTTTATTTCACGAACTTGATTTTTTGACTTCTGATATTTTAAGGTAGCGTTGGCAACACTAAAATTTTTCTTCCATGATATTTCGAGAACGATTAATGAATGCTTCGATACGGATAAAAATTATGCTTATCATCATGATTGTCAGCACCGTATCCTTGATGTTGGCATTTATTTCGATGTTTGCGTATGATTTTTATACATTTCAAAATAAATTGGAACAAGAAATCGGGAATATTGCCGAACTCATCGGAAATAATAATTCGGCTTCCGTTACTTTTAATATGCCCGAATCCGCCAAGAAAGACATTAACAGTATGTTACAGGAAGATAAACGTTTGATTGCGGTGGTCATTTTTACGCCTAATGGCGAAATTTTTACGGGGCAACATCGGCAACCCGAACTGGATTTTCAGCCCAAATATGCTCCCGAAGGCGCACATTTTGACTTCTCGGAAGATTATTTGGAGGTCTATCGGGATATTTATGATGACGACAAAAAAGCGATTACCGTCTATATCAAAGCCGATATTACCGCACTTTATGACCGTTCTTGGCGATATGCCAGCGTCTTTGTGTTTATCTTTTTGTGTGCTTTGGTTTTGATTTATGTTTTGTCGGTGAGTTTACAAAAAATTATTTCGCAACCCATTTTGGGACTGACCGATACGATGAAAAAAGTATCCGAAGAGAAAGATTATTCGGTACGAATCAATACGCTTCGGAATGACGAAATCGGTATTTTGATTGATGGATTTAACGAAATGTTATCCCAGATTGAAAAACAAAACCATGTCCTGACGCTTGCCAAAGACCAAGCCGAAAATTCTGCCAAAATCAAAGAACAATTTTTGGCAAATATGAGCCACGAAATCCGAACACCTATGAATGCGGTTATCGGAATGACAGATTTACTTTTGGATACGCCATTGCATAAAAATCAGCAAAAATACCTGAAATTAATCCGCAGTAATGCCGATAATTTATTGGTAATTTTGAATGATATTTTGGATTTTTCTAAGATTGAATCGGGAAAATTAGTATTAGAAGAAAAAGTAATTAATCTGGATTCGATTGTCCAGAATATTTTGGCAGGTTCAAAACCTAATTTAGACAAAAAAAAGTTGAATGCCAAACTATCAATCGCAAAAAATGTCCCCAATTATTTTATCGGCGACCCCGTCCGACTCAACCAAATTTTGCTCAATTTATATACCAATGCCGTCAAATTTACGGAAATAGGTACGATAGAATTGGGCGCAAAAATATTGCACGAAGATGAGGAAAATGTGTTGATTAATTTTTATGTCAAGGATACGGGCATCGGCATCCCAGAGGATAAATTAGAAACCATTTTTTCGAGTTTTAGCCAAGCCAGTAGCTCGACCACGCGCAAATATGGCGGCAGTGGTTTGGGCTTGACAATTTGCAAGCAACTGGTTGAATTACAGGATGGTACGATTTCTGTCCAAAGTCAAGTAGGCGAAGGAAGCACCTTTTCGTTTCGCATTTCGTTTAGTAAATTGAATGCGGATGAAATCATCGAAGAGCGCACGCATTTGCCCGCAAAAATGGCACCACAAACCAATGGACAGCATCGCATTTTGATAGCGGAAGATAATGAAGTTAATCAAATGTTGGTCGTTACGCTTTTGGAAAAATGGAATTATATTCCTGATGTGGCAGAAAATGGCAAAATTGCCCTCGAAAAGTTGCGTCAGTCAGATTATTCGGTCATTTTGATGGATGTACATATGCCCGAACTGGACGGCTATCGCACCACCGAAGCCATTCGCCGAGATTTTCCCGAACCCAAAAAAAATATTCCCATTATTGCCATGACCGCCTCGGCACTCAAGGGCGAGGTCGAGCGATGTTTTACGGCAGGCATGAATGATTATATTTCTAAACCTTTTGATAAAAATGTATTGCGTGAAAAATTGGAAAAATCAGTACATGTAAACTAAAATACCAAAAACCAAAATTATGCGCCAAAAAATGTTAATTTTAAGATGTAAAACCCAAAATTTGATGCTCAAAAAATGAAAACACCACACCACGAAAAAATACATCAGGAAGTATATAACATCTTTGTGGCATATCTGGAAAAGAAAGCCTTACGAAAAACGCCCGAACGTTTTGCGATTCTCGAAGAGATTTATTCGATTCAAGAACATTTCGATGTCGAATCCTTGTATATTAATATGAAAAACAAAAATTATCGGGTCAGCCGAGCTACGGTTTATAATACATTGGATTTATTGATGGAATGCCGATTAGTAACCAAACACCAATTCGGAAAAAGTTTGGCACTTTACGAAAAAGCGCACGGATTTAAGCAACACGACCACCTCATTTGTACCGAATGTCATCAAATTTTGGAGTTTTGCGACCCACGCATCCAACAGATTCAGCAAATGGTCGAGGATATTTATGAGTTCAATATTGCCGAACATTCGCTCAATTTTTATGGGACGTGCGCCAATCCCGAATGCACCCGAAAAGTCTAATTTTGAAAATCACAAGGTTTGACGATTGGCTGTCCGCCGTACAGCCAATCGCAGTTCTATGCTATTTTTGAGTGGAAAATTTTATCGTAACTCCCTCAAATACAACTGAATCGTGTTTTCTAATCCATAATACAAGGCATCACAAATCAGGGCGTGTCCGATGGAAACTTCCAATAAATTGGGCATATTTTGTTTTAAATAAGCCAAGTTCGTTAAGTCCAAATCGTGTCCCGCATTGATGCCCAATCCGAGTTGGTTTGCCAGCATGGCACACCGCCGATAATCGGCAATGGCAAGCGCAGGATTTGTGGCGAAATTATCGGCATAAAATTCGGTATAAAACTCAATTCTGTCCGTGCCGATTTTTTTTGCGCCTTCGATAAATTTTTCTTGGGGGTCGATAAAAATCGAAGTCCGAATGTCATTTTTTTGTAATTCTGTGATGATTTCGGTCAAAAAATCATGGTGTTTGAGCGTATCCCAACCCGCATTTGAGGTCAGGGCATCCTCCGCATCAGGCACAAGCGTTACTTGGTCGGGCTTGATTTGCAGCACCAAATCCATGAAGGCGGTTTGCGGATTTCCTTCGACATTAAATTCGGTGGTAATCAAATTTTTCAAGGCACGCACATCGGCATAACGAATGTGGCGTTCATCGGGGCGAGGATGCACCGTAATTCCCTGTGCGCCAAAGCGTTGGCAGTCCAGAGCCGTTTGTAAGACATCGGGATTATTTCTGCCTCTGGCATTCCGCAAAGTGGCGATTTTATTGATATTTACACTTAATTTTGTCATTTGAATTTTCTTTTTTTTGACTTACCGAAAAGGATTTAATATCTTGTCATTTTATCGTTTATTGTCCGTAGATTGCGATATTTTTTCAAATTTTAGTTATCTTTCAACCTGAATAAAACAGCATCGCAATCTTAAGCATGATTTATCTTATCAGCTCGTGGTCGGGATGATGCGTTTGACGGATTGCTTTTTTATGTAATATGAGGACAAAAAACACCATAATTTTTTGATTATCAGCAAGTTATAAAATATAAATACGAGAAATACTATGCTGAAACTTGCGACTTTAGTTTTGCAGAAACAAACATAAAATTTTTAAAATAAATACAAGCTCATGAGTTTAAAAACACGTGTGGAATCCGAAATGAAAACGGCAATGAAAGCCAGAGATAAAGACCGTTTGCGCGCCTTAAAAGCCATCAAAGCCCTTATTTTATTGGCACAGACTTCCGAAGGCTCAACAGGCGAACTCTCTGAAAATGAGGAAGTTAAATTATTAATGAAAGCTGTTAAACAACGCAAAGACTCCGCCCAAATTTATCAGGAGCAAGGGCGCGAAGATTTGGAGCAGATAGAACGCTCCGAACTTGCGGTTATCGAAGAGTTTTTGCCTCAGATGCTTTCCGAAGCAGAATTGACCCAAAAATTGCAGGACATCATCGCACGGGTAGGCGCAACCTCACCCAAAGATATGGGCAAAGTGATGGGCATGGCGACCCAAGAACTGGCAGGAAAAGCCGAAGGAAAAGCCATTTCAACGACCGTAAAAAATTTATTAAATCAATAATATTGGAGTTCAGAAATACAATTTCCTTACCTTAAAATATAAAATATCGTGCAAGAAGTTACATTTACGGCAGTAAGTACGTTGGACATCATTATTTTGCTGTTCTTGGCGTATGGCGGTTGGAAAGGCTTTCAAAAAGGCTTTTTGGTCGAATTGGTGCTTTTGATTTTGTTTGTTGCCTCTGTTTTATTGGTTTTCCGAATGATTGAAGGCGGATTTACTTACATGGAGCAAGATGCGGGCATGGGACGTTTTCCGAAGGCTTCGGTCTTGTTTTCGTTTTTGCTCTTTTATGGGGTAGTTTCCTTAGGTATTTCGATTCTGGGCAAAATTCTGACGGGACTTTTACCTACCGTTTTTGAGGGCGCAGACAAAATCTTGGGCGCAATTTTGGGCATCCTCAAATACATCACCTTCTGCGGAATTTTATTTATGCTTCTGGAAACTTCGGGGATTTTTGACCACCAAAAAATCGTCAATAGCACGATGCTTTATGGAATTATTATGGATACACACACCCTGATGATTGATGTGGGAAAAACTCTAACTGCCTCATTTATGGGCGATTTGGTCGATTCGATGGAGCGACTTCTAACCAATCCTCGATAGATTCTTTGGCTGTGGGCAAGTCTGAACGGAAACACAAGACATATTCAAAAAAAAATAGTTTAAAACCCTGATTATCAACACTTTAGTTCTGCCAAGTTTTGAAAATTTGGCAGAACTACAAATTAGATACTAATCGGTATTTTACTTCCAAAATAACCCAAATTATTGTGTTCTCAATATTTTTTAAGGAAGTCATCACACTCATTTACAAAGACTTACGGCTGGAGTGGCGACAACGTTTTGCCTTCAATGGCATTGTGTTGTATCTGGTGAGTACGGTTTTTATTTGCTATCTTAGTTTTAATGCCAAACAAAATCAGCTTAGTATTCCTGTTTGGAATGCGTTGTTTTGGATTATTTTGCTGTTTACTGCGGTCAATGCCGTTGCCAAAAGTTTTGTGCAAGAACCCCAAGAACGCCAGCTTTATTATTATATGTTGGTGAGTCCACAAGCAATTATTATTTCCAAAATTACGTATAACACGCTGTTGATGTGGGTGATGTCGGCGATTGGTTTCGGAATTTATATTTTAATTCTGGGAAATCCCGTCCAAGATTTAGGCTTGTTTATCTGCAATATGATGCTGGGCGGCTTGGGATTTTCGGCTACGCTCACGATGATGGCGGCAATCGCCTCGAAAGCAGGAAATAATACCACGCTGATGACAGTTTTGAGTTTTCCCGTCATTTTGCCGTTGCTTTTATTGCTTATCAAAATATCTAAAAATACGTTGGATGGCTTATCGCTGACCGCCAGCTATGACGAACTGATTTCTGTGGGCGGAATTAATGCCATTGTTTTGGTGCTTTCTTTTATTTTGTTTCCGTATTTATGGCGTTCTTAAAATGAAGGTTTTGCTTCAAAAGAAATTACTTGACTTTTATTTTTCAACGAAATGACTTGAAGTTGCCTGCTCATTCTCATAAATCTTCTAACATGAAGGGATTTTTTTCGTACAAAAAAATACAGTTCTGGTAGTTTATGAGGTGTTTTTAAGGCTGGCATGAATATTTTTTGTAACTTACGAACGCAAATGATGTTAAAATTGCGTAATTTTTGTTAGGATAACTATATGCAACCAAAATTAGAATGACTTTGACAAGATGAGCAAGGAATACTCAACCGCCCCGATAATAATTATGTCTGAAATTATGTCTGAAACGATTAAAAAACGCCCTGAGTACAGCGATAAAGAAAAGAAGTTGGTCTTTGATTCGGAGCTGATGCCTCATGTGGATTCGATGTATAATTTTGCGTACAAACTGACGCTCTCCGAATATGATGCCAAAGATTTGGTACAAGACACCTACCTGAAGGCATTTCGGTTCATTAATTCTTTTGAACGAGGCACAAACGCCAAGGCGTGGCTGTTCAAAATCATGAAAAACAGTTTTATCAATGATTTTCGCAAGAAAAATAAACAGCCCGCCAAAGTGGATTATCAGGAGGTCGAAAATATTTATAATTCCGAAGGAGGTACACACCTCACCGGTTTTAAAACAGCACTTACTCGCACCATCAACAACTACGCACGCAAAGCAAATTTTCTTAAAGAAAAAGACGACAACTTTAGTGGTGATGACGTACTTGAAGGCTTAACCGCAGTTATTTCAGTCAAACTTAAAGAAGTACAATTTGAAGGACAAACAAAAGCTAAGCTTGGCTCAGTGGAAGCACAAAG
>CAZNYR010000096.1:386-15555 GCA_964577275.1 uncultured Cytophagales bacterium | reverse complement strand
AAAGTCCTGAAATAACCAAAATACAGCCACAAACCCGACTCAAATCCACAGGAAAGGTTGCTACCAATTTGATAACCTATCAGCAACGTGCCGAAGAGAATAAACACCCAATACAAACCCAATCAAACGAATTATCCGCAGCACAAATCACAGAAAATCAAGCCTTTATACTCGAAGATGTCCAGCGACAAAACCAAATTTTTATTCAGAAATTAGCGCAACAAAACCGTAAATTTGAGATAACTATCCTCCGAAAAAATCTTGAACTCCAAGGCGAAACCCTCATCATTCCGCTCACCAACCAAGCGGTTGAAGCCGAAAAACTCAAAACTTTTCGGGCAGAATACGTGCAATTTATGCGACAAACCTTACAAAATAATAATTTCGATATTCAAACAAAAACCATCACAAAGATAACACCCAAAACCAACGCCCAAAAATATGCTCCGACCAAAGACCCCATCATCGAACTCACCGAGAAATATCCGTTACTCAAAGACTTACAAAAAATTCTGGGCTTGCGGACAGAATAAAATACCAAGCCAAATCGCCTCTGAACAAACTACTGGCTTGGTATGGTTTTATTTTTTTATCATTTTAATCGTAAACCCACCTAACACAATGATTATCAAGAACATAACCGCCCAAAGCCAAAATTCATTTTCAAACAACGGCGTAACTTTGGGGGATTCGATTTTTGGGATTTTTTCCGCCTTTTCCAGTGTCAGTACGGATACATTTTCGGGAATATTTGCCCGAAAACGCTCAATGTCATATTGCGGAAATCGGTCATCTTTCTTGCCATACACCAAATAATACGTTGCCGATTCGGTAAAACGTACCAGCAAGTCATAAAAGTACCCTTTGACCTGAATATCAGCCACTTGCAGAGGTTCGTTATCCGCATTTTGAATGCTAATTTTAAACTTTTTAACTGCCTGACTTTCAAATTTAAAGTGGTTTTCCTCAATCGAATTTAGCACGCCAGAAGTCAAATGTCGATAATTTTCGACCCAGCCTTTTTCGGTTTTCACGCTATCGGTTAATCCCTGAATCTGAATCGGACGATAATAATCAAACGTATTTTTGACCTCAATTTTGAGCTGACTTACCGCCACCAATTTCTCTAATTCAAGGATAATTTCGGTTTGTTTTTTGGTTTTATTTTCGGAAATCGTTTGATTTTTAATGCGATATTCCTGAAAATTTCCCTTCACCACTTTCCGAAGAACTAATTTTGCCGATTTTAGGCGTGGTGGCTCGACACTCGGCACAAAAACCCGAAAGTACCGATAGGTTGAGGCGGGAAACGAAAGCCTTGTAAATGAGTAACTTGTCTCCACATTTTGAATGGATAAAATGCGATAATTTTCCAAAATCGTAACCCATTCCGATTCATTTTTTGCGCCTTCAAGACGAATTTTCCAATCAAAATTGGCAAGTTCAAAATCCAATTCGAGTTGATTCAGGGTCGTGGGTTTCGGTACTTTCAACGTAAAAAAATAGCCCTCGCTCGTTTTAGATTCGTTAATTATCTCAAAATCAGCCTCTTCGTAACTGATTTCGTCCTGCGTCAAATGAAGCAAATACGGAGCTTCGACCGTATCTTTTTCCGTGATGCCATAAATCCGAAGGTCAGAAGTTTGTCCAGAAATATGATGAAATATTTCGTTAGGCAATCTAATTTTATGCCATGATTCCGAAATTCCGTTCAATTTTTGTTTGTAATTGTAGGTATCCATTTGTGCAAAAACATTCATAGAAATTGCAAATAACAAATTGAAAATCAATAATTTATACATTCTCATGTGATGTAATTTTTTAAAATGTGAGGTTATCTTAATTTTAAGTAATAACGAATATTGAGCTACCGTCTTCACAATATTTTCAATCCTAAGGGTTTTTTGAATTGCAAATTACTGATAATCAATTCAATAAAATGATTTAATCGTCTATTTTTTTACTTTTGATGTGGTCTTATCGTTTCTAAATTTATAAAATTCCCGTGATTCGTTAAATTTTTTTTGCGTAAAAATCTCCTATGGATTAAAAATTGTCTTATATTTTTATTCGTTAAAGATGTCAAATCCCGAAAACTTACTTCCCTTAACCCGGATGGGTCATGTCAGTAAAATATTTGAAGATACTCAGAAAAACCTTTGGTTTGGACTAAGTAACAAAGGTTTGGTCAAATATGATGGACAGACATTACATCATTTTACTGTCCATCATGGATTGGCAAGCGATGCCATGAGGAATATTACCCAAGATTCGGAGGGCAATATTTGGATTGGAACGGATGGCGATGGCTTAATGAAATACACGGAAAGTCCATGGCTTTTTTATGGTAAAGAGCAAGGCATTGACGATGGATTTGTGTGGTCAATTCTGGAACATTCGGATGGCTCGTATTGGATGGGTTCGACAGCGGGACTGCTTCATTTTGATGGACAAAAATTCGAGTATCTTTTCAAGGAATTAGGCAAAAAACTGGGCATTTTGATGCGTATTGTTGAGCTGAAAAACGGAAACTTGCTCATCGGCACGCTTCGTAAGGGACTTTATGAATATGATGGCAAAAATCTCAATCCTGTTTCCGAAAAATACGGCTTAGAACCTCGAAGTATTCAGGCAATTTTGCAAGACGGAGATGCCTTGTATTTTTTCCAGAACCAGCATTTGATTCGGCATGAACACGAAAAAACGACTTCATTTACAAGCGATTTACCTGAAATTCAGGGCTTTGCATCGGATTTATTTTTGGCAAAAAATGGCGATATTTGGATAGCCCTCAACAAAGGGATTTTGAAATTCAATGGCAAAACATTTGAATCTTATACCGAAAAAACGGGGCTTAAAAATGTGCCTATCATGCAAATTGCCGAGGATGCTTTTGGGCGCATTTGGTTCGGGACGTATGGACAGGGCTTGATTTATTATGACGGCAAAACTTTCACGCCCGTAGGCAAACCTCAAGGGCTGGCTTCCAATGCGATTTATTCGGTGGCACTCGACAAAACGGGAAATATTTGGGCTGGCACACAATTAGGAGCTACACAAATTCGCTTCAAAAAGAATGGTCAAATCGAAAAAATCCAGAATCACGGCAAACACGAAGGTTTTTTTGGGGTCGAAAATAACGGCAAAGCCATCTTTTGTGATAGCCAAAATAATGTGTGGTTTGGGACAATCGAAGGCGTGCAAAAATATAAGTCCAATCTGCAAATTCAAGATACCATTCCGCCCCGCGTTCGGCTCAAAGAAATCCAACTATTTATGCAAAAAACGAGTTGGCAAAACGATGATTTAAAAGAATTTTGCCACACCGAAAATGGGTTTCAATTGCCTCAAAATTTGGTCTTGCCTTACGACAGAAATCATCTGACCTTTCGGTTCGAGTCTTCGAGCAGGCGCGTGCCTGAAAAAGTCCGTTATCAATGGAAACTCGCTGGGGCTGAACACGATTGGACTCCTGTTACGGACAAAGATGAGGCGGTTTATGCCAACTTGCGCCCCGGTTTTTATGTGTTTCAGCTCCGAAGCATGAACGACCAAGGCCTCTGGAGTCAGGAGCTGAAGTATGAATTTCGGATTATGCCTCCAATTTGGCAACGCTGGTGGTTTCTTACCTTTAGTTTTGTCGGTATGGTAGGATTAATTATTACGGGCGCACGCCTTCGGATGCGACATCGAATAAAAATGATGCGTCAAAAAAATGAAGAATTGGAACAAATGGTACAAATACGCACCAAAGAGGTTACACGTCAGAATCATGAAATTCTGGAAAAAAATACCGAATTAGAACAACAACAAGAAGAGATTTTGGCACAAAATGACCATATCAATCGCCAAAACTACGAATTGCAACGCAAAAATGAAGATATTACCGCCAGCATTAATTATGCCCGAAGGATTCAGCGGGCGATTTTGCCGTTTGAAGAACGAATGCAAATTATCTTTCCTGAGCATTTTATCTTTTTCAAGCCCAGAGATATTGTTTCAGGTGATTTTTATTGGTTTCAACAGGTTGATAATCAGAAGTTTATTATCTCGGCGTTGGATTGCACGGGACATGGCGTACCCGGCGCATTTATGAGCATGATTGGCGATGCGATTCTCAGTCAGGCAGTTCTGGACAAACAAATTCATCAAGCCGATGAAATCCTGAATTATCTCAATCAGGGCGTTCGAAAAGCCTTACAACAAGACAATTCGGGCAATCAAGATGGGATGGATGCGGCATTATGTGTGGTGGATTTGAAACACCGAAAAATGCAATTTGCAGGAGCAATGAATCCTATTTTTTATGTCCAAAATCAAGAATTGCACATTATTAAAGGCGATAAAATGCCCATTGGCGGTGTGTTTCATAGTTTGGATGCCAAATTTACACGGCACGAAATTGACCTCAAAACACCAACCACATTTTATATTTTTTCGGATGGCTACCAAGACCAATTCGGAGGCACGCACAAGCGTAAGTTTATGGTCAAGCGATTTCGTCAATTATTATTTGAAATTCATGCCTATCCCATGTCCCAACAACATCAATTATTAGAAACGACCCTCCAAAATTGGATGCAACATGAAAATCAAATTGATGATATTTTGGTGATTGGCGGAAAAGTTTAGGCACATTTCTGCGGTTTTCAATTTATCTGAAAAAAAGGAAAATATAAACTTCTATTTTATTGATTATCAATATTTTAGGAAGAATTAAAAAATTTAGGAGCCGCAGGAAATCCAATCCAAATAGTTTTCTTAATTTGCGTCCTGAATTTATCAGATGACAGAACAAATCATGCAAATTATAGAAATTACGCAACCTCAAGATATTCGGAAATTTTTGGAATTACCTGTGCGTCTTTATGCACAGGATGAAAACTGGATTCGTCCGCTGGATAACGACATTGAAAAGGTATTCGACCCGACCAAAAATAAATATTTTCGGCATGGCGAGTGTGTGCGATGGCTCTTGGAAGATGAGGACAAAATCGTGGGACGTGTCGCTGCTTTCATTAATCGAAAAACCGCCAGCAAAGATAACGAACAGCCCACAGGGGGCATGGGTTTTTTTGAGTGCGAAAATGACGAAAAATACGCCTTTACGTTGTTTGATACCTGCAAAACGTGGCTTCAGGAACGAGGCATGGAAGCAATGGACGGACCGATTAATTTTGGTGAACGAGATGAATGGTGGGGCTTGTTGGTAGATGGATTTTATCCCCCCAATTACGGCATGAATTATAATCCGCCTTATTATCAAGAATTATTTGAAAACTACGGTTTTAAGAAATATTTTGGGCAATATACTTACGGGCGTGTAATTGGCGAACCCGTCATCCAGAAAGTCATTGATAAAGCCGAGCGGGTGTATCGAAATTCGGCTTATACGTTTGAACATTTACACAAAAAAAATATCGAAAAATATACCGAAGATTTCCGCACGATTTATAATAAAGCATGGGTCAGACATTCGGGCGTAGGCGAAATGCCCAAGATACAGGCTCGAAATATTATGAAAACCATGAAACCAATCATGGACGAAAAAATCGTGCGTTTTGCCTATCACAACGGCGAACCTGTGGCATTTTTTATTATGATTCCTGATTTGAACGAATTTCTCAAAACTATCAATGGCAAATTGGGCTGGCTCGAAAAACTCAAATTTTTGTGGTTTAAGTGGAATAAAAAATTCACCAAAAATATCGGCGTAGCATTCGGAGTTATCCCCGAATATCAAGGCAAAGGCGTAGAATCTGCCATTATCGTCAAATATGCCAGAGAATCAGAAGTCCCTGATTATCAATATAAGTATATGGAAATGAAGTGGATAGGCGACTTTAATCCCAAGATGATGCGAGTTGCCGAGGATGTCGGTGGCACGATTCGCAAAACGCATCACACCTACCGCAAACTTTTCGATGAGCGCAAAGAATTTCAGCGTGCGAAGATGATTTCCTAAAAGACTGTGCCACACTTTTTACAAAAAAGAATCCAGCTTTCAAGGAAGGCTGGATTCCAGTTTTGGCTGCTAAGAAATCAACTACTCCTTTTATGTAAAACAAACATAATAGGCAGTATCATTTGTTGTTTGACGGCTCGTCCGCGTTGTTTACCGGGCTTCCATTTTTGGGATGTTTTGATGACTCGCATCGCCTCTTCATCGCAACCGTGTCCGATGCCTCGAGCGACCTGAATATCAGTAAGTTTGCCCGTTTTATCGACTACGAACTGAACAAACACTTTGCCTTCGATACCCAATTTTCGGGCATCTTTGGGATATTGTAATTGTGCGGAAATCTCACGTAAAAATTCGTTCATGCCTCCGTGTGGTTCGGCTGGCTCTTCGACAAAAGTATAAATCTGCTCGACTACCTCCTCGACCTCCTCCTCCACTATCTGGCTCGAAATGGCTACGGTTGCCTCTTCGATTTCTGTTTCTTGGTCAATTTCCATATCCAACGAAACCGTCAATTCTTCGAGTTCTATTTCGTCTTCTACGGCAGTAATCCGAACATTTTGGGTCTGTGATGGTGGCGGTGGCGGCGTTTGTTCTGTCGCAGGAATATCCAAAATTTCTACTTCGCCAACTCCTGCTTTGGTCAGTTGCATGATTTGAGGTTCTTCGTAAGTACGCCACTCAAAAATGAGCAATACAACCGCCAAACTAAAAATAAATCCGATGTTCCGAATAAGTCCTTGATATTGGCTTATATCTACGGCTTTGTGTTTTTTGCCGTCTGTCTGGGCATTTTGTGCGATAAGTCGTTCCGAATTGCGGTCTAAAACAAATTTTAGAAGTTGAATGATTCCAATCAGCACCAAAAGGAATCCAGCCGCAAAGCCTATGATGGTCGTCATGATTGTATTGGTTTTAAGGATTTAGAAATAATTGATTCTTAGCCCAACCAACACAAAAAAACAATTTAAAAAGGGCGGTTCATTTCACGCCAAACTTCTCGAAAAAATGACGTTTTCGCCGTCCGTCTGAAACGGTCTTTTTAATGTTTGGGTTCAGTTAATTTTACGTTAAATTTTTGGATAAGTTGTTTTTTTTATGTTTCTTGTAAAATTTTTTTAACCAGAACCCAAACACCCCCAAAACAAGGACAATCGCATTTTTTTAACTCCTCAAAAATCCATATTCATATATTTTTGCCCCAATTTTTTCCGCCAAAAACTTCAGTACATCTCGCAATTTTGTAATCAAATCCATGTATGTTTCATCTTCACTTTTACTATTCATGCGCCCTTTCGAGTTCGTTCCCTGAAAATGAAATCGAATGTCATAGAAGAGCGGTATTTACGTTCGGTTTTATGATATTTTTTTCATAAAATGGATAATAACTTACATGATAAATACCCTTTGAATTTTGAATGTAAAAACTTATTATTCTGAAAATCGGGACCGCAAACCCCCATAAATCCGATACCATTTCTACCATTAGCATCATAAACTTTTATCCATTTATTAATACTTTGGGACAGATTTCCACAAAAGTTTTTGCTCCCCACTTTTTTGCCATGATTTTCTATAACATCGCAAAGAAATTTCCTTTATTTTTTCTTTTTTGCTCAAATCCCAAATCGTAAAACCAAATTGTGGCTTCACTTCGAGGCATCGCCACGCAAAAATCGACATTTTCAATAATTTTTGTGTGGTCATAATTCCGAAAAAAATCTTGTGCAATTTTATTTTTTAGCTCTTCTTCTCTCGTTTCTGAACCGTATGACATCTATTTTTTGGTTTGAGGTCAAGATTAAAATGCAATTTTTCTGTAAAAATACTAAATTTATTACGAACTCCACTAATTTTTTTAAAGTAATAATTTAACAAATAAAATTATATCAAAGCTCCCATAACTAACCTATAAAAAAAAGCCTTTAGATTTTTAAATATCTAAAGGCTTTTCACAAATTTTGAAAATGGAAAACCTTATAGTTCTTTAGTAAGTGAACTTTTCAGATAATCCATAAATTCTTTACGAGTTTCGATAGTTTTAAATTTTCCGCCATATTCTGCCGTAACGGTGGTGCTACTTACATCCTGAATCCCTCTGGAAGAGACGCACAAATGTTTTGCCTCAATGACTATCGCTACATCTTCAGTTTGCAAGACATTTTTGAGTTCATCCGCAATCTGGCGCGTCAGACGTTCCTGTACTTGCGGACGTTTGGCATAATAATTGACGATGCGGTTAATTTTGGAAAGTCCAATGACCACTCCCGAAGAAATATACGCTACGTGTGCGTGTCCGAAGATGGGCAAAAAATGATGCTCGCAAGTCGAATGTAAGGTAATATTTTTTTCGATTAACATTTCGCCATAGCCATATTTGTTGTCAAAAACCTTGACCTGTGGTTTGTTTGCGGGATTTAAACCACCAAAAATCTCTTGCACAAACATTTTGGCGACCCGATGAGGCGTACCGCTTAGGCTGTCGTCATTTCGGTCAAGCCCAAGAATATCCATAATATGTGCAAAATGTTGTTGGATTTGTTCTATTTTTTCGGTATCAGTCAATTTGAAAGCATCGGCACGGAGTGGCGTATCCAAAGACGTACCCACATGATTATCGCCAATCTCATCGATGGCAGTCAGTAATTCATGGGCTTGTCCATTTGTTATTTTTTGAGTATTTTTCATTTTTTTTTGGTTTTGCTGTGATTTTGTGGAGTTCGAGATTTGCTACTCCTTTGAATGAATTTTTTGAATTAAATTTGAAAATCTGATGTTTTATCAAAAATTTAAGGACGTACTTTTAACCGACTTTTGATTCAAAATGTTTACGGCTCAAGAAGTTTCCAACTCTATTTCATTTTTTTTATTATTTACATAAATTTTCTGATGTTATTTCTATTTATTGCATTATAATTTATTGATTATCAAATTTTTATTGTATTTGTAAAATGCGATAAATTTTATTAAACATCAAATTTTAATCTGACTAAACCATGAAATATACGCTTTTATATCTTACATTCGGACTTTTTTGCATCAGTTTTATACCTTCAAGAACACCACCGACTTCCAAGACAGATTTTTCGGATTATAGCTTTCAGGATACGAACAAAAAGCGCAAAAAAGACAAGAAAATCAAGAAAAAAAAACGGCTTTCCGAAGTCGAATCCGCAGGTGATGAAGATGCGTGGATTGATGACAGCCAAATCGAAGATGCGGCTAATTACTCGGAAGAAAGCACTGATAATCAAGATGTTACGACAACAGAAGAGGCGATTTATCAGCCTTCTCCCGAAGAGATAAAAGCCCGTCAGGATAGTATCCGAAAAACCAGACGAAATCCCAGAGATAGCGTTCCGCCTGCACCCATGAGCCATGAGGAACTCAAGACCGCCTTGAGTTCCAAAAAATATCAGCGTGGCGAACTCGAAGAGTACGAAGAAATGAAACGAAGACTCGAAGAATTACGAGATTTGAGAGATA
Organism: uncultured Cytophagales bacterium; assembly: GCA_964577275.1. GTDB lineage: Bacteria > Bacteroidota > Bacteroidia > Cytophagales > Thermoflexibacteraceae > UBA2561. Next base: position 6,107 of record CAZNYR010000096.1, on the reverse strand, counting down.
AATCGGCGTGGCTGGTCAAGCAACAACGCTGGGAATTGGATGATGCTGCCCTCAAAAAATCAATGGAAACTGCCTTTAATATTCGTAAAAGTTACGGCATTTTGGAAAACGAAATTCGGGAAATCGAAGAGGCGAAAGGCAAAGCTGCGATGCACAAATTTCGGCATTTGGTGGTCGATAATATTTATGATGTTGCCAGTCGGCGTGTAAACCGAGAACTGCTTGACGAACTAAAAACCAATTTGTTTTTTGCCAAAGATGCTCCGCAAATTTTGTGCGAAGGAGGAGTAGGACGAATTCTGGGACATCTAAAAGGCAAAATTGAAGGCGCACAAGGCTGTCGAGGTTATATCAGCTCATTAAGTAATAGTCCTGAATTTAACCTGATAATCATGCAGTTAGACGATGGAACACGGCTCGCTGTCATTCTTGACAAAAATGCTGATAGCGATTCGCATGGCGTTTTGGGCGTGTTCTAAATTAATTTTTTGTGTTGCGTAAATTTTCTATCTCCTCAAAAGTTATGCCTGTTATATCCGCAATAAATTGGTTGTCCAATCCTTTTTTGATTGAGCTTTTCGCAAAAAAAAGATTTCTTTCATGAACAGCCTCTTGTATTTTGGTGTTTTCGACACTTTTGGCAATGCGGAGATTTTCAACCGAACGGTCATATCGTCTTTTTTCCTCTTCGTTTAGGCTTTCGTAACCCAATTTTTCTTTGGCTTTGTCCAATCCTTTCGCCCGAAATTCGTCTTTGACTTCGCTATTTTTTAGAAAATAAATCCATTCGTCCAATGTATTTTTGGCGACATTATCAAAATTATTGACCTTCAAAAGGTAATATTTCGGGAAAATATCCGATACTTTTTCTACCTTAAAATTGGATTTTTGCAAGAAAGTCGGCATCAAAATATCCTTTTGATGCAAACCCACAAATTCCCCTTGATATTCATAGACATAATCCTTGCCTTGTCCCAAACCAAAATACACAATATTAATCGAATAAATCTTTTTAATCGTCCCGTAAGTTTCGCCTTGTTTGATGTATTCGGTTACCAATTTGGAAACGCCATAAATCATCCGATGAAAATAATCCAGTTCCGAATCGTTTTGCACTTCGACCAACATCAACTCATCGGCATCCGATTTGACCAAAATATCCACCCGATTAAATTTGTCGTCCTGTTCTTCTTTGTTGCCTTCGCTCTCCAAAATGCTTTGAATTTTTACGTCAAAACGCAATAATTCCGATAAAAAACCTTCCAAAATATCAAAATTGACTTTGTGCCGAAGCAATTTTTTCATCGCCCAGTCAAATCGAATTAATTTTTTGCCCATCGTGATTTTAATTTTTTGTGTTGCGTAAATTTTCTATCGCCTCAAGGGTTAAGTTCGTTGCCTTAATAATAAAATCATTATCAGAACCCAATGAAATTAAACTTTTCGCAATTTCAAGATTTCTTTCATGAACAGCCTCTTGTATTTTGGTGTTTTCGACACTTTTGGCAATGCGGAGATTTTCAACCGAACGGTCATATCGTCTTTTTTCCTCTTCGTTTAGGCTTTCGTAACCCAATTTTTCTTTGGCTTTGTCCAATCCTTTCGCCCGAAATTCGTCTTTGACTTCGCTATTTTTTAGAAAATAAATCCATTCGTCCAATGTATTTTTGGCGACATTATCAAAATTATTGACCTTCAAAAGGTAATATTTCGGGAAAATATCCGATACTTTTTCTACCTTAAAATTGGATTTTTGCAAGAAAGTCGGCATCAAAATATCCTTTTGATGCAAACCCACAAATTCCCCTTGATATTCATAGACATAATCCTTGCCTTGTCCCAAACCAAAATACACAATATTAATCGAATAAATCTTTTTAATCGTCCCGTAAGTTTCGCCTTGTTTGATGTATTCGGTTACCAATTTGGAAACGCCATAAATCATCCGATGAAAATAATCCAGTTCCGAATCGTTTTGCACTTCGACCAACATCAACTCATCGGCATCCGATTTGACCAAAATATCCACCCGATTAAATTTGTCGTCCTGTTCTTCTTTGTTGCCTTCGCTCTCCAAAATGCTTTGAATTTTTACGTCAAAACGCAATAATTCCGATAAAAAACCTTCCAAAATATCAAAATTGACTTTGTGCCGAAGCAATTTTTTCATCGCCCAGTCAAATCGAATTAATTTTTTGCCCATCGTGATTTTAATTTTTTGTGTTGCGTAAATTTTCTATCGCCTGAATATGTAAACCATTCATGGTCATTATTTCGGGCTAATTCCTGAAAAAAAATCAAGGTAATTTTGTGTAAAAAATGGCATAAATTTTAATGGATTTTCATGCGTTTTATAGCCTACAAAGTTAGTATAAATTACTGATTATCAATAATTTGTTTTTTTAGCACTCGAATTTTTTTTGGTTTTTGATATATCTCGTCTTTCAATGCGTTATTTTTGGCAAAAGATGACTTTTTCATCAAAAAAATCAAATATAAACCCTAAAATATATAATCGTATGAATTATTATAGCACCAAACGACAAACGCCCGAAGTAAGCCTCAAAGAAGCGGTTTTGAAGGGCTTACCTGCTGATAATGGGCTGTTTATGCCGCAAACTATCGAGCCACTTCCTGCCGAATTTTTTGAAACGATTGAGACCAAATCCTTCCATGAAATTGCGTTTGAAATCGCCAACCGACTCACGGGACACGCCCTGCCAAAAGCAAAGTTAATAGAAATGATTGAAAATACGCTTACGTTTGAAGCTCCGCTTATAGATTTGGACGAAAACGTGAAAGTTCTTGAACTATTTCATGGACCTACGCTGGCTTTTAAGGATTTTGGCGCACGATTTATGGCACAACTGATGTCTTATTTTGTTGAAGGGGAATCCAAAAAATTACATATTTTGGTGGCGACTTCGGGCGATACGGGCGGTGCAGTAGCGCATGGATTTTTGGGCGTGCCAAACATTCATGTTACCGTGCTTTATCCCAAAGGAAAAGTAAGTTTTTTGCAAGAAAAACAGTTTACTACGCTGGGCGAAAATATTACGGCGGTCGAAATTGATGGTACTTTTGATGATTGTCAAGCCTTAGTAAAACGCACTTTTTTGGATGCCGAACTCAACAAAAAATTATTTCTGACCTCCGCCAATTCGATTAATATTTCTCGATTAATTCCGCAAGCCTTTTATTATGTCAATGCCTATAAACAACTGAAAGACAAGTCAAAAGATACGGTTTTTGTGGTGCCTTCAGGAAATTTTGGAAATATTACGGCGGGCATTTTTGCCAAAAAAATGGGCTTGCCTGTGGCGACTTTCGTTGCCTCAACCAACATGAATAATATCGTTCCAGAATATTTGGAATCTGGCGAATATAACCCCCGCCCTTCGGTGCAGACGATTTCCAATGCGATGGATGTCGGCAACCCCAGCAACTTTGCGCGTATGCACGAAATTTATGGCAAAAATCTCGAAAATATGCGCTCCGAAATCAAAGGTTATTTTTATGATGATGCCCAAACACGAGCGGCAATTTTGGAGGTCAAACAGAAATATAATTACATCATCGACCCTCATGGTGCGGTAGCATATTTGGCATTAAAAGATTATCTCAAAAATTGTACAAAACCAATAAATGGGATTATCCTTGAAACGGCACATCCCGCCAAATTCTTGGATACAGTACAGGACGTTCTCGGCGAAAAAGTTGCGATTCCAGAAGCCTTACAACGCTATGCCCAACGAGAAAAACTAAGTATTCCGATGCGTACTGATTTCGGGAAATTCAAACAGTTTTTAATCGAAAATTACGCTTTATAGCATCAATATCACAAAAAATGTGTAAACTTCGTACCGATATTACTTTATGAAATTTACACATTTTTTTCCTGATTCAGATTCAGTCAAAATGTCTTTTGCCCATGAAACCTGTTATTTTTTTGGCGTTTGCCAATGATATAGTCGATACGACTCGGTATTTGCGGAAATTGCCCGAAGAGCAACGACAACTCCGTAAAACCCTTGAAGATGAGGGTTTTGCGCCGATTATTCGCCCCAATGTAACCATTGGAGAAATTCTGAATGTCTTCAATAAAAATGAAGTTGCTGTTTTTCATTATGGCGGTCATGCGGATGGTTTTCAGCTTTTGCTCGAATCCCAAAATGGAAACCAAGTCGCTCATGCCGAGCCATTAATGAAATTTTTTGGGCGACAAAAATCCTTGCGATTGGTATTTCTGAACGGCTGTTCGACCCAAAATCAAATTCAACAATTACAAGAAAATATCCCAGCGGCGATTGGCACACATTCCGAAATTGATGATGAAGTCGCTACGAATTTAGCCGTCCGATTTTATAAAAGTCTGGCAAATTTCAAAACCATTGATGAAGCCTGGGAAGATGCCAAAACTGAAGTTACAGCCCACAAAGGTACAAACCCTCGTGCCTTGTATCGTCATGCTCATGAAGCAAAAGATATATTTCCCTGGGATTTAATAGCCACCGAAGAAGGCAAAAATTGGACATTGAAAGAAATAGATAAAAATCTTATTCCCGACGATTTCCGAAAACCCTTTGTTTTTCAGCCCGCTAACTCATTCAAAAGAAGTTTGTGGCGTGCTTTGCCGTTTTTGGATTTCAAAAAATCGTATTTTCAAGTCTTAGCCAAAGTAAAAAATGACACGACTTACGAATGGAAAAACAGGAAAACAGATGCTAAATATCATATCACGAGCATTTTAGCACAGTATATTCCGCTTTTTACGAATGTGGCTCTACTTAATGAAAAATACGAATCCAACTTTTGCCAAGAAACTACCAAAAAACCTGATTTGGTTGAAATCATGACTTATTTTTACAAGAATTCCAATCGTAAAATTGTGCTATTGCTTGCCGAGTCAGGCATGGGAAAAACCATGATTATGCAAAAAACCATGGTAAAAATTGCTCAATTTTATCCCGATTGTTCCATCGCTTTTGTCTATTGTGGGCAAGATACCGACCAACAAATCAAACATTTATTAGCCCAAATTCCTGATAATAACTTGATTATCTTTTTGGATGCTTTTGATGAGGATACGAAAGCCCGAACCCAAGACTATAAAGTTCGCCTTCGAGAAATATTGGAAAAATTAAAAGATTGCCGAAAAATTTATATTTCGTGTCGGGAACACTTGTTCGAGAAAGATACTGAAATACAAAATGCCCTGCCCGTAAGTGGTTCAAACCTCGAAGTTATCCATATCCGTGTCGGTAAAATGAGCAAAGCACACATCCATCAATTTATTGACAAAAAATTTAGGAACGAAACCATACAAATCAACGGACAAAACAGAAAAAAAACGGACATCGCCAAAAGACGCATACAAGGCAAAGAAGAACAATTCTATTATAGACCTCTCATTTTGAGCAATTTAGAATTGCTTTTTGATAACCAAGAACCCATAGATTTCGAGTTTCAGGTGTATGCACAAATCCTCAAGCGATGGGCATTGCGTGAAATTCCAAGGGTGGTACCCACGGCAGTTAGTGAGGAAGACCAACAAAATGAAATTGACTTGCTTTTTGCCGAATCCCAAAAAATGGTGAAAATACTCGTTCACGAAAATAAAACAGGCGTGAAGGCAAAACAACTCAAAGCCATTGTCCGATGGGCAGACCCAAAACGCTCTTTCGTGAAGCGAGAGGGCGAACTCTATACTTTTGCTCACCA
>CAZNYR010000096.1:0-376 GCA_964577275.1 uncultured Cytophagales bacterium | reverse complement strand
AAAATCATTGTTTGATAAAGATATACAGGAAGAAAAACTAACGCAAAAAGACACGCAAACCCTTCGACTGTATGAAGAAATCCTTTCTCAGAAAATATTGGGCGAAAAACGAACCGTAAATCTGCAAAATGCCGATTACCAAACTTATTATAATGCCCAAAAAGTCGAACTTTTAACGGTTAGTAATAACCTCTATATCAGGGCTTTACTGAAAAAATATATGGATTTAGAACAATTAGAGGGTTTTACGGAACAAAAATTTCCTTTCAAAATTATTCCTTTTTTGGAAAAAATTTGCAACGAAAAGCATTATGTTTTTGAGGAATACCAAAAATATGAATGGGTTTGTATCTTTTATTCGGCAGGAATTGAAAAA
>CAZNYR010000095.1:0-15623 GCA_964577275.1 uncultured Cytophagales bacterium | reverse complement strand
TTTCAAATAATTACATCATCTTGATACTTTGTACTAAATACTCAATACTACTTATGGTCAAAGATATTCAATCCTACGTGAAAAACTAAATCTACTTTCCATTATGTGGCATCTTATGCCTTGATCTTGGAACATGATTTGTCGCTTTTTTTTTAAGATTATTCGGAGTTTTAAAATAACTTTTCCGTTAAAAAAATGTCAGCCTCCGTCTAATTCAAAAAGTTTTCTTATTTTTAGAGGAATTTTAGCACATTGACTTAATTACATTGACATGACCATCTTGTATGAAAGTAAATATCAACAAATTATTTTTTATCCAGAAGTGTCCCTTTTAGAAAATATCTGGTATCCCAAGAGTGCATCCATGAACGACCAAGAATACCAAGCCGAGATGTATCAGTTATCCACTTTTTTCAAGACACATCTTCCTGAAAAACAACTGATTGATACACTTTATTTTTTATTCCCGATAAGTCCAGATTTACAGCACTGGACGGACGAAAATATCTTAAAACCGCACAGCAAATCAACCAGACTAAAAAAAGTGGCTCTCCTGATGAGTACCGAAATTTTTTCGCAAGTTTCTATCGAACAGACAATGGAAGAGCCGCACGGTCGTTTGTTCAATACTCGTTATTTTGACGATAAAGATTCGGCACGTGCTTGGTTGAACTAAATGAAACGTGCTAAACATCTCAAAACCAACAAATTATTGAGTCAAAATTGTTACTAAACTGTTTGTTGATTATGGCAAAAGTGTTTTTAGGTGGGACGGTAAATCACTCCAAATGGCGTGATTATGTCATGCCTCGCCTCCAAATTGATTATTTTAATCCTGTGGTAGAGGAATGGAACGATGAGGCTTACCAACAAGAACTGCACGAGCGCGAAGCCTGTGATTTCTGTCTGTATGTCCTGACTCCCAAAATGACGGGGGTTTATGCCGTTGCCGAAGTGATTGATGATTCCAATAAACGCCCCGAAAAAACGGTGCTTTGCATTCTCTACAAAGATGAGCAAGATGAATTTACATCCTTCCAAGTCAAATCCATGAAGGCGGTCGGGAAAATGGTACAAAAAAACGGCGGAAATTGGATGCACTCATTAGACGAACTGATTGAATACCTGAATCAGTACGCCGAGATTCCAGAAAAAATCGAGGTTTCTTAGCCAAATCGTACTTTTTTTAGCAAATTGCTCCAGAAATTTATACGGCGTGATGGGGGGAATTGAATGACAAAAATTTGGGACTTTCGGGGATAGTGTTTAATTTGTGCAGAGATTACAATTTGGCTGGATAATGTACGATTTCAAGGATGTATTCATTTCTTACGGACGAGCAGACAGCAAAAGTTTTGCTTTCAAACTGCATGACCAACTTGTGGAGCAAGGCAAACGGGTGTGGTTTGACCAAAAAGATATTCCGCTGGGCGTAGATTTTCAGGAACAAATTGATGATGGCATCGAAAAAGCTCACAATTTTATTTTTGTCATTGCGCCACATTCGGTCAAATCCCAGTATTGCCTCAAAGAAATTCTTTTAGCCGTCAAACAAAACAAGCGTATTATCCCAATTTTGCACGTGGAGCCTTCCGATTGTTGGGATAAAATGCACCCTACGATAGCCAAACTAAATTGGATTTATTTTCGGGAAGAATATGATGATTTTGATAAATCGTTTGAAGGACTTATCCAACTGCTCGATAATCACAGCCAATATGTTTTCCAACATACGTATTTTCTGAATCGAGCTTTAGAATGGGAACGCAACCAAAACCAAAATAATTTTTTGCTCAAAGGACAGGAACGCATCGAAGCCCAAGAATGGTTACAAACCAAATTTGAAACCGAACAGCCACCCTGCGAGCCGACCGAATTACACGCCCAATACATTTGCGAAGCCAAAAAAAATGCTGAAAGTTATGCTACCGATGTATTTTTGTCCGCCGTGCCAACCGATTCGGAATACCAGAAAGTAGTCCAGAATTGGCTTAATCGCAAGGCACTTTCTACGTGGACACCCGAAAGCGACATCCAAAAAGGCGTAAATTATGATGAAGCCGTCAAAAGAGGAATCGAATCGGCGACCAATATTTTGTTTTTTATCTCGCCTGATTCGGTCGTGAATCCCGAAAAACAAGAGGAACTCAATTATGCCAAAAAACTAAACAAACGAATTATTCCGCTCTTGGTTAAGGCTGTGCCGTATGCGGAACGTCCACCAGAAATTCGGGCATTGCCCGTCATTGATTTTACGGATAATCAGTTGCCTGACAATAACGACCGCCGAGAACGCAGCGATTTGCAAAAGGATTTGGATGATATTTTGAATGAAGTATTAATCCATCACGACTATTATCACACCCATAAAACCGTGTTAATCAGGGCTTTGCAATGGGAAAAGCAAAGCGAAAATCCGGGCGTATTGCTTCGAGGCTGGCATCTGCAAACGGTTTGGTCATGGCTCAAACTGGCGGGCAAAGATAGTTTGATGCCTGCCCTGCCGATTCAGGCACAATTTATTCAGGAAAGTCTCCGAAAACGAGCCGAACTCGAAACCGATATTTATCTCTGTTATTCGCCACACGACACGGATTTTGTCCAAAAAATTAATAATTCGTTAGAATCACAAGGCAAAATTACGTGGTTTGACAAAGAATATATTTCCCAAGAGCATCTCGAAAAAGAATCCTTCGAGGGCATCGAACAAGCCCATATTTTTATTTATATCATTTCGCCTAATTCGGTAGATTCCGAATCCTGCCAAGCGGAAATTGACTATGCGCTCAGCCTGAACAAAAAAATTATTCCCGTATCATATATCCCTGTACATCAATCAGATATGCCTGTCGGCATGGCAGGGATTCCTATTATAGAATGCACTTCGGAAAATAATTTTCAGACAGCTTTCGGAGCGATTGTTCGGCTCATTGATACCGATAGCGAATACCTCAAAAGTCATACGAAATGGCTCAAAGAAGCAATGGCTTGGGAAAAAAGCGAGCGCAGTTCCGATTTATTATTGCGCGGTAGCGAATATTCGCTGGCACGAGCTTGGCTCGAAGATGCTCAAGTGAATCATAAAAATCCCAAACCTACCGACCTCCAAATCGAGTACATTCAGGCGGCTGAATCGGCAATTTTGGCGGCAGAAATGGCTGAACGCCAACGACAGGCACATTTGTTAAAATTGGAGCAAGCCAAAGTAAAACGTACTCGAATTTTTGCCATTTTTGTAGCACTTTTGGCATTAGGCTCTATTTATCTGGCGTGGCGGTCTTATGATAACAAAATCAAAGCCACTAACGCCAAAATCGCAGCAGATTCGGCGAAAACACAGGCGATTGATGCCTTAGGAAAAGCCAAAATCGCCAAGGAAGAAGCTGAAAAACAACGCATCGAAGCCGAAAAACAGCGCGATAGCGCACGAATTGCACAGCGAGAAGCCAATACACAACGCCGAGAAGCCGAACGACAACGCGATAACGCCGAGCGTGCCGAACAGGAAGCACGACTTCAGAAAGGACAAGCCATCTTTCAGAAACAACAAGCTGAAGAACAACGAGATAACGCCGAAAAAGCCAAAACCGCCGCCGCCAATGCCAGTAATATTGCTAATTTGGCGCGCGCCGAAGCCATCGTCGAAAAAAATAAAGCCGATAAACTTTATATGCTTTCGCAAGCTAAGATATTGTCTGTCAAGGCGATACAGCATTTGCAGGATAGCGTAGAATTGAGTGCTAACTTGGCATTACACGGCTATTTCCTCAACCAACAGCATGGCGGAGATGACAATACCGAAAATTATTCGGCATTGTACCATACGCTCAAAAACTTACATCAGAAAAAAGATTCGTTCAAAATTGCAACCGATTCCCGTTATTCTATCCGAACATTATCTTATAATCCTGATAATCAGATTTTTGTAACGGGCAGAGAAGACGGAAAACTCTTGATTTGGGATGAAAAAACAACTTCAAATATTCCGAAAATAACCGAAATATCACTCGGAAATTACCGCATCCGAAGCACGGATTTCGCCCTCAACGGGAGTCATTTATGGGTAACTACCACGCAAGGCGGATTATTTTTGATTCATTTGCAAAAACCACGTCAGAAAAATATCCCTCTTCACCAAGAAAATGGCATCATTAATCGAGTCCGAAGTTTTCAGCTCAATCAACAGGAATTTGTCGTCATTTGCTGTCAGAATAGCCTCAAAATTTTTCAGGTAACAGGCAAAACCAATAATCCTGATATCCAGTTGATTCAAGAAATCCAGACCTCTGCTCCGCACATTGCTTTTGATGATGTTGCCGTTTGTACTGCCAGTTCCGACAAATATTTAACCGCAGGGCAAAGCGATGGCGTGATGCGAATCTGGGATTTGAATGCCAATATTCCACATCAATTCCTGACCAACGAACGTCAATTACGGATTAATAAATCCATTACTGCTGTGGCACTTAGTCCGAACGGAAAATACTTTGCCGTTGGTTCTAAAGAAGGATTTGTGGGTTATGGCTACGCCAATCAAGCCAATCTTTTTGAAGTCAAAACCGCTTTGCTGGGGCATACTTCGCAAATTACCGAACTCACGTTTGATGCCCAAAGCCAACGCCTCGCCTCTGCTTGCTTAGACCAAACTTCACGCCTCTGGAATTTTGCCTCCAAAGGCAATGCCAATGAAAGTGCTTTGATTTTTAGGGAATCAAATCGCTGGGTGTGGGGCGCAAAATTTACCCGAAAAGGCGCACGACTCGTTACCGTTACCGAGGGCGGGTATATCCATCTTTGGGCGACCGAAAGTCGGATTTTGGCAGAAAAATTATGCGAAGAAATGGACAACCGAAAGATTTGGAGAATGTCCCCCAAGGCACTCGAAAAATATGTCAAACGGGAGGTAAAATACCGAAAACCGAATTGCCTGACTCAATATTAAACCTGATATTATCCATATTTGCCTAAAATTATGTTTTGGAAAATCATACTTATTCTGGTCGTCATTGCTTTTTTGTTTTATCAATTTTCGGGAAAAATCCTACGATTTATCCTCCGAAAAGCAGGCAAAAAACTCGAAAAAGAAATGAAAAAACGTTTTCATGAAGCCGCCGCCCAACAACAAGCTCAAAATCAACAAACCACACATACCGTCCGAAATGAACAAGACGAAAATATCACCATTACTTACGTCAAAGAACCAAAACGACACGCCACCAAAGATTTTACCGAAGGTGAATACATTGATTTTGAGGAAGTGAAATCTTGAGGCTACTTTCGGTTAATTTTTGAATATAATGTATTGCTAATCAAATTGTTATTGTATTATTTTAGACGATTTCGCCGTGCAATCCCGTTTCTTGAATCATCTTAAAAATCGAAATTTTTCCGCACTTGAAGTGTCCCAACGGACAGCCTTTTTTGCCGTGTAAACCGCAGGGGCGACAATTCAGTTTTTCGTCCGTTTCAAAAACATGGGAAATATCCGACAAGGGATAAAACCCAAAAGAAGGCACCGTAGAGCAAAAAATCGCCGAAACAGGCGCATTCACAGCCGATGCAAAATGTAAAGGTGCTGAATCGTTTGTGAATGTCATCTTTGCGTTTTGGATAAGTGCCACCGACTCCAAAAAACTCAATTTTCCTGCCCAAATCTCGACCCGCTCCGAATCGGTTTGTTCCCTAATTTGTTGGCACAATGCCACATCGCCACTGCCGCCCAACAACAAAATTTGGCAGTTTGAGGGCAATTCTCGGATGAGTTCGCACCATTTTTCGGGCGGAAATTTTTTGGTTGCCCAAACCGATGCTGGCGCAATGCAAATATATGGTTTTGAGCGTTTTACCTTTTCAAAATCCGATGCTGAAGGATACAATTTGGGGCGTATAAATTCGGTATCGGTCAAGGATTCAAGCAATGCCAAATTGCGATGCACTTCGTGAATCTGACTTCCTTTTTCGGTCAATATTTCGTGCGGAATTTTAGCATCAAAAAACATCGAAAGTGGATTTTTCTGAAAGCCAATTTTGCGTTTTGCCCCCGAAAGTGCCGTGAGCAATCCCGTTGTAAAAAAGCGTTGTACGTTGATGACCACATCATAAGATTCGGCACGAACCAAATAAATCAGCTGTACTAAATTTTTATATTTTTCACTTTTTTTGTTAAAAATTAATACATTTCGTAAATATGGATGGTTTTTGAGTAAGGATTCATTTCCTTTTCGTACCAAAAAATCAATCTGGGCTTCGGGATAAGTCGCTTTGAGCTTTTCAATCAATGGAGTTGCCAAAACCACATCTCCAATAAAAGCCGTTTGAATGAGTAAGATTTTCATATCCATGGAATAATCATGTGAAAAACGATTTATATTTTATTTCTAACAAATTGATTATCAAGCTATTAATCGCTAAATAATGAAAATACGGTGGGTCGTTTGTGCAAATCGGGCAAGTTTTGTTTCCATTCTCGAATTTTTCGAGTACGAATCAACCGATTTTCGGAAGTAATTTCGCAAGCAATCGCCAGCCATGTTTCACTATTCAATACCTGAATCATATCTTGTAACAAGGGATTATTTCGATACGGAGTTTCGATAAATACTTGGGTTTGTTTATGTCTAACTGCTTCTTTTTCAAGGTTTTTCAGGGCTTTTTGGCGTTCATTTTTCTGAATCGGCAAATAGCCATGAAAGACAAAAGACTGTCCGTTCATGCCCGATGCCATGAGTGCCGAAGTAATCGAAGATGCGCCTGCCAACGGCACGACTTCCCATTCGTTTTGATGAGCATAGCGCACCGCTACCGCCCCAGGGTCGGCAATGCCGGGGCAACCCGCCTCGGACATAATGCCAATCGTAACATTTTCGGGAATTTCTTGCAAGTATTGTTTTAATTCTTTTGTAGTCGTTTTTTTATCCAAAACAAAAAATTTGAGGTCATCAATTTTGCGTTCCATTTTGAGTGCAGCAATAAATCGGCGCGCAGTCCGAATATTTTCAACCCAATAAAAATCGGTTTCGGCAATGGCTTTTCGCACCACAGGCGGAACAAAATCTGCCGTATCAGCATCGAGCATCACAGGAATCAAATATAATTTCATGAGCATTGTCGGTCATCAAAAAAAAAAATTACGAAATGCGAATTACCTCATTTTTTTTCAGAAAATCGACTGCTTTTGATTTTACCCTTTTGGCTGGCAAATTTACCTTCAAATTTAGATTTCTTGTTTCGTTTTTGGTCGGGAAACAAACGAGGCTCTTGTTTTGGGAATGACAAGGGTTTTCTGGAAACCATTATGGTCAGAAATACACTTATAACTTCCTAATTTTCAAGGGATTAGGATTTTGATTCCTGCTTTTTTTTGGCTTATTTTGGAACATCAAAAAACATAAAATCACGTTCACTTTTTATAAAAACTACCACGACAATGCGACAGGAAAATTATGAAGTTCTCAAAAAGTTTTACCACGCTTTCAGATACAAGAATACGAGCGAAATGTTATCCGTTTATGCGGATGATGTGCAGTTTTCAGACCCAGCTTTCGGGAATTTAGAGGGCGAAGAGGCAAAAGCCATGTGGCGAATGCTTCTGGAGCGTGATAAAAACACCTTCCAAATCAATTTTTGCGACATCGAAGCGGATGACCAAGGCGGTACCGTAACGTGGGAGGCTCAATATCAATTCGGAAAAAATCCCGTTTTTAATCGTATTGAGTCCCGAATCGAAATCGAAAACGGCAGAATTATCAAGCAAGAAGACAAATTTAGCTTGCAAAGATGGGCTTCCATGGCGATGGGCGCAAAAGGCACGGCATTAGGACTGACTCCGTTCCTGAAGCCACAAGTTCAGAAAATGACCCGAAAATCGCTCCAAAATTATTTGCAAAAATAATATAATCATTTGATTATCAGAATTATAAAATCAAATTTATATCAAAAATTATTTTTCATCATCACTCGGAACTCTCATCAAAAGTCTGTTTTCGTTCCATCGAAAATGGACTTTTTGGATTGATGCCTCAAAGTAATTGTCTTCTCCATAAACTAATATTTTTTCGGTGCGTTAAGTGAAAGATAACGACATACTTCAAAACTAAATTCCCTAATTTTTTTGTCATGAAATTTACTTACGAAATCAAACAAGAAAATATCCTTATTCTGCGTCCTGAGGGCGATTTGTTGGGTGCGCCCGCCGAGCAAAAATTGATTGAATTGGTGGATGGCGAACTTAATAATGGCATCAAAAATTGTATTTTGGATGCTTCCAAGATTCCGTATATGAATAGTTCTGGTATTAGCTTAATGATTCGGTTGCTGACACGTTTTCGGAACAAAGGCGGCGATTTGGTGATGATTGCGCCCAACGATTCGGTACTCAAATTATTGGTTATCACGAAGTTAAATCGCATTTTTAGTATTCTTGATACCGAAGATTTTGCGATAGAAATTTTATCCTAATTGGCACCAACCGCCAGCCGTATGATTCAATGCCCCAAAAAATACTCGTGCGATAATCACAAAAGTACGAGTATTTCCCAAAAGTCCAGCCTGAATTTTTAATACTGAATTTTTAACATTTGAGCAGAAACAAAATCTTGCTTTTTTACCGTTAAGTAGTCGTGAGTACCAAATATGAAAACGTTGTCATGATTTTGCATGACTTAACGATATTTTATATTAGGTAAGCAATAAAATACACTTCTAATCGGCTTGTCAAGTATTTTTCTTGTATTTTTAAGGACTTTTTTGAGCAACTAAACGCAACGACAACGCAATTCAAACCGATGAAATTTTTTCAGCAATTCAGTATCCGAACCAAAATCATTCTGGGCGTGAGTTCGGTCTCGTTAATTTCGATGATGACAATTAATCTTTTGAATTATAATAACGCCAAAAAACGCATTACCGAACGGATTTTGCATGACGAACTTCCGTTATTGATGGATAAAATTTATACGGGGATTATTGCCGATTTGAATATTCCGCTCACGATTGCCTCGATGATGGCGAGTCATCCCGAAACCAAACGGATGCTTTATCCTCAAAATGAAAACCCTACAAAAGTCCTTAACTATCTGAAAACAATACAGTTACGATACCAAAATTTTCAGGCATTGCAATCCACGTATCAGATTCATAGCACGTTTTTGGCATCCGAAAATAGTCGCATTCGATATGATGGGAGTTGGGCAATGGAAAAAATTATCGAAGGCAGACCCGAAGCCCAATGGTTTTTTGAGATGAAAAATTCGGATGCGCCTTATTACATCGAAACCAATTATAATGCACTGACCGAAGACCTGACCGTTTTTATTGATTATCTCATTCGGGATAAAGGTAAGTTTCTGGGAATCACGGGGATAGGACTTTGTCTGGATGATTTTTTGTTGAAAGTAACTTCGTATGTCAGTCAGGATGCCGAAATTTATTTTACCGATGGACAGGGCAATATTACCATTCATCGCAATCCTGAAATGATGTTTTTTAATACGTCCAAAGACCAAAAACGCCCCATGAATATCAGAAATATGGAGGGCATTTCGGGAGTTGCCGAACAGATTTTGACCACCACCGACCGTAAGTTTTCATCGGGCTATGACCGTGCGGCACAATATCGCCTCATCAATTCGCAGTATATTCCAGAAATGAATAGCTATTTGATTGTGGAAATTCCGCAAGATTTCTTTTTGCGCAAAATCTATGCCGATTTGCAACGCAATCTCCTGATGATCATTATGATTACGTTGGCAATAATTCCGTTAATCATCTTGACGATTGACCACATTATTCTGATTCCGTTACGTAAGTTTAATGAAGGATTATTTGCTTTTTTTGATTTTATGAATCGCAAAACCGATTATTTTGAACCGATTTCGGTGCATTCGAGCGATGAAATTGGTACGATGTCGCAAACCATTAACAAAAATACCCAAGCCATTCGGGATGGCATTCTGAAAGACCAAGCCTTGATTCAGAATGTGGCAGAAATATCCGCCATTATTAATCAAGGGATTCTGAATCATCGACTTACCGAGCAGGGACATCAACCCGAATTGATTGAAATGAAACAAGGCATTAATCAAATGATTGATTCCTTAGAAGCCCGTGTAGGTATGGATATTAACCAAATTATTGCCGTCATGGAACATTATGGGAATATGGATTTTTTCCAAGAAATTCCGATGCCCAAAGGACAGATTGAGCGGCAGGTCATGGTGATGGGCAAAAATATTTTTGACAGCACAGAGGAAATCAAAAAACAAAAAGCAGAAATCGAACGACAGCGCGATAATATTCGGGAACAAAACGCCAAAATTACCGACAGCATTCGGTATGCCAAAACGATTCAACAAGCAATTTTGCCCAAGCCCGAAACCATCAATGCACATTTATCGGATTATTTTATTTTTTTCCGACCCAAAGATTTGGTTTCTGGCGATTTTTATTGGTTTTCGGCACTCGAAAACAAACTCATTTTTGTGGCAGCAGACTGCACAGGGCATGGTGTTCCCGGTGCATTTATGTCCATGATTGGAAGCAGTTTGTTGAGTCATATCGTGAATGAAAAGAAAGTGCTAAATCCCGCACAAATCCTTGAAAATCTGAATGATGGCGTAATTTCTGCGCTCCAACAAAACGAACACCAAAACGATGACGGCATGGATTTGGCGATGTGTGTGCTAAACAAAACGACACAACAAGTCGAATTTGCAGGTGCAAAAAATCCACTTTTTTATATTCAAAACCACGAAATCCACGAAATTCGGGGTAGCCGAAAACGCATCGGAGGCGTGAGCCGAAAACACAAAAAAACACAATCTTTTGAGGCACACACCCTCCAGATTCAATCGCCCATGTATTTGTATTTGTTTTCGGATGGATTTCAAGACCAATTCGGAAATGTGCCTCGCCAAAAATTAGGCAAAGAACGTTTTAAAGAAATTTTGCACGAAATTCATGCCGAACCTATTGCTAATCAAGCAGTTATACTTGAACAAAAATTTCTTGATTGGATAGGCAACGAAATTCAAATTGATGACTTGCTGATTCTGGGTATCAAACTTTAGTATATTATCCATCAAAATCCAAAACTATATTTCGAGGCAATCTTTTATGCCTTGCATGACCGTAATGAGCAAAAACATATTAAAATCTTTATCTTCCATTTCCTTCGTAAGTATTTCATAATCAATGAGTTGGTCATGAATTTTGAGGCGGTCTTTGAGCAATTTTTTGGTTTTGTTGTCTGGCGGAAAATCACCAAACCGAAAACGAAAGACCATTTTTTCGGCGCACCATCGTTTATGTTCAATCGGGGCAAAGACTTTGAAATATTTTTCTATCGTTTCTCGTTCCAGATTGTTGTGTTGCATTTTTTTCAGGAAATCGACTTTTACTTTGAGATGTCTGGCAACATAACGATTTGATTCTTGTTTCAAATCTTCCAGACTATTCCAACGATTTTCTATCGAAAAGTTTGTTAATTCTTCCATCGGCTTTCCGATTCCCTTTGAAAATTCGGATAAAACGGCTTTTTCGAGTTCTTGTAGCGGATTTTTGGTACTGAATTTGGTTTCCAAGAATCGTTTTTCCATCAATTCAAGGATTTCGGGGGTAAATTTTTGACGTTCTTCATCGGTCAAAAGCCACTCAAATTCGTATTTCATCGAATAAAAATAATTAACCGTTTTGGCAAGCGCATCGGTGATGCCCGAAGCATCAATCAGGCGATGTTTGGTGCAATTATCGGCAATGAGTTTGATGACGTGCGTATTGAATTTTTCTCGTAACTCGTTGAATAAGGGCGCATTAGCACCGTGCGAATGAATCTCTTTGGGGTCGAGCAAATCCAAAACTTGCGAATTTTCGGGCAAACAAATCACCATCGGAGTTCGGGTCAGGTCGCCTATTTCCGAATACAAGACCTGCCGAAAAGCATTTGCCAATCCCATCAAATAGGCATCATCTTCGCCAAAAAAATACACGCCGCTCAAGTTTTTGAGATAATAATGAAATTGCTTGGATTGATAAAGTGCGCCGTAAAAATTTTCATTTTCCAATTCAACAGGAATTACATCGATATAATCATCCATGAATGGATATTTGAAATGTAATGCTTGTAGCA
This sequence comes from uncultured Cytophagales bacterium, assembly GCA_964577275.1. GTDB lineage: Bacteria > Bacteroidota > Bacteroidia > Cytophagales > Thermoflexibacteraceae > UBA2561. Next base: position 3,499 of record CAZNYR010000095.1, on the reverse strand, counting down.
CTTTTTTAATATTTTTTTCAATCAGCACGATGCGTAAATTGCGGATGCCGGGGCTATGACTCAAAATAATATTTTCGGCAATAAATGCTTCGGTGGTGGTGTTATAGCCAACAATCACGATGTGATTTTCATTCGATTCGATGTCAATGACGTTGCCTGTTTGGTCTTCCTGTGTCTTGTAAGAAATATGGTATAAAGGCGAATATTTATCAAAAATTACTTGGGCAGCCAATCGGTCAGTATTGAAGGTATCAATATCAAATTTTTCGGTTTTGTTGTATAAATCCATGTAATCTCGCAAGAAACCTGTGTTATAACGCCCTCGTATATGCACCAAGACTTTGATGGATTTCTGGATTACGCCCAAATAATTAAGATGAGAAATTAGGTTCACGGAGCGTAAATTATTATCGTCTTTTCCCAGCGCAATGATGCAATATTTGGCTTTGGATAGTCCCGCATTGACGAGCGTTGCCCGTTCATACGCACTTTCGGTCAAGACCAATCCGCCCAGTTGTCGAATCTTGGCAACATTCTCGTGGTTTTCGTCAGATTCTATTGCAACTACCTGATAACCAGCATTTAATAATTCTTCAGCCAATCCAAATCCAATACTTCCTACGCCCAAAATCATGATGTGCCTGTCGTAAAAATACCGAATCCGAAAAAGCATCCAGCCTTCATAGGCATATTTATAAACTGCCATAAAAAATCCATATCCCAAAATCAGGGCAGCAATGTAGCTTGCCATCAATAAATAGGGATTCGATAAATCGTTTGGGACGTTGGCTTCCATCAAAAACATGGAAATAATCGCATAAAGGGATTTCCAAAAGTACCATTCGGTTTCGTTGTTGGCGATGACCAAAGTATCGTAACATCCTATCATTCCGAGTACAAAGACCGAAATAATCGCCATAATTAGCGCAAACGGACGCAGTTGTTTTAGTAATTTCATAAACGGGAATCTTTTGTTATTCTACCTGCAAGATAAAAATTTCGTAATAAAGTGTTGTTCCTGCGGGGATTTTTCCGTAGGACTGCTCGCCATAACCCAGTTTTGGTGGGATTTTTAGGAGGGCTTTCGTACCGACTTGCAAGCCTACCAAGCCTTCATCCAATCCTTTGATGAGCTTGCCTTCGCCCAAAATCCCTTCGTAGGGTGTTTTTCGTTCTAAGGAAGAATCAAAGATATGTCCGTCCTCAAATTTGCCGATATACCGAAAGCGTATTTTTTGGTTTTTTTGGGCGATTTTGCCCTTGCCTTCTTGTATAATTTTGATGCCAATGCCCAATTTTGTGGTATCAAAACCTTCGGTAAAAGGTCGATTTTCCCAATAATCGAGAGCTTTTTGGATAAATAAAATATCCGAAATGGCAAATTTTAGTTTTTTGTTCTCGGCAAGCTGTATCAGATAAGGCGTAGGATTTTCGGGGATGCGTAATTTGATAACTTTTTGCTTTTGATTATAGACATAAAATAAATCGGCAGTTTGGGAAAAACGAGCGCATTGCTTCGGAAAATCCGTATTTTTGTAGCAAAAATCAGTTTTTTCATTCGTTTTGGGGCAATTTTGGCAGTCTTGTGCTGTCAGGGTCTGCCATACGCCTAAGAGAATCCAGCAGAAGTAAAAAAGGTACTTCATTGATTTTTTTTTATTTTATTGACAAATTACGGAATCTGCTTGATTTCACCAAAGATTTGCGAAGAAAAGTCGATTCCCAGAGCGATGTCCTGCGCTTTGTGCAGGTAATTTATAACTTTGCACTCGATAAGCAAACAAGAAGCTCACGAAATCGGTTTTTCTCTTGTTTACGAATCATAACAGGTTTAAAATTAGATACTTAATCCCATACAACCATGTATTTAATCCGCAGAGTCATGGTCGGTCTCGACCTTACGGAAATGGATGAGCATTTGGTAAAATATGCCTTTTTTATTACCAAAGTCATCAAAACGGTGGATAAAATCTTCTTCGTGCATATCGCCTCGGATGATAACGAATTACCCGAAGAGCTGCGGGCGGAATATCCCGAAATCAAAGGCACTTCGCAGGAAGTGATTATACAACGCATGAAAGAGTTGGTGGCTAACTATGAGCCTAAAAATCCAGACCATTCTTTTGAGGTCATTGTCAAGGCAACCCACGGCGACCCCCTGACGCAAATGCTTCATCTGAGCAAAAAACACCAGATTGATGTCATTGCTACGGGACGCAAAAATGTCTTGGATGGCTCTGGTTTATTGGCACGAAAACTGGCACGGCGGGCATTGTGTTCGGTTTTGTGTGTGCCTGAAAATGTCAGAACACAAATCTCAAAAATTTTTATGCCCATTGATTTTTCGGATTATTCGCACATGGCACTCGAATACGCTCTGCGATTTGCCCAAGCCAATCCCGAAGAGCAAACCCAAATCGTGTGCCATCACGTCTATCGACTGCCTAACGGATATTATGCTTCGGGCAAAAATATTGATGAATTTGGAAATATTATGCGTAAAAATGCCGAAGAAACATGGCAGAGCTTCATGGAGCGATTCGATACCAACGATACACCCGTCAATATTAAATATACGTTTGACCCCAAAGGCACGGCATTGGCACGCATTTCGTATAGCACCGCATTGGTCGAACACGCCGATTTAATACTTTTAGGTTCAAAAGGAAGAACACGAGCAGCGGCGGCTCTGCTCGGTAGTTTTGCCGAAAAATTACTGCTCGAAAACAGCAATCTCCCCCTTTTGGTCTTGAAAGGCAAGAAAAAAAACTTGGATATGCTGGCTGCCTTGATGAAAATTTAATCCTTAAATAGTATTGAATACTAAGTATTATGACGATGTAATTGTTTGAAAATCAAACGATTGAATTATTCTTCATACACCTAATAAAAAATCCCTACCAAATTTTGAAAAATTCGTAGGGATTTCTTTTGTCAAAAAGTACAAGTATCATTTTTAGCCCAATCCGATCATGGACATTATCCAATTATTCATGTCTTCTAAGTGGTTGGAGTATGCCGCCCAAACATAACCGAAATATAATAAAATTAAAAATGCGCCAAAGACTCTGCCCACCTTAAATTTGAGAACTGCCATCAAGCCCACGACAATAAATAAACTGGCAAATAACAGCGTTACAGACGAATTAATATTGGCGGCATCGGCTTCGGGAATAATAATATCGCCCTGCATTATCGTAAAAAGCAAGACGGGAAATCCTAAACTCATCAGAATATCGAAAATATTACTTCCTACGGCATTGGCAATCGCCATATCGCCTCGTCCTTGTTTGGCTACGATTGCCGAAGAAATCATTTCAGGAACAGAGCTACCGCCCGCCAGAATCGTCAGGGCAATAATCGCAGGCGCAATGCCATAATGGCTGGCTAAATCTTCGGCAGCAATCACCATCCAATAACAGGCATATCCGATAAGAGCCAAAGATAAAATGAAAACAGGAATAGTCCATTGCGGATTTTTCTTGGCATCAGGCACAAG
>CAZNYR010000094.1:8218-16345 GCA_964577275.1 uncultured Cytophagales bacterium | reverse complement strand
ATTGGATGCCGAAAAAACAAAAAGTGCCACGCCAACTGCCTCTCCTGAACCACCAAAAACGGAAATACCCAAAAGCACGCCAGCTCCGATGCCTGCGCCAAAACCAGCGGAAGCCACTTCGGTAAGTACCTCAAAAACAATGGATTCGGGGCGACTGAAGGCTTCGCCACTTGCCAAAAAAATGGCAAAAGAAATGGGCTATAATTTGGCTGAAATTCAAGGCACAGGCGAGCACGGACGCATCGTCAAACGTGATATTGAACAATTTACGCCAGCTCCAAAAGCAACACCAAGTCCAATGTCATCCGCATCGGCAAGTGTGGCGTTAGGACAAGAAAATTATACCGAAGAGCCTGTTTCGCAGATGCGTAAGGTCATCGCTCGCCGCCTGAGCGAAAGCAAATTCCAAGCACCGCATTTTTATTTGACCATGGAAATTAATATGGATAAAGCCATCGAGGCACGCAAAAGCATGAATGCGGTTGCGCCCATAAAGATTTCTTTTAACGATATGGTTATCAAGGCAGTAGCGGTTTCTTTGCGTAAACATTCTGCCGTCAATGCGGCTTGGTATGGCGATAAAATCCGTTATCATCAACATATTCATGTGGGCGTGGCTGTGGCAATCCCGGATGGTTTGGTAGTGCCTGTGGTGCGATTTGCTGACCAAAAATCACTTTCACAAATCGGAGCGGAAGTCAAAGATTTGGCGGGAAGAGCCAAAACCAAAAAATTGCAACCCACCGAATGGGAGGGCAATACGTTTTCGATTTCCAACTTGGGAATGTTTGGGATTGACGAATTTACGGCAATTATTAATCCGCCAGACTCTTGTATTTTGGCGGTGGGCGGCATTAAACAAACGCCGATTGTCAAAAATGGTGAAATTATGGTCGGAAACATCATGAAAGTTACCCTTTCGTGCGACCACCGAGTTGTGGATGGCGCAACGGGTGCGGCTTTCTTGCAGACTTTCAGGGAGTTACTCGAAGACCCCGTTCGTATTTTGATATAATTCAAGAATTTAACTTTGGTAGAATGATTAAATTCTGCCAAAGTTTTGATTTTATGATTGCCAAAAAATGACCAATAATACCCTTAAATTTGTTCGTGCGCTTCACCAAAAAAAACACCGAACTCAAGAAAATTTTTTTTTGGTCGAAGGCGCAAAAAGCGTCCTCGAATTGATAGATTCTGATTGGCAAATTGAAAAATTATTTTATACCGAAAGGTTTGAAAATCAATATTTTAAAACTATTCAACGCCATCAAAATTCCATTCCAGAAGTCGAAAAAATTACCAAAACTCAACTCGAAAAAATCACTACATTTCAGACCAACGATATGGCGTTAGCGGTGGTGCGGATTCCTCTAAATCAAGAATTTGAGCTTCAGAATGAATTTGTTTTGGCGTTGGCAGACATCCGAGACCCCGGCAATTTGGGGACAATTATTCGGATAGCGGATTGGTATGGCATCGCAAAAATTATGTGTTCAGAAAATTGTGTCGATTGGTACAATCCCAAAACGATTGCCGCCTCGATGGGGTCGTTTGTGCGTGTAAAGCCATTTTATACGGACTTGCAAATCGCTCTGGCTCAGACGCAACTTCATGTGTTTGGGGCGTTTATGGAGGGCAAAAGTATTCACGAATTTGACCGCATTTCGGAGGGCATTCTCTTGATTGGGAACGAATCGCAGGGAATCCCCAAAAATTTAGCACCTTTTGTCAATCAGAAAATTACGATTCCTCGTTTTGGGCAAGCCGAATCGCTGAATGCAGGAATTGCCACGGCAATTATTTGTGATAATATCAAAAGGTCTGAAAATCAAGGCTTTAGAAACAAAAAAAAGTCTTAAAAATCCAAGAGAAACTACCGAAAATATGCTGATTTTATTTTCGTATTTTTACAAAAAAATAATCTAAATTGGTTTGAAACGGTAAATTTATCAAAAAAAACAAACACGATGCACCTCGACTTTACAACTCCGTGGCAAGACCCTGTTCTGGTCTTTGCACTGATTTTGTTTATTGTTTTACTTGTTCCAATTGCCTTAGAACGCATCAAAGTTCCTGCCGTGTTGGGGTATATTATTGCGGGTATTTTTATCGGTGAACACGGCGGAAATCTCATTTCGCGTAGTGCCAGCATCGAACTTTTTGGTACGGTCGGCATTCTGTATCTGATGTTCATTGCGGGACTCGAAATTGACATCAACGAATTTATCAAAAACAAAACCAAAGGCATTATTTTTGGTGTCAGTACGGTGTTATTTCCGCTTGTGCTGGGCGTGCCGATTTTTTATTATGGCTTTGGCTATGGCTTGGCGGCGAGTTTTCTTATCGGAGCTATTTTTGTGTCGCATACTTTGGTTACTTATCCTTTGGTCAGCAAGGCGGGCATTACCAAAAATTTGGCGGTCAATATTTCGGTCGCAGGCACGCTTATTGCCGATGTGGTGGCTTTATTAATGCTTGCGGTTATTACCAATCAGGTTTCAAGTTCATTTGAGGTCATGTTTTGGGTTCGATTCGTGATTTCGATTTTGATTTTTGGTGGGATTATGTTTGTGGTGATTCCTTACATCAGCCGTTGGTTTTTTAAGCATATTAGCGATAATATTTTGCAATATATTTTTGTGTTGAGTATCGTGTTTTTGTCGGCACTTTTGGCGATGTTAGCGGGCTTAGAACCCCTTGTAGGGGCGTTTTTTGCGGGTTTATCGCTCAACCGCTTGATTCCGCATACCAGCCCCCTGATGAACCGAATTGATTTCATTGGAAATGCTATTTTCATTCCATTTTTCCTGATTGGTGTCGGAATGTTAATTAATTATAAGGTCTTATTTCAGAGTTTTAATGCCCTGTATATTGCTTTTGTCATGACGGCTATTGGCGTGATTTCCAAGTATTTAGCTGCCATTTCGACACGCTATACGGCTGGGCTTTCCGCAAATCAGGGATTACTTATTTTTGGCTTGACCAACGCGCGTGTTGCCGCCTCCTTAGCGATTGCTTTGATTGGATTTGAAATCATTATCGGACAAACTCCCGAAGGGAATCCGATTCATCTTTTGGACGAAGATATTTTTAATGCCGTTATCATTATGATACTGATTACCAGCACGATAAGTTCTTTTGTTACGCAGAGTGTCAGCAAAAAAATTATCGAAAATGACCTACAAAGTAACGTTCCACAGCCCCACACGCAAACCGAAAATATCCTCATCGGATTGGCAAACGAAGCCACCGCCGAGAATCTTATCAATCTGGCAATCACCACTTTATACAAGAAAGATTCCCAACGTATTTATGGATTGCACATCATTACCGATAAGAACGAAAATCTCAAACGTGCCGAAAAACTCATGGCGCAAGCCAAAAAGCACACCGCCGCCACGGATATTTATCTCAAGCCCGTGATTCGTTACGATATTAATGTGGCATCGGGCATTATTCATACCATCAAAGAGCGACAAATCGACCATTTTTTTATTGGACTGCACGAAAAAGCATCCATTTTGGGAAATTTTTTCGGAAATCTGACCAATGACCTCCTCAAACAAAGCCGTAGCACCATTTATATTAACAAAATGTATCAGCCCATCAATACGGTCAAAAAGTTTGTCGTTATTGTATCCCCTAAGGCGCACTTAGAACCCCGATTCGCACAATGGTTTAAACGAATTATGCAAATTTCGATAACCACAGGCAATAAAATCACGCTGTATGCCTCTGCCGAAACTGACCAATATATCCAGATGATGAAAGTTCATGCGGATTATGATTTGAAAACTTTTGGCGGCTATAACGATTTGCTTATCATTTCTAAGGATATTCAGAAGGATTCCATGCTTATTTTTGGCATGGCTCGAAAAGATAGCATTTCCTACGAAAATGCGATGGACAAGACCACCAGTCATATCGTCAAATATTTCAACCAGGTTAGTTTTATGCTGGTTTATCCAAGTCATTAGCAATAATACTAATTTGTGTTTTTAATTATAAAACTTGCCAAGTTTGTGAAGATATTGACCTTAAAACTTGACCTCAAACGGACTCCACGCCTGAATGCCTTGTCGTTTTTGGAGAGCTTGAATTTTGGAAAAATAGGGATAAAAAATACCCAATTCCTGTCGTAAAGTTTGCGTTCGGTAATATACTTCGCCTTCATTGAGCAGACTTTCAAATAATTTTTGCTGTTTCGGGTAATATTCGAGCATATAATCATCTTTGGGAAGTTTACTCGCCTTGAGCGCCAAATCAACGGCTTTCTGGAATCCACCCAATTCATCGACTAACCTAATTTCATGGGCTTTTTTACCTGACCATACTCTGCCCGAAGCCACTTTTAGCAAACTATCCAGCGACATTTTTCGTCCTGTGGCAGCTTTGGAAGTGAATTTTTGATAGCCTTCTTCGACCGAAGCCTGAATAATTTGGCGTTCAGATTCCGTAAATGGGCGATTAGGATTGCCCAAATCCGAAAATACTCCCGTTTTGACACGGTCAAAGGTCAATCCAGCCCAGCCTGTGGTAAGTCCTTGTATCTCGAATGTTAGCCCAAAAATCCCTATTGACCCCGTAATCGTAACGGGCGAGGCAACAATTTTATCGCAGCCCATCGCCATATAATAACCTCCCGAAGCCGCCATATCGGACATCGAGGCGATGACGGGTTTTTGTGCTTTGAGCAACTGAATTTCTTTCCACAAATTATCAGACCCCAACAAACTGCCTCCCGGTGAATTTATCCGCAAAATCACCGCTTTAATATTTTCGTCTTGCCGAACCTTTCGCAGTTGTTTAATTATATCGGCGGGGCTAATTTCGTCTTCGTTGCCTTTTTGGTTGGCGATGTTGCCTTCGGTCAGAATGACGGCAACTTTGTTGGATGAATAGGTATAACCTTCATTATCAACGACTTTGAGATATTTAGATAAGGATACAAAATTAATTTTACTATCTTTTGCTAAGGCTAACTTTTCTCGTAATTTTTGGAATGCACCGTCTTCATATATTGTATCGGTAACTAATTGATAATCAAGTGCATTTGTTGCATTGCGAACCAACATCGAATCCGAAATATTTTTGACGGCAGTATAAGAAATTCCTCTCGAATCGGATACTTTTTGGATATAAAAATCGTACAAATCGTGGAGCAAAACTTGGGTTTGTAAGCGGTTTTCATCACTCATATTTTTGCGAAAAAATGGTTCAACAGCAGCTTTGAAATCGCCCACACGGAAAATTTGTGGTTCGATGCCCAATTTTTCAAACATTCCAGTATAAAACATCACTTCCGAATGTAAACCGTTCAGTTCGAGTGCGCCCGTAGGGTTGAGCATGATTTTATCGCCTACGGAAGCCAAAAAATACGCCCCTTCCGTAAAATATTCGCCATAGACATAAATAAATTTGCCCGAAGAATTAAAGGTTTCGAGCGCATCCCGAATTTCGAGCATCGAAGCATATCCCGTCTGTATCGAATTGATATGCAGATAGATACCTTTGATTCGGTCGTCATCTTTGGCAAATAAAATGGCATCTCGCAATTTGTGCAAACTGGTTTTGGCTTGCAAATTTAGCCCTTCGGGTGTCGAAATACCCAATTCCTCAAAAGGGTCGGCTTTGCCTTTTTCATAAATCGGTTTGGACAATGTGAGTTTGAGTACCGAATTTTCTTTGATGGTCGGGATTTCTTCGCCGCCAGCCAGCACACCCAAAAGCCCAACGACAACCAAAGCTAAAAATCCAAAAAATAAAGAAATGCCGATGAGTGTCGCAAAAATATATTTAATAAATTTCATTATTTGTTAGTTTATCTGTTCAAAAAAATAAGGATGGATGCTCAAAAATACAAAGTTTTGGGATTTCTAATTCTAAAAGTTTCAAAATGAACATAAATAGCTAAATTTTAGGAATGTCCATAAAAGCAAAAAGGCATAAAAAAAGGACTAAAGATTAACCCTTAGTCCTTTTTTTGTGCAATTTAAATTAGTTTATTGCTTGATAAATTTTCGGGTTAATGACTGACCATTTGCCTGAATTTTCATCAAATAAATGCCTTTTGGTAATTCATCCAGATTCATGCGGAGTGTATGATTTCCTGCGGATATTTGCTTGGAAAGTTCCGCTACTTTTTTTCCTAAAGTATTGATAACAAATACATTAACAAACGAATTATCTTTCAAACTCAAGCGCACAGAAGCCAAATCGGAAACAGGATTAGGATACAAATTGGCATCGAAAGTTGTACTTTTGGCTTCCAATCGACCAGTACAAGCACTGATGGTTTTCCACCAATGTTCCGCCGTACCCGGAGTTACATTGTACAAATTATTGACTTGGCACTCATAAATAATTCCATTGTAAACCACTTGGTTTCCGATGTTATAAATTCCAGCAGGATATGGCTGATAGGTCGGAATATCGCCACAACCTTGATTGTTATTGCCTGAATCTGTGGCGGTTACAGTAGCACTTACTGTATTTGAAGTAGCATTTTGATTATCGGTAGCGATTGCCTCCATATTGTAAGTTCCAGCAGCATTTGGAGTCCAAGAAACTGAATAAGGCGCAGAAGTATCCAAACCTATGGATGTACCATTTACAAAAAATTCGACCGAATTAATTGTTCCGTCAGTATCCGAAGCAGTTGCCGAAATAGTTACTGTATTGTTGATTTCGACCGAAGTGGCATTGACCGAAATCGTAGCCGTAGGCTTGCTATTTTGTGGGTCTGTCGAGCCATCACACGCCCCTAAATCAGTCCATTCGGTGCTTCCTTCGGGGGTTTGTTGTGTCCACCATTTTGCTTGATAAAGTCGTCCGTTATAAGCCACTTGGTCGCCACCATTATAATTACTTTGATTGGGATTCCAAGCGGGAGCAGTACATTCATTTGTATCGCCTTGATTTACGGTAAAAGTTCCTGAAATTGAATGAGTTAAGCCTTCTGAATCTGTGGCTAAAACCGATACGATATAGTCGCCTTCCGTGCCTGCGGTCAAGGTGGTCGAGAAAGGAGCGGCAGTCAAAGTGGCGATGATATTTCCTTCTACCGAAATGACTACCGAAGCCAAATTATCATCCGCATCCGAGGCATCGACCGAAACGGTTACAGCTTCGCCTTCATTTACTGGATTTGGATTAATGCCTAAATTGGAAACTACTGGAGCAACGTTTTGTGAGTTGGGGTCTGTTACAGAAATCGTCATTTCAGAAACCGCTGATTTTGCATTTTCATTGTCAGTAGCGACCGTTTTGATGATGTAAGTTCCAGCAAAATTTGGAGTCCAAGAAACTGAATAAGGCGCAGAATTATCCAATCCTATAGATGTATTATTAACAAAAAATTCGACTGAATTAACTGTCCCGTCAGTATCTGAAGCGGTTGCCGAAATCGTGATTTCATTGCCCAAATCAAAATTGGTGTTATTGGCAGGGGAAGTCAATGATACAGTAGGTTTATTATTTATATCAATTACCGAACCTTTGGCATCATTTAGGGCTTTAAATAAACTTGCAGGATGCTGATAATCCACGTCCATAGACATTTCCCAGACGATAACTCCCTGATGTCCAAAGTCATTGACATAATTCATTTTGGCTTTGGCGGCATTGGGCGTATCGTAATAAATATCTTTTCCATTTCCAACTACGTGTCCGCTCAAATCGCCGGGTTCTTGGCTATCATAAGATGTGGCAGCATTCGGAAATTCGGCAACAATATCTTTGTAAGGCACAAATTCGTATCCATTTCCGCCACTGGCTTTTGTATTGGCAAAATCATACCCATAAACAGGCATTCCGATACATAATTTTGATTTTGGAACGGAAAAACCGCCATCGTGATTCCAAGCGGGTTCGGCAATTCCCATCCAATATTCAAGTGCATCCTGTGCCGAATAAATGGGATTATCCGTAGATTGACGAGGATAAGTTCCCATGGGCAACTTATAAAGTGCGGCATGAGGACCGAAGGGTGTTTTGTCCCAAGAGCCAGTAAAATCATAGGTCATAAGTCCTAACCAATCAAGATACTGAACCATTTGGTCATCATAATTATTTCCGTAATAAGAAGTTCCGAAAACGGCAGCCGAAAGGATTTTGTTGGGCATTTTC
>CAZNYR010000094.1:4695-8208 GCA_964577275.1 uncultured Cytophagales bacterium | reverse complement strand
AGTGCTTGGGCTAATTTTGTCAAGCCAATTCCTGCGGGATGCGGTCCTTGGTCAGTTCCGCCCCATTTATCGCCTCGTACTCGCCCGCCTTGGTCAGAAGTGCCTGCGATAGCGGGGTCAGCCCACCATGCTTCCATATCCAAATCCACGCCGTCAAGTCCTCGTTCATTGACATATTGCACAATCAAATCGGCTATTTCGTTGATTTTTTGGTCGTCTGCGTGATATTTTTCCATCAGCCACAAGAACGCAAAATCAATCGCTCCGCCCACGGCAATCGAAACTTTTGTGCCTTTTGCCTGTGCATTTGCCAATAATCCCAAATCAATCATAATCGAATCGCATAGTCGCATTTCTTTTTCATCAAAAGCAATCAAGGCAAAATCAGCACTATTCCAGTTGTTATTATTTTGCTTAAAAGTCAAGAACGATACGTTCATGTGTGTTACGGCTTCAGGAATCGTAAAAGCATCATAACTGGTTTTTCGCCAGTTGGGCATATACCCAATGATTTTCTTTTCTCCCTGAAAATCAGAGCCTAAGGCATCACTGCCACACGCCCCAACTAGTTGCCAAGCCGCACTGCCCGGAGGGTCTGGCGCATAATATTTGGCTTGATAATTCTTGCCTTCATACGATACTTGGTCGCCCTGTGCGTAGGGTGCTTTGTTTGCCTCCCAAGGTGCGGCACATTCAGGAAATTGATACTGCGCCTGTGCGCTGAAAGTCAGCAAAGCAAATATTGCGATGAGCAGGACTTTCATTTCTTTTAGATTGAGTGTAGGAAAAAACATGATGTTCAAAAAATTTAGTGTTATAAAAAATCAGATTGATAAATTCGGAAATTATCCGAATGACCGATGCAATGTTACACTCTAATTTTTACAATTTCAAGAATAATTAGCGTACATTTCAGGATACACTCGGTATAAAAACGGATACAAAAAACACTTTTTTTGTGGCTTTAAAGTATTTTAAAGTGATATTTTAGGGTAACAAAATAAAGTTAAATATGATGGCGCACATCTTCAGTGAGGCTTGATATACGATGTACTATTCATATTCAATTTAGTAAAAATTAGTACGGCGTGCAGGAGGAACAAAATGACGGTCTGTTTTGGTTTTTAGGTATCGAATAATCGAGTTCGTGTAATTTTTGCCTCTACAAAACGAAAATTCAGCAACAGCCTCACATTTCGTCAGTTGATTGTCATTAAAATTTATAACTCTTTCCCGAAAGCTGTCAGTTTTATGTCAAAATGTCAGGAAAAACCGTCAAAAACCGCTTGGCATACGAGTTGCTAAATCTTAATTGATTTTGTAATGAGATGGGCGAATGCTCACAGAATTAAATTGTGAACATTCCCGAACCGATAGGGCATTTATTTACTGTCGCTTGTCGGTTATTTCTGATAAAAAATTAAGACAAATAATTCAGTTATAAACGCAATAAAATCATAAGCGAACAATGGGAAAAATCATAGGCATTGACTTGGGTACTACCAACTCCTGCGTGGCAGTTATGGAAGGGAGCGAACCTACCGTCATTCAAAATAGTGAAGGACGACGAACTACGCCTTCGGTGGTTGCATTTATTGAAAATGGCGAACGAAAAGTAGGCGACCCCGCCAAGCGTCAAGCCATCACAAATCCCAAAAAAACCGTGCAATCTGTCAAGCGGTTTATGGGCAAAAAATATTCGGAAGTAAGTAGCGAACTCAAAACAATTTCTTATCAAGTAGAACAAGGCAGCAACGATACGCCGCGTGTCCGAATTGGCGACCGACTTTACACGCCACAAGAATTATCTGCCATGATTTTGCAAAAAATGAAATCAACGGCGGAAGATTTCTTAGGTACAACGGTTTCGGAAGCCGTCATTACTGTTCCAGCTTACTTTAATGATGCGGAACGTCAGGCAACAAAAGAGGCAGGACAAATTGCGGGATTAGAAGTAAAACGAATCATTAATGAACCTACGGCAGCGGCACTGGCGTATGGCATGGATAAAAAATCCGAAGATGCGACCATTGCCGTCTTTGACTTGGGGGGTGGCACGTTCGATATTTCAATCTTGGAATTAGGCGATGGCGTGTTTGAGGTCAAATCTACGAATGGCGATATTCATTTGGGCGGTGATGACTTTGACCAAGTGATTATCAACTGGTTAGCCGATGAATTTCAGGGCGACCACAACATTGATTTGCGTAAAGACCCTATGGCATTGCAACGCCTCAAGGAAGCCGCCGAAAAAGCAAAAATTGAGCTTTCTAATTCCTCAAATACCGATATTAATTTGCCTTATATTATGCCCATTGATGGCATTCCACAACACTTAGTACGGACGCTTTCACGAGCCAAATTTGAGCAATTAGCCGATAAATTATTACGCCGAGTTTTAGAGCCTTGTCGTTCTGCGCTCAAAGATGCGGGCTTGCAAGCCTCTGAAATTGACGAAGTTATCTTGGTGGGTGGCTCGACCCGAATTCCTCGTATTCAGGAAGAGGTCGAAAAATTCTTCGGAAAAAAACCTTCCAAAGGTGTAAATCCTGACGAAGTTGTGGCACTTGGCGCAGCAATTCAGGGCGGTGTCCTGACAGGCGAAGTAAAAGACGTGCTTTTATTGGATGTTACGCCATTATCGTTAGGTATCGAAACTTTAGGCGGAGTAGCGACCAAATTAATTGAGTCCAATACCACAATTCCAACGAAAAAATCGCAAGTCTTTTCTACCGCAGCGGATAATCAACCTTCGGTCGAAATACACATCGTACAAGGAGAGCGAGCGATGGCAAAAGATAACAAGACCATCGGGCGATTCCATCTTGATGGCATCCCCCCTGCTCCCAGAGGTATTCCGCAAGTCGAAGTAACTTTTGATATTGATGCCAATGGTATTTTGAATGTTTCGGCAATGGATTTAGGCACCAAAAAAGAACAAAAAATCCGAATCGAAGCCTCATCGGGTTTGACGGATGCCGAAATCAAAAAAATGCAAGAAGAAGCAAAAGCTAACGAAGCTGCTGACCAAGCCGAAAAAGAAAAAATTGAGAAAATTAATAGCGCAGATTCGATGATTTTCCAAACCGAAAAACAACTCAAAGAATTTGGAGATAAACTTTCGGAAGGAAACAAAACTGCCATCGAAGCAGCATTGAAAGATTTACGTATGGCGCACGCCGAAAAAGACATCCCCAAAATCGACACTGCACTGGAAACCTTGAATGCTGCTTGGAGTGCCGCCTCAACCGAAATGTATCAGGGTACGGGCGCACCACAAGGCGACCCTGCGGGGGGAGCGCAACCTAACGCCGAAACAGGCGCACAAGATGCGAAAACGAAAGCCGATGATGACGTTACGGACGTTGATTATGAGGAAGTTAAAAAATAATTCCTATTAATACAAAACCCACGATTAAAATCGTGGGTTTTATTCGTGGATATTTTGTGTACCATGAAAAATCGTGGGTTTTATTCGTGGATATTTTGTGTACCATGAAAAATCGTGGGTTT
>CAZNYR010000094.1:0-4595 GCA_964577275.1 uncultured Cytophagales bacterium | reverse complement strand
TATTCGTGGATATTTTGTGTACCATGAAAAATGAACTATCGAAACAAAAGTGAACTATCCCCAAAACTCAAAAAGCGATAATTATTATCCAGGGCATTTTGATAAATTTTGCGCCAATCATCGCCTACAAATGCCGAAACCAACATAATCAAGGTACTTCCGGGCAAATGAAAATTTGTCATCAACGCATCACAAACCCGAAAAGTGTACGAAGGCATAATCATAATTTCGGTCGATCCACTCAATTTGTCGAGATTTTTTCGGCGCATATAATCCAAAACGTGGCGCATACTTTCGGTCAGATGAGGCAAAATATCATGCTGCTGATAAGGAAATAATTTCTCGATAAAAAACTCATTTTCAGGATGTTGTGCCAATTTTACGCCAAACCAATACAAACTTTCGAGCGTCCGCATCGAGGTTGTCCCGACAGATAATATTTTTTGAGCATTCAAAATTGATTCAATATTTTTTCGAGAAATCAAAATCTGTTCGGAGTGCATCGGATGCTCAACTACATTTTCGTGTTGCACGGGCTGAAAAGTCCCCCCCGAAACGTGTAATGTCAAATAATCCAAAGAAACCCCCTTATTTTCAAGCTCTTTAATCGTGTTTTCTGTAAAATGAAGCCCTGCTGTCGGGGCTGCCACTGCTCCCTCGTGTTCAGAATACACAGTTTGATAACGAACCTTATCCGCCACTTGTGCCGTGCGCTTGAGATAAGGAGGAAGCGGCGTAACGCCAAAAAAGGCTAAAAGTTCGGCAAAGGTAATCTTAGGATTATCCCACGAAAAATGAACGTGTTGTTTTTCACGATTGATGATGCATGCAAACAACGTAACCTTTTGATTATCAATGATTTCAGTTCTTTGTAAACTGGTATCGTCTTTTATTCTTTTGAGTTTACCGACCTTACACACCCAAACACACGCCTGATTTTCGGACATTACACGAGTGATTTCTGATGAAGGTTCTAAAGGATTTAACAAAAATAGTTCAATGATTGCGCCCGTGTCTTTCTGAAAAAACAAGCGTGCAGGAATTACTTTCGTATTATTGAAAAACATCGTAAAATCAGAAGTAATCATGTCGGTTACTTCACGAAAAATGCGATGTCTAATTTCTTTATTTCTGTAAATCAATAACTTAGACGCATCACGAGGTGCGGCGGGGTGTTTTGCGATGCGGTCTTCTGGCAAATCATATATCAAATCTTTTTGAGAAACAGTTTGGAGATTCATTTGTATTATTTTGTATAGGTTTTGATGAGTAGATTAGAGTGAAATTTCAATATTTTTTACATAAAACTGACTATAATTCATAATACTTACTTATGTGTGATTATTTATAAACCGTAGCGAAAGTTTGTCGAGAATTTTTATCCAAGGCTTCGCCACTAATAAAATGCCTAAATTCGGTAAAATGAAACGCATCATCAAGCAACGGCATACAGTGCGTTACCGAATACATCGTATTGACTTCCTGTACTTTAGGCTCATTTTCTATTTCCTCAAAATCCAAAGTGTTGGGGATTCGTTCGTGTGGGTATCGGTCAGGATGCAAAATAATTTGGGTTACGATGCCCACAAATTCAACCATACCATCACCTTCAAAAGGCGCAAAATAAATGCGCCGTGCGCCGTGCATTTCCAACGCTATTTCGGCATTTTTCCAAATTCGATGCGATGTAAAACTGATTTCTAAATCAGGTATCATGCGATGTAGCTCGGTAGTATTTTCAAGAATCTGGCGTTCATAACGCGCAAAAATTGCTATTTCAGGCGTGTTTTTTAGTTTTTCCAACAAAATACGACGCATCCGATTGTGGTTGGGGCGAGGATTAAAAAAACTCATAAGATTTCGTAAGTTTATTTTTGTTATTGGTTTATAAGCAAGAAATATACCTAAAAATATACGAAAACGCACACCAATTTAAGAAACGTGAGAAACTTTTAGTAACATGACGACCCGTCATTTTATGAACCGTAAAGATTATTTTCACCACAAGTTATTGAAATTAAGACCATAAATCATAATTTATATCGTAGGTTACTAATTTAAATACTATTTTTATTTTTAAATAATGTAAAAATTAAAACAAAACTTACATTTGTTCAATTTTCCAATCAGCGACAGATTTGGTTTTTCCCGAAAAGCCAATGCCGAGTAAATAAATTTCCTGATTTGATTTGGTTATATAACTTTTATAATAACCCTTATTTTTCATTTGTTGGATGGCATTTTGGGCGGAGTCATTGAGCTTAAACTCAAAGAGATACGTTCGATTTTGATACCGCATGACTGCATCAAGTCTTCCGGTGGAAACGGAAACTTCCGATTCGATAAAAAAACCACATAATTTTAAGGATAAAAACAAAATGGCATGAAAATATTTTTCTTGATGTTGGTCAAAAATTTGATACGGAATCGAGGCAAAAAGTACATTGACAGTTTCGATAAATTTTTCGATGTTATGGCTTCGTATCGCCCGAATTAGGTCTTTTGCTAAGGTCGAGCCTCGTGTCGTTTCCGCAAATCCTATCAAATTGTGTTGCACCATCGAAAGTTCCACTTCTTTATTGGGATAATCCAACACATAAGAACCTAAATCATCAACAGATTTAATGGTTAAATAGCCTGTTTGGAAAAATAAAGTAACTAAACCTAATCGTTCTATATCAAAATTTTCTGTTTCGGTGCTATCGGCGATGATGCCCGACATATCATAAATTAACCTATCTTTTGAAAGTTCAATCAAAAATTTGGGCGTACCGCTATCAAACCAAAAATTACGAAATTCACGAGCAAATAGAAAACGTAAGATTGAATACGGATTATATAATTTTTCTTGTCCATTCCACGAAAATCCATTGTACCATTCTTTGATTTCTTCGAGTAATTTTTCGATTGAAACTTGTCGTTCTTTTGCAATGAAATTTAAATGTGATTCAAAGTAAGATTCTAATTCTATTTGCGTGTAACCCAGTAAGTTATGATAATCTTTTTCTAAACTTAAATCGGTTAAATTATTCAAATCCGAAAACAACGAAACTTTAGAAAAGCGAGCGATTCCCGTCATAAAAAAGAAGCGAATATGCGCTGAGTTACCTTTGACCACACTATAAAACATTCGTAATATATCACGGTGTTCGTAAGTTTTTTGGTTTTTTCCGACTTCCAGAACATCCGTAATTGGTTTATCATATTCATCTATTAAAATCACGACTTGCCTGCCTGTCTTTTGATGTAACTTTTGCATCAATTCGGCAAACATACTTCCGATTGTACTTTCTTTAAAGGTAATTTCATTCGTAATTGCAATTTCGGTTAATCGGTCAAAAATAGATTTGTTTAATCCTTTCCCTCGAAAATCCATTTTACTAAAATCAAAATGCAAAACGGGATATTCGTTCCATTCGATTTTATCGTAAATATAAAGTCCTTCAAAAAGATGTTTTTTGCCTTCAAAAATGGTTTTTAATGTACTGATTAACAATGACTTACCAAAGCGGCGGGGGCGCGACAAAAAGAAAAAAGGCGTATGCGTTCGCAAAATCCGATGGATGTAATCGGTTTTATCGACATAAAGCATTTTTAGTTTGCGGAGTTCTTCAAAATCCTGTTGTCCGGTAGGTAATAAAGGTAATTGATTCATGATGTTTTTCCCTAAAAATACGAAAACAACTTGTGGTTTGTCTTATTTTTCAAGCAAAAATATTTTGATTTTGTGGACAAAACGGCAAAATGATGAGAAAAATACAGCCAAAAAAACACCGCACAGACAAAATCCGTGCGGTGTAAAATGGTAAGTTGATACCCTTTTTTAAGATTTTTATATTCCGTTTTTTTCGGAATGATTTTGATTATTCTTTGACAATTTTCCGAACGATTCTTCCTTGCTCAGTTTGGATGTGCAAGAAATAAATACCGCTCGGAAGTTGTTGAATATCATAATGTTCTACGAATCGAACGGGCATATTTTCAAATGATTTTGGATAAATTTCTTTGCCCAAAATATCGACCAATTTCATCTGAACTTTGCCTGTTTTTTTCAAGGTCAATTCCACTGAAAATTGTCCCGAAGTAGGGTTCGGATAAATGCGTAAATCACCATCAATTTCGGATTCATTTGCTAAGACTTGGGCAACTTCACGGTAGCCGTATGGGGTTGCCAAATCGCCCCCTCGATTACCCATAAATCCTCGTACCGTTACGGTGTGGCGCTCATTCTCGGTGCGTCCCGTGATAGAACTCATGTCCAAACATTTGTCAGTTGCGCCCGCAATCGCTTCCCATTCGCCTGCTTCGTTGCGCTGATACCATTGATAGGCTTCGGCTTCTTCGGAGGCGCACAAAATCGTACCGTTGCGCTTAATCCACGATGTTTTTGGTTTGGGATAAAGTGTTTGCTGCACCGCAACATTATTGCTTTTGGTATTTATGCTACGTCCTGTGATTTGGATTTTGTAATTTCCACTTATCGTAATATTTGACGGAATCAAAACCACTGCTTTTCCTGTCGAAACATCAATCTTGGCAAAGAAATATTGCGGCTTATCAAAACTTCCATTTTCATCCGAAATTTGGACGAGAAT
>CAZNYR010000093.1:0-16659 GCA_964577275.1 uncultured Cytophagales bacterium | reverse complement strand
TAGCTCTTTTTATCGTGCCTTTCCTTCGATAGAAAATTATGAATCCCAACTTCAGCTTAAACAAAGCAGTTATCCCGCCGATAATCGGCAAGTTTTGTATCAAGCATTCGCTACTCAATACCAAAAAGCAGATTTGGAATTGCCTCAATCGCTTGATTATCTGAAAGATACGAATACTTTTACGCTTACGACCGGACACCAACTCAATATTTTTACGGGTCCTTTGTACTTTCATTACAAAATCATTACTGTTATTAATGCTTGTCGGGAATTGCATCAAAAATATCCCGCTTATCGCTTTGTGCCTGTGTACTGGATGGCATCAGAAGACCATGATTTTGAGGAGATTAGCACGTTTAGGCTGTTCAATAAAAGCTATCAATGGACAACTTCCCAAACGGGTGCAGTCGGGCAATTTGACCCCAAATCTTTAGCCGTAATTTTGAATGAACTACCTGATTATCAGGATGTTTTTAAACATTATACCGACTCAAAAACGTTAGCCGAAGCGACCCAAAAAATTGTTCATCAACTGTATCAGGATACGGATTTATTGATTCTGGATGGCGATGATGTCAATCTCAAAAAATTATTTCGCCCTGCCATTCGACAAGAAATTTTTGAAATGCCCACACATTCGGCAATCCAAAATGTATCGGAAAAATTAGAGGAAAAAGGATACAAAACGCAAGTTTATCCTCGTCAAATCAATTTATTTTATTTGGGAAATGGATTTCGAGAACGCATCGTCCGAACCGAAAATGGTTTTGAAATCCTGAATACTGACCTCCGATTTTCGGAATCCCAGATGCAATCCGAAATCGAAAATACACCCGAAAAATTTAGTCCAAATGTGGCATTACGTCCTGTTTATCAGGAAGTTATCATGCCCAACTTATCATACACAGGGGGTCCGGGCGAGTTGGCATATTGGCTTCAACTTCAGAAAGTTTTTGAAAATTTTGCCGTGCCATTTCCATTGTTATTGCCCCGAAATTTTGCCCTTGTTTTGAGTGGTGCAGACCAGAAAAAAATGGAAAAATTAGGCATATCGTTGCCCGAATTATTTGAGGATTTTGATGCACTTCGCAAAAAATATGTTGCCAAAAATACGGAAAATATTATTTCATTGGCACCTGAAATTGAGGAACTTAGCGATACTTTGGACAAAATCAAAGCCAAAGGCATGGCGGTCGGATTGCCCCAAAATATGTTCGAGGCAGAGAAACAACGTTTGCGAAAATCATTGGAAAAAATTGAGAAAAAAATCGCCAAAACCGAAGAGCAGAAGTTTGAACAAAGCCTCCATCAATTAGCCAAATTACAGGAAAAACTATTTCCGAATGGTGGGCTACAAGAACGCTCGGAGAATTTTCAAACTTTTACGCTGAATTACCCCGATTTTCTGAAAGACCTCCAAGCGCATTTCAAGCCCTTTGATTTTAGATTTAACTTATTGGAAATCAATTAGATAGTATTTTTTTATGACTGCCTGTCGAGGGCAACTCACATGATTTTAATTTTGGCATCAATTTCAATATATAATACACAACATTACTCAATATAGTTAAAATAAAAACGAAACTTGAATTATTCGCACAGAAAAGTAAGTCGGATTTCGTAAAAATTTTCCTACATCGCCCTTTTCATCAAATTCGGTCAAATCTTTGTAAGGCTATGATTGTAGCTTGGTTTGGTTTATTGCTACGCCGAACTTCCGAATCATCATCGGCGGCATCATCTTGATTTTATCGCATCCAAACTAAGATAATTTCTATATTTGTTCAGTTTTTTAATTGATGTTCTTCGATGCAATAAATACCCTTACATAATGAAAAATACACATTCGAACCGCCTTACCCTTTGTTTTTTGGGCGTGCTGGTCTTTTTTCCATTCGATTTATCGGCACAATACTACAATTTTATCCAGTATCACAAAAATAAGATTTATCAGCCTGCCGAAAGTGCGTTAGCGTCTTTTTTCCAAAAAATCAATGCGTTAGAAACGACATCCGGTCAAGATAAGGTGAGCATTGTGCATATCGGCGATTCGCACATTCAGGCAGATTTTTTTTCGGGACGAGTGCGTCGTTTGTTACAAGGACGTTTTTCGGACGGCGGACGTGGCTTCACCTTCCCGTATGCGGCAGCGCACACCAACAACCCCAAGGATTATGTTACCGAATATACGGGCGATTGGCAAGGCAAACGGAGCGTAAGCCAAAAGACGTTCAGTCGATGGGGAATTTCTGGCGTGAATGCCATCACACACGACCAAGAGGCAACCATCACCATTCGACCCAATACAGAAATGGGGCAAAATTTCCGTATCAAAAAAATCAAAATTTTTTATCCCGTGTTTGACCCCCGTTCATTTCATGTCCAGATTGATACTGATTATGAAAATATTATTGCCAAACATACTGACCGTGAAGGATTTGTGGAATATACATTTGACCGTCCACAGGCTTCGGTTACGCTCCGCATGAGCAAAGTGATTGCTCATCAAAATCAGTTTATTATGCAGGGCATTTCGGTAGAAAATGATGCTTCGGGCGTGGTTTATCATGCGATTGGAGCAAACGGAGCGGAAGTCCCGACCTTTTTTCGGTGCAAAGATTTTGGCAAACATCTCAAAGCCTTAATGCCCGACTTGGTGGTTATTTCTTTGGGGGCGAACGATGCCCATTCCTATCGTTTTCAGCCCGAAGCCTACAAAAAGAATTTTCAAGCCTTGATTCAGGATATTCGGGAGGCATCGCCCCAGACTTCCATTATGGTAACAACTCCCGGCGATGCCTATCGAGGCAGTCAATTTAACAAAAATCCGTCCAAAGCCAGAGATGCACTTTATATTTTGGCACAAGAAATGAACTTGGCGATTTGGGATTTCTATGATGTCATGGGTGGCACACGCTCCATCGAAAAATGGCGAGGCAATAATTTGGCACAACAAGACCGTTTGCATCTGACCATCAAGGGCTATAATTTGCAAGGAAATTTGTTTTATAATGCCTTGACAAAAGCCTATGATAGTTATTTAGAACAAACTGGAAATCAGTCTTTTACAAAATCAAATCGTTAGATTGAATCATGCTCAGATGCCATTGGTAAATTTTGTCATCTCATCAAAAAAATAATTTTGAGTGCCTCATAAGTTCATCAAAAAAACTAAACTCTTTTTCTATTTTTTCGTTAAATAATAGTTGGGATATAAAATCGCTTCGTGATTTTTATCCCTTTTTTTGGCTCAAAAACGTAAACACCGTATTTTACGCACCATCAAACCATTACAAAATATGACAGCACCAAAAAATTATTCACCCGAAGCCTTGCCTACCATTCAAAAACGCCATCAATGGGGCGAACTCAAAGGCACAAATTCATGGACAATCTTCAAGGTCATGGCAGAATTTGTCGAAGGATTTGAGAAAATGGGGCGAATCGGACCTTGTGTTTCGATTTTCGGTTCGGCACGCACCCAACCCGAACATCCCTACTATCAACAAGCCATTGAAATTGCCGAAAAATTGGTCGAAAATGGCTACGGAGTCATCACGGGTGGCGGTCCGGGCATCATGGAGGCAGGCAATAAAGGCGCACGAAACCGACAAGGAACATCCGTAGGACTCAATATCGAATTGCCTTTTGAACAGTCCGGAAATATATATATCGACCCCGATAAATACATTAACTTTGATTACTTTTTTGTGCGTAAAGTGATTTTTGTCAAATATTCGCAGGGATTTATTGTCATGCCCGGTGGTATCGGGACACTTGACGAACTTTTCGAGGCGTACACGCTCATTCAAACCAATAAAATTGACCGTTTTCCCATTGTTTTGGTTGGCAAAAAATACTGGAGTGGACTTTTGGATTGGATTAAAAACACAATTCTGGCTGAAAAAAATGTGAACCCTGCCGATTTGGATTTAATTAGTTTGGTCGATACTTCGGATGAGGCGATTAGTATTATTAACGAATTTTATTCCAAATATTTACTTTCCCCAAACTTTTAGTACAAACCTATAAGGTCTGACCACCTTATAGGTTTTTGCAGTTTTTCCAGATTATTCGGACAAAATTTGGGCGGTGTGCGCTTTGGTTTTTACCTTCGTAATGATGTCCAAAATAATACCTTCTTCGTTGATAATGAACGTAGTACGGACTGTTCCCAGATATACTTTTCCAAAGTTTTTCTTTTCAGCCCACGTACCATAGAGTTCATGTACTTTTTTGTCAGAATCTGCCAATAATGGAAACGGAAGTTCGTACTTATCAATAAACTTTCGATGTGATTTTGCATCATCCGAACTCACACCAATTACCTGATAACCAGCCTTTTGCAAAACCGCATAATTATCTCTCAAATTACAAGCCTGTGCCGTACAGCCGGGCGTATTATCTTTGGGATAAAAATACAAGACCAACTTTCTACCCTCATAATCCGATAATTTTATGAGGTTTCCATCTTGGTCAATGCCTTCAAAATCAGGGGCTTTATCGCCAATCATTAATGCCATATTAATTCAATTTTTAGGTACAATCAGAATCTGAAAACAAGGCAAAATCCAGATTGTTTTTAAAACCGTGGTGCGTGTAATGTTTATTTTTCTCGTAATTTTAGAATCAAGTCCGTTTTGAGTTGATGTAGATTTTTTTCCAGCCCTACGGGATATTGATGCGGATTCACGAAACGCGTGATACTCTTATGTAATGTTTTGACCTCTTTCTGACAATATTGTTTCATTTCTTCAATCGAAGGTGATTTATAGACTTTTTTTCCAGCCTTAAAGATGGGAACTAAAAGTTCTTTTTGAGGTGCATTTTTATCAATTTTTTTGCTGCGCGTATAGTCCAGTGGGTCAATGATAATATTTTTGTCTTTTTTGGGTTTGATAAGACTTTCATCATAAATCATATCCCCCATACACAAGCCGTATTCATCATAAAATCGGCGTACTTTTAGGATACCCGGATTAGAAATTTTGATTGCCTGTTCGGATAATTTCATCTTATAATCCCATTGATTATCAGTAGCTTGCCGAATTGCCGTTACTTTATAAACACCGCCCAGGGCTGGCTGGTCATAAGCCGTAACTAATTTTGTGCCAATGCCCCAAACGTCAATATCTGCCCCTTGTTGCTTCAGACTCATGATAATATTTTCGTCCAAATCATTGCTGGCAATAATGGAAGCCTTTTTAAACCCAGCATTATCCAACATTTGGCGTGCTTGATTGCTAAAATATGCCAAATCACCCGAATCTAAGCGTATTCCAATCATTTTATAGCCTTTGGATTCCAAAATTTTGCCCGCCTCAATCGCGCGCTTCACGCCCGTAATGGTATCATACGTATCGACCAAAAAAACGCAATTATTAGGCATGGTTTCGGCATAAATTTTAAAGGCTTCAAGTTCATCATCGAACGACATGACCCAACTATGTGCGTGTGTACCTTTTACAGGAATTCCGAATATTTTTCCAGCCATAACGTTTGATGTTCCTGATGTGCCACCGATATATGCCGCCCGACTTGCCGCCAGTCCGCCATCAATGCCTTGCGCCCTTCGTAAGCCAAATTCCAAAATCGTTTGGTCGCCTGCCGCCAGTCGAGTTCGGGCGGATTTGGTGGCGATAAGTGACTGAAAATTAATAATATTCAACAAAGGAGTTTCGATTAATTGTCCCTGAATTAAAGGACCTCTGACCCGAACGAGGGGTTCGTGCGGAAAAACAACCGTGCCTTCGGGAATGGCATCAATATCGCACGAAAATTTCATTTTTCGGAGATACTCCAAAAACTTGGGGTCAAAAAGTGGCGCATCGTCATTGCCCTTGAGTGTCGATAAATAGGCTAAATCATCATCCCGAAACTTAAAATTTTTCAGATAATCAATGACATACTCTAATCCACAAGCCACCGTAAAACCACTTTGAAACGGATTTTTACGAAAAAACAAGTTAAAAACCGCTTCTTTTTCCATGTTTCCAGATTTCCAATAACCATAAGCCATCGTAATTTGGTACAGGTCAGTGAGCAAGGATAACGAACCTGAATAAATGTCTTTTGTAATTTTCATTGTTTACTAATTTTGAATTTTTCAAATATTGTATTTTTTACACTTAGTACGAAAAACATACCCTAAAAGTTACAATTTTGTGAAAGAATTTGATTTTTAATGAATTTATCGAAATGGATTCGTGCCATGATTTTGGGTCGAGGCACGAATATTTTACATAGGCTGATAAATGGATTGGATAACTTTAATAATTTTTTGGGAAGATATTTCCCATGAAAATTGGGTTAAAATGCAATTACGTAAGTTTTCACCCATTTCTTTACGTTTTTTTGGATTTTTATGAAAAAACTTAATATTTTCTATGACCGCATCAATATCACCGATTGGGACAGCAAATCCAGTTTTTTCTGTCATAATTTCGCCAAAACCTACATTCTCAAAATAAATCACAGGAATCTCCATTAATCCAGCTTCCAGCCCAACAATACCAAAGGCTTCTTCGCGGGATAAAAGCGTAAATATGTCTGCAATTTCATAATAGTTTCGAGCAAAATTTGTGTGCGGAATAAAATGTATAAACTGCTGTTTATCAGCGATTTCAGTTCTAAAAAATTCTTGTTGAATCGCATCGCCACCGACCCAAATAAAATGCAAATTTTCCGAGCCTAATTTTTTGGCAATTTGCAAAAATAAATCTACGCCTTTGCGCCAGTCAAATGTTCCACAACCCATGACTACTGTGGCATTTTGTGGTATATGTAAGTTTTGACGTAAATTTTCTGTATTTTTGATTTGATAATCCCGACAAAACTCGTGTACAACCTCTATTTTTTCGGAAGGAATATCATGCCGCAAAACCAAATTATTTTTGACCATTTCCGAACAAGCCACGAACTGCGTAGCGTGCTTCAAACTTCCCTGTACTTTGCCCATTTTATCAAAGATTTGCATGACGATTTCCAATTCATGTGCATGAACAATAACCTGAATATCAGGAAGTTTGCTACATATTTTTTCTAAAAAATCACCATTCACTAAGGTATTAGAATAAATCAACCGAATATTTTTGGAGCGTACATATTTGACAAATCGTTCGGCTTGTGTTTCATAAATTCCAAACATTTTTTTGATGCCATACACTACGTTTTGTTTGAGCGTCATGGGCGGATGCTCGGTCAAATCCCAACAGTTTGTTGGTGCAATATGCTGATAATCAGTGATTAAATTTCCATCTTGTAATACGCCAATCTCAAACGGAATTGTAGTATTTTCTTTGAAATATATCAAAAAATCTCGTAACAAAATGGGCGCACCTGTCAGGGATGCTTGATGTGTAAGAAATAATATCATAAATTCATTTTTACTATTTATTTTGTTTCATTCGTAACAATAATACCAAAGGAACGACCCAATTTGAAGTACGTTCAACAAATTCCCAAACAGGCTCGCCCGCAATCGGACGAATCGAAGCGGTCAGGAATGCCCAGACACAAGCATATAAAACCACGACCGAAATAGGGTAAATTAAGACCACAAAAGCCACGAGAATATCAACAATTCCGATAATAGGCATCAAAAAAATAGCCTGTTCTTGGGAAAAACCTACCGTTGTCAAATAAATAATCCATTTTGGATTAACCATGAAGGCAAACATTCCATGCCCTAAAAATGTTCCGAATACACCAAGTCGTAAGCAAAGTGCAATTGGGGAATCGAATTTCAGCATTTTTTTATAATTTCGAGTACTAAATACGTTTGAATGCGCCAAAAAACATCACTTTTTTATGAAACTACCTAAACTATATTTTATTACATTAGACGCTTCGCCTTATACGCATACTCAACAAACGGAGGGGGCGTGTCGGGGTGGCGCAAAACTCGTACAATTACGGACAAAAAACAAATCGGAAGAAGAATGGCTTTCTATGGCATTAGAAGTACAAAAAATTTGTAAGAGATACGATGCACTTTTCATTATTAATGACAATGTATGGTTAGCTAAAGAAATTAAGGCAGATGGTTTACACCTTGGAAAATATGATATGCCAATTCCGGAGGCTCGTCAAATTTTGGGTAAAAATTGTATTATAGGAGGATCTACGAATACTTTTGAAGATATCTTACGTGTGTCAGCATGGGGGGCAGATTATATGGGTTCGGGACCCTACAAATTTACGACCACCAAAGTCAAGGAGGAACTCAATCCCCGTTTGGGATTGGCGGGCTATCAGGCAAATTTGTGGCGGTATCATCAGGCAAATCTTTCGATTCCGATTTATGCGATTGGCGGAATTAAACAAGCTGATATTCCAATAGTTATGAACTTGAAAGGCATTTATGGCGTGGCGATTTCTTCGCTCATTGCCAATGCCGAAAACAAACCAAAAATAACAGAAGAACTTATCCAAATGATAGAAAAATGTTAAAAATTGCAGATAAAACGTTTCATTCCAGACTTTTGACGGGAACAGGCAAATTTAGCTCTTCGGAAGAGATGACAAATGCCTTAAAAGTATCTGGTAGTGAGTTAGTTACGGTGGCTTTGAAACGCGTAGATATGGATGAGATTGCACAAGATGATATTCTTGTTCATTTGTCAGATGCACAATTTTCGCTATTGCCCAATACTTCGGGTGTACGCACCGCTAAAGAGGCAATTTTTGTGGCACAATTAGCCCGTGAAGCCTTGGAAACCAACTGGTTAAAGCTCGAAATTCATCCCGACCCCAAGTATTTGATGCCCGACCCCATCGAAACGCTCAAAGCGACAGAAGAGCTTGCAAAATTAGGATTTATCATCTTACCTTACATCCATGCTGACCCCGTTTTGTGTAAACATCTGGAGGCGGCTGGTGCAGCGGCGGTCATGCCTTTGGGCGCACCTATCGGCAGCAATAAAGGCTTGAAAACCCTTGATTTTCTGGAGATTATCATTGAACAAAGTAATTTGCCTGTCGTGGTTGATGCAGGATTGGGTGCGCCTTCTCATGCAGCTTGGGCAATGGAAATTGGGGCAGATGCGGTGCTGGTCAATACGGCGATTGCGGCTTCGCCTAACCCTACACAAATGGCGATTGCCTTCAAGATGGCAGTTCAGGCAGGGCGAATGGCATACGAAGCCAAACTCGCACAGCCCATTTCACACGCCGCAGCCAGCAGTCCATTGACAGCTTTTCTGGATTGATTCATAAAAAAAGTTAAAATATTTTTTTTTAGATTAGCTTTTGTGTGTATGTTTTTTTTATGGTATGCAAAAAAACGACTTATTATTGATAATAAGTCGTCCTATTATAACTCGCATGAATCCGCAGCAAAAATGCGGATTTATTTTTGTTTTTCGAGGTTGTATTTGTGAATGACTTTGCCCTGATAATCAACTGCTTGAATCAAAATCTTGTCTTTCAGGACTGAAAAAGCCAAAAATCCATGCACTGCATCGGCAAAAATGGTGTACTTTTTTTTGTTTGTTTTTCGGGTTTCTGCACCTGCACCCGATACGAAGTGGTGCGTTTTTTTGTCCGTAGGTTTTTGGTGCTGAATATCGTGTTCGTGTCCCGCCAAATAGGCATCCACATTGTACTTTTCCAAGATATACTCCAAAGATTCACGGACATACGGTTTTTTGTCCATTCGCTTGCCTGTGGTGTACATGGGGTGATGCCCGACCACGATTTTCCAACGCGCATTAGATTGTGCCAAAATGCCTTCTAACCATTGCTTCTGGCGGGTTGTATCTTGGGCATAAATACTGGCATAGTGAAATTTTTTGCGATACGATTTTTCAAAGGGGTTGGTATCAATAAAGACGAGTAAAATTTTTTCATTTTCATCGTCTTCTAATTCAAATTCTTGGAAAAAGTAACGGTCTGGCATATGCCAACGTCTGCTCTTTCTGGAATAGTCGATTTGTGCTTGCACATTGCCTCTATAATCGTGATTTCCAAGGATTGAGTACCAATCGGTATGCAAATGGTGTCCCGTATAAATATTTTCAAAAGAAAAGAACCATTCGGGGTCTTCGGTGCTTTCTACGCCATTGGGATAAAAATTATCGCCTGTTGAAATGACAAACTCCCCATCCAATAAATACATGACATCGTCCATTTTGTCGGCGACTTCTTTTTGTCCGAAATGTCCTTGCCTGCCCCAATCGCCAACGACCGTAAAACTCAAGGCATCATCAGGAATTTCAAGCCCTTCCATTTTCAGATTTTCAAAGTATGCTTGGGATTTATAGTCATCACAAGGCTGTTGTGCCGAAAGCCCCAAGGTGCTGAAAAATACCGCAAAAAAAGTCAATTTTAAATATTTCATTTTTTAAAGATTTAGTGTATAATTATTTTAAGTAAGTAGTGCAGAAAAATCAAAAACCTGCCAAGTTTGGGAAACTTGGCAGGTTTGGGGAATCAAATTATCTTGACAAATCAAATTTTAATCCCGCATTAAATCGAGCATTATAATACTCGACCTGCATCATTTGGTCATTCATACCTTTGCCTTGATAATAGCGTAAAGGCTGATTGGTAAGGTTTTTAGCCTCGACATAAAACCGTAATTTCGGATTGATAACATAAGTGGCATTTAAATCCACAAAAGTTTGCGTATCGTAATATCGGTCATAAAAAGACGAACCCGCAACCTCATCCAGATAATCGCTGGTATAATTCAAGGAAGCCCGAAAGTTGAATTTTTTGGTTTCAAATGACAAGGAAGCATTAAAAGTATGACCCGCCGTCCCTGGTAACGTAAAATCCTCATTTTCACGTCCTTCGACAGGCAATCCGTTGGCTTCGGAATAGGTATAGGTGTAATTGGTATAAACGCCTAAGCCTCTCCAAATACCGGGCAAAAAGTCCAGCTGGCGTTGGAAAGCAAGTTCGAGTCCCGCCAAATTGGCATCGCCACCGTTTCGTCTTTGTTGGTATCTATCGAAGGCTTGTCCCGAAACAGGGTCGGTATAATTATTAATGTCATATTCAAAGATAAAATTATTCAATTTTTTGTAAAAAACACCCCCCGAAACCAAGCCAATCGACTTGAAATAATTTTCAAACATGACATCAAAATTCATGGAAGTGGTCGGTTTGAGGTTTGAATTTCCTTCGGCTAATTCGTTATCTTCCAGATTGACTTGTCGATAAGGCACAAGGTCAAAATAACGAGGTCGAGCCAGGGTATTTGTCCAGGCAAATCGCAAAATGCTGGTTTCGGTCAGGTCATAACGCGCATGGAAAGACGGCATGACATTGGTATAATTACCGCTTCCTTCGACCTGCCGACTGGCATTGGCATCAAAATCACCTTCGGTATCGAAAACGACCTGATTACCCGTATATTCCACATTGGTATTTTCGGCACGCACCCCGAAGATAAAAAACCAATCTTCGCCGATATTCTGCTTGAGCATGGCATAACCGCCCGTAATGGTTTCGGTTGCCGAATAATTTCCTGCCAAATATTCTTCGGGCAAATCCTCTTTTTCAAAAAGCGAGGCATCACTTAGATTCAGACTTCCTAAGAAAGCAGGCGTAGAAAATGTACCTATTCGATAATCTCCCGCCAAATAATTGTTATCCGAATAATCTTGGGTTTGATAATCGGTCATTTTGTCAAAACCACTTGTGGGCGAATACTCAAAGAAGTTATTATCTCGTTCTTTATTTTTGCCTCGATATCGTCCACCGATTTTCAGAATACTCACGTTTGTTCCCGAATTTAACGGGATTTTCAAATCAATTCGGGCGTTCAAATCGGTTTCCTGCGTGTATTGATACTCTTCGGTAATTTCTTTGAGCGTAAAATTAGCGGGATTAAATTCATCGGGCGAAACGAACGAAACGGCAGGAAATCGTGGATTAGAAATATCTGGCATGGCATCAATTTTTTTAATTCGCCATGTAATATAACGCTCGTTGGGACGCTCTTCGGAGGCTTTTGCGCTCGCTACTGACCATTTGAGGGTAATTTTTTGGGCAATCAAATGCTCGCCTGACAAAGAATTAGCCCATGTGCGTTGGTCTTCCAGACGCATATTTCTGATGCGATCATTGTCGATACCGCCTTTGGTTTGCCATTCGAGGCGTGTTTCTTTGACGATACCCGATTCATCAGGCAAAGCCTCTTCGTTATCAAATCGGTATCTGGCACGAAAACGATTTTCCCAGTCATCTCGCCAGTTATAAATAGAACGTAATTTGATACTCGAATTTTCGCCTAATTTATAATCCAATGAAATGGAAGCACTTCGGCGCACACGAGTTATATCATACTTACGAGCCTGTAAATCAAGCATATATGGATTTCCGTTATCGTCTATATCCCATTCAGTTTCAGCATTATCCGAACCCAAATTGTGTTTATACCAAGACGCACTGACGATGACCCCCAATTTGTCGTTCATAAAACGATTGCCCGCCACCAAACCAAAATTCAACATTGGCTTTTCGGACAAAAAATTATAGCCACTCGCCGCAGTTCCCGAAAGGCGCAACCCCGAAGGTGCCGAGCGTGTAATCAAATTCGCCGAGCCACCAATCGCATCGGCATCCATATCGGGTGTCAGTGCTTTGCTCACCTCGATGGTTTGCACCATATCGGCAGGAATCAAATCCAACTGCACCGAACGCTCCTCGCCCTCGGCAGAGGGAACACGCTCACCATTAATCGTTACGGAACTCAAATCGCGCGCCGTGCCTCGAATCATGCCAAAACGAGCCTCGCCCTGGTCGTATTGCATCGTAATCCCCGGAATGCGACGCATTGCCTCTCCGATATTGGAATCGGGAAATTTGCCCACTTGGTCAGCCGATACAACATTGGTAATATTCATGTTGTTTTTTTGCTGATTCAGGGCTTTGGCTTGTCCTGCTAATTGCTCGCCTACCACCATGACCTCATCCGCCATCATAAACCCTGATTCCAGTTTGATAGTCAAAGTAGCAGTTTTGTTCGCTTCAATCGTAACTTTACCTTCGTAAGTTTTGAAGCCAATATACGTGATTTTAACATCGTGTTCGCCAACAGGAAGCTGAAGTAATGTAAATTTCCCGTTTACGTCCGTGGCAGTTCCCGCCTTGATGCTCGGCACAAGGACATTTGCACCGGGCAGTGCCATTTTGTTCTCATCCAGAACTCTGCCCGAAAAAACACCCGTTTGAGCCAAAACACTTCCCGAAAATAGAAGCATACTCACCCATAAAATTGTCATCATCCTTTGCATAAGAAATTATATTTTGTTTTGTAGCAAAATTATCGTAATTTTCATGATAAAAAGCCTGATAACGCATTAAATATATTTGAAGTTTTGATACACAAAATATTAAACAAACGGACGATGAAGTAATCAATAATAAAATAATGCAATTATTTGAAAATCAATAAATTACACTCAAACCAAATTTGAATCATTGCTTATTTTCTAATACTTATTTGCTAAAAAGTTTTATATTATAAATAAAAGTACAATCAATTTGTGATTATATGTTTTATTGTATTTTTTTAATTTTTTATAGTAATTTTTTTCTAAAGCCATTAAAAGTCAATAAGTTAGTTTTGATTTTATCACAAAAAAACTGTATATTACGGAATTATTTTCGACATCAAGTGATGTTTTTAACACGAATTTAGACATTTTTAAGAAACCTTTTAAAATCCGAAAAACATGGCATTATTCAATCTTCACCCCACTGAAATGATGGTATTGTATCATCCTTCGTCCAATTCTGCTCGTCAGACTTTGGCGTATGCTCGTTCGATTGCCCGACACGTTCGTGAAATTAATTATTTAACCGAACGATTAACGCCCACCATGTGGCGTACTTTGCTGAAAACCATGAACTTAACTCCGAAAGAAATATTGGATAAATCGAAACCATTGTATCAGGAAAAATTCAGAGGGAAAGAATATCGGTACGAAGATTGGTTGAGTGTCATTATCGAAAATCCAGCACTTATCAAAGCTCCGATTGTGGTTTATCGTAATAAGGCGATACTTTGTAAAACGCCAACAGATGTACTGAAAATTTAATTTTAACTCCCTGATTATCAAGTTTTAGTATGATAAAATATATCAAGAAAACCTCGTAATAAAATAGGCTATTTTACGAGGTTTTTGTTAGAAATCTAAGAAATTGCTCCGCCATTCTCGACCGTTTTATCAGGTATAAGAAATGCCAGTTTGCCCTCCGAATTTTCTGCCATCAAAATCATGCCTTGTGATTCGATTCCTCGAATTTTTCGGGGTTTCAGATTTGCCAAAAGCGTAACTTGTTTGCCAATAATTTCTTCGGGATGATACGACTCGGCGATGCCCCTACCGACAGTACGTTGTTCCGTTCCTGTATCCAATTTGAGTTTTAATAATTTGGAAGTTTTTGGGATTTTTTCGGCTTCCAAAATAGTCGCTATCCGCATATCTAACTTTGTAAAATCCTCAAAATCAACCATTTCCTTATCTAACAAAGCTGTTTTTGGGGCTAATTTTGGTGGCACGATGTTTTCCTTTTTCGAGGCTTTTAGTTTTTCGATTTGCTTTTCGATTTCGTCATCTTCAATTTTGGCAAACAACAAGGTTGGCTTTTCAATTTGATTACCAGCAACCAACAAATCGGAGTTTCCTGCCTGCGCCCACGTCCAAGATTGATTCAACATTTTGCCCAATTTTTCGGAAGTTTCAGGCAAAAAAGGCAACATCAAAATCTGTAAATTCGCCGTGATTTGCAAGGCGATATTCATCACAGTTTCAACACGTTGCGGGTCAATTTTGATTTTTTTCCAAGGCTCGGTTTCGGCGAGATATTTATTGCCTAAGCGAGCGACATTCATGAGTTCAAATTGAGCTTCTTTGAAGTGATATTCTTCGATAAGTCGTCCAATTTTTTCGGGATAAGTCGCCAGTTCCGTCAATACTTCTTGGTCATATTCGGAAAGTTCGTGGCGCATCGGAATCTTACCTTGGTAATATTTATTGGTCAAGACGACCGTTCGGTTCACAAAATTACCCAAATCTGCCACCAATTCATTGTTATTTCGAGCCTGAAAATCTTTCCAAGTAAATTCACTGTCTTTGTTTTCGGGCGCAATCGAGGTCAGTACATAACGCAAAACATCCTTTTTATCAGGCATATCTTCCAAAAATTCGTGCAACCAGACCGCCCAATTTCGGGAAGTAGAAAGTTTATCGCCCTCCAAATTCAGAAACTCATTGGCAGGCACATTATCTGGCAAGATATAATCGCCGTGCGCTTTCAAAATAATTGGGAAAATAATACAATGAAAAACAATATTATCCTTACCAATAAAATGGACTAATTTTGTTCCATCATCTTTCCAATAATCTTCCCAGTTTTTATCATTTTCTTTTGCCCATGCTTTGGTGGCGGAAATATATCCGATTGGGGCATCGAGCCAGACATAAAGCACCTTATTTTCAGCCTCTTGCAGCGGCACAGGCACGCCCCACGCCAAATCGCGGGTCATGGCACGGGGCTGTAATCCTTGGTCAATCCACGATTTGCATTGCCCATAAACGGTGGGTTTCCAATCGCCTTTTTTCTCCTCGACAATCCATTTTTTGAGCCATTCGGTATAATTATCCAATCCCAAATACCAGTGTTTGGTGGATTTAAGAATAGGAGTTTTACCACTTAATGTCGATTTAGGATTAATTAATTCTTGGGGACTCAAGGTAGAGCCGCATTTTTCGCATTGGTCGCCATAAGCATCTGGGTGTCCGCATTTTGGACATTCGCCCATGATATAACGGTCTGCCAAAAATTGTTGGTGAGTTTCGTCAAAATACTGCTCGGATTCGATGACTTCAAATTCGCCTTTCTCGTGCAGTTTGGTAAAAAATCCTTGTGCGGTTTCGGTATGAATTGGCTCGGAAGTACGGTGATAAATATCAAAGGAAATCCCAAATTCTTCAAAAGTTTTTTTATTGATAGTGTGGTACTTATCAATAATTTGACGAGGCTGAATGCCCTCTTTTTTTGCGCGCAACAAAATCGCTGCGCCGTATTCATCGCTGCCGCAAACATACAGCACATCCTCGCCTTTGAGCCGCAAATAACGGACATAAATATCGGCAGGCAAATACGCCCCCGCAATGTGTCCGATATGCAAGGGTCCATTGGCATAAGGCAGTGCCGAAGTTACGGTATAACGTTTGAATTTTTTTGTATCCTGATTCATGGAAAATTTATCGTTCGTCTATATTGGAAGTTCAAATTTTGAGATTCAAAATTACGACAAAATACGAAATTGGAGCCTAAAAATATGCGATGGATAGAAAAGGACGAGGCAGGATGGATTCAGAATCATGGATGAATCGACAAATGAAAAGATAAGTCCATGATTCTGAGGCGATAACGATGCCCAATGACATAGCGTTTATGCTCAAAAATACGCATGATTTGTCCGAGCAAAATCATCGAAGTTCCTATCGAAATCTGTTCGCCGCCACTGTATTGCGCCCCACTGATTAAGGGTTGAACCAATCCCGATAAAAGAAATCCAAAACCTACGGCTTGTTGTCCTTTGCTAAAGTGAACCAGGGCATTTCGCCGAAAATATATTTTTTCTATTTCTCTGATATTCAACGCTATACGATATTTTTTTAGATAAATCAAACCATC
>CAZNYR010000092.1:0-16810 GCA_964577275.1 uncultured Cytophagales bacterium | reverse complement strand
CGCCCAAATGTCCGCATTTTTTGGCGGACGAAAGTTGGTCTTCAAAATGAACGCCGGCCGCACCCGCCTCAATCATGGCTTTCATCAATTCAAAGGCATTCAAATTACCGCCAAAGCCCGCTTCGGCATCCGCCACAATCGGTACTAACCAATGCGTATTGCCGTCCTGATTGACACTCTGGTTTTGGTCAGCCCGAAGCAACGCATTATTAATGCGTTTGACAACCGAAGGGACAGAATCCGCAGGGTAAAGCGATTGGTCAGGATACATCTGCCCCGCCAAATTAGCATCGGCAGCCACTTGCCAGCCACTCAAATAAATCGCCTGCAAACCAGCTTGCACTTCCTGAATGGCTTGATTGCCTGTTAGTGCGCCCAATCCTGCGACAAAATCCTGCTCGTTTAATAATCTCCAAAGCCGTTCTGCGCCCATCTTGGCGATGGAATGTTCGATTTGGTAAGAGCCTTGAAGCGTTACGACTTCTTCAGCCGTATAAGGTCGTTCGATACCGTTCCATCGTGGGTTGATGCTCCAATCTGCAATCAATTCGCCAATTCGTTCTTGCTTTGTCATGGTTTTTGTAATTTTGTAGTGAAAACTAATTTTTATGATTTGTTTTTGTTTTAGTGGTCAAGGATGTTGCCGCATTCTTGACCATTTTTTTTATCAGTCAATTTGCTCGTAAGCAGGCAATGTCAAAAATTCTTCAAAATGTTCTGTCGCTACCAAATCCTCAAAAATGTCGAGTGCCTGCTGATATTTTCGGTGTTCAAATCGCTTTGAGCCAACCAGATTACGGATATGCTCCATGACCTCTGGCACTATACTTTGGTATAATTCGTAAGTAATTGGCGTGCCGTCATCGAGTTTTGCCTTCGGATTATGAATCCATTGCCAGACCTGCGCCCGTGAAATTTCTGCCGTTGCTGCGTCTTCCATCAGGTTGTAAATCGGCACACTTCCCATGCCGTTGAGCCACGCCTCAAGGTATTGAATTGCCACATCAATATTGGTTTTTAAGCCTTCTCGTGTAATTGTTCCTTCGGGAATCGCCAAAATTTCCGAAGCCGTAACGTTCACATCCTGACGCTTTTTGTCGATTTGATTGGGCGTAGGCATATAGGTATCGAATTGTGCTTTGGCAATCGCCACCAATCCCGGATGCGCTACCCACGTGCCGTCATGTCCTGCTTTTGCTTCTCGTTCTTTGTCCAAAGCCACCTTATGCAAGGCTTTTTCATTGGCTTCGGGATTATTTTTAATCGGAATTTGTGCCGCCATTCCGCCCATCGCATGGACATTTCGTTTGTGGCAAGTTTTAATGACATATTCCGAATAATTTTTCATAAACGGCACACTCATCGTTACTTGCGAGCGGTCAGGCAAAATAAAATTAGGGTGTTTTTTTAGTTTTTTGATATACGAAAAAATGTAATCCCATCGCCCGCAATTCAAGCCCGAAGAATGTTCGCGCAATTCGTACAAAATCTCATCTGCCTCAAAAGTCGCCAAAATTGTTTCAATCAAAACTGTTGCCTTAATCGAACCATTCGGAATCCCAAGATATTCCTGTGCAAAAACAAACACATCATTCCACAAGCGAGCTTCCAAATGGCTTTCCAATTTTGGCAAATAAAAGTATGCGCCCGAACCTCTTTCCATTAATTCTTGGGCATTATGATAAAAATATAACCCAAAATCTACCAACGAACCCGAAAGATTTTCGCCCTCAAAAGTCAAGTGTTTCTCCTCCAAATGCCAGCCTCTCGGACGCACTTTCAAGACCGCCGTTTCTTCGTTCAATTCATAAAATTTATGGCTCGAAGGATCCGTAAACGTAATGGTTTTTCTGACCGCATCCTTGAGATTGATTTGTCCATGAATACAGTTGCTCCAAAGTGGCGAATTGGCATCCTCAAAATCTGCCATAAAAACATTCGCTCCGCAGTTTAACGCATTGATAATCATCTTTCTACTGACGGGTCCCGTAATCTCGACTCGTCTATCCAAGAGGTCTGTGGGCAAGGGCGAAACCGTCCAGTTTCCTTCCCGAATCTGGGTTGTTTCAGGCAAAAAATCAGGCAATTTTCCCGCATCAATTTCGCCTTGTCGTTCGATACGTGCTTGCAAAAGTGCCTTGCGTCTGGGATTGAATCGCTGGTGCAATTCGCCCAAAAAATGTAGGGCTTCGGGCGTGAGGATTTCATCAAATCGCTCTGCCATCGTTCCGTGTATTTTGATAAAAGATTCCATCCTTCGTTACGGTTAGGTGTGTTTTTAATTTTGTTTTTGATGTTCTTCCGAACTGTTGATACAAAAGTAGTAAAATGATTTTTAAATTACAAGCGAATTTTCGCTAAAAAATTAAATTCTCTAAAAATAGAAAAACGCTCATCACGTTTTTTCGATAATAATTTATTGGTTTTTAAGCAATTACACCAAAATCATTTTCCAATATTTTTTCAGAAATTTTCTGAAAAAATATTATATCTCCTAAAAAAATATCCAAAAAATAAATAATAGACGCTTTATGTTCTCATCATGGGTCATAAAATAGGGTGTAGATTACGATTGGCACAGAGGAAGTGAAAAAGAAGTTTCAAGTAAAATGGGACAATAAAAATATTTCCCAAAATAAAATCTCCTAAAAAAGAAGTCAAAATATGGTTTTGAATCAAAAAAAAATTAACAAAAACCACCCTCAAAGTACATTGATTTTCAATCCTAAGTTATGTGCATTCGACCTGTCCAGTTTTCAGAACTGAACAGGGTTTAAATCATTCATAACAAACTGATTATCAATAAGTTATATATTAAAAATATTTTTCCAGAATTTGCGCTACGCCATCTTCGGTGTGTTTTGGCGCAATTTCGTTGGCGCATTTCTTGACCTCATCGGGTGCATTTTCCATCGCTACGCCATGCCCCGCATAACGGAGCATTTCGGTATCGTTCCAATTATCGCCAAAGGCAATAATTTCGGAAATCTCGACCTGAAAATTTTGGCGCAAAATCTCGATTGCCGATGCTTTAGAAACGCTTTTGGTGTTGATTTCCAGATAAGTATCTTTGGAACGGTACAAATGTAATTGTTCGGAAAATTGTGCGTAAAGTTCAGATTGCGCTTGGGTAATTTGGTCGGCATCACCCATGAGCATTATTTTGTGCGCTCCCGTATTTTGGGTTTTCCAATATTCCAAAATGGGTATAAGTTCCTGAAAATCAGGCGTTACTTTGGTATTTCGGATTTCTCTTTCTGCCCAATAATCGTTTGTTTCGGTGTACCATTCGTTGGCTTGATACATACTGACGTGCAATCCTTTGGGGCGTGCAATGTCGTAAACGGCTTTGCCGATGGGCGCAGGCGTGAATTTATTTACCAAAATTTTACGATTTTTGTCTAAAACATACGCCCCGTTGTAAGCAATTAAAGGTTCTTGCAAGCCAATTTCTTCCAAAAAATGCGTCATCGCTTTGGGCATTCGGGAAGAAACCAACACAATCGGCACGCCAAAATCAGCCGAAATGCGGCGTAATTGTGTCTTGGTGCGGTCGGATAAATCCCGCAAATTATTGAGTAAAGTGCCGTCTATATCACTGCAAATCAGTTTGAAACGTATCATAATTTGTATTTTTTTTCGTGAGAATTTGGAACGAAGTTGTATAAAAATTATGGATTTGTAAAATGTTAATTTACGAACTCATTACAACTTCAAAAAGATTTGGGCGTTATTTTTTCGAGCATTTTAGTATCATCATTCAAGATTCAGATGCCTAATATTTACTACTATTTACCTGATTATCAAGTAGTTTTATGAAAAAAATAGGAATTTTACTTTTTGTATTGTTGGCGACTTCGGATTTGTGGGCGCAAAACGGTTATTTTCGGGATGCGGCGCATTTCTGGACAGATGTTCAGTTTTGGCTCGATAAAGATACGACTGCTTCGGGACGAGATTTCAAAACGAACTTTACGCAAGTTTATGAAACTCAACTTATTGATTCCCAGAAAGTTATTTTTCAAAAAGTAACGACCGAAATGTATCAAAAAGGCTTTCAGGTCAATACTCAAATTCGAGTTTTGTGGCGTGCAATTTTGCATGGCTACACCACGCAGCATCTTGCTGCCGAAAAGATGACCGAATTTTTGGATGTTACGCTTCGGGCGGGACGTTATTACGGATATAACACCAAATATTTTAGTTTTCTGAAAAATAGCGAATCATTTTTACGGACGGGTTTTTTGTACCAATCTTCATACAATCATGTGTTGCCGCCACAAGCCGAATTTTCTTTTGTATTTGATGCTCCGCTTATCGAAGAGCCTGATAGTGAGGGAACTACGACCGAAACTGAAGACACAGGCACAGATTGGGAGGGCGATGGCTGGGGCGAAGAAGTTACCGAAGATGCCACCGAAGAAACGGGCGATGGCTGGGCGAGTGATGATGCCGAACCCACTTGGGAGGATGCCACCGATTGGGATGACCATTTCGAGGCGATGGGCGGAAAATGGGACGACTCCGCCGATGGCGGACATTCCGAATGGGCGGCTGACCACGAAATCGTTGATGAATTTGAAGAAATTACGCCCGAAGAAGCTACCGAACTTTTGGGCGATGAATTTATGCCACCGCCTGGCGAAATAGGGGTTGAAAAGCCAAAAATACCCGAACCTGAAGGACCCGCCATCTTGTTTTTGACGGGAAATCTGACTATCGGTTCGGTTTATGATACGATTCAGGTCAAAGAAACGGCTGGCACATTCGACCTTTTGCGCCTTAATTTTATTGGGAAAGGCGGAAAAGCCGATTGGAAAGGGGCAAAATTGCCTGCGGATAAGGTTTTTTGCGAATTTACCGATTATGCGTTTGATGTGCGTGTGCCGTATTTACGGGCTGAATATGCCAAATTGACCTACACCGATAAATTGGATAAACCTGTTGCGGGGCGATACGAATACGAAAGTGTGCGGGCAAACCGATGGAAAAATCCATATTTTCCGAAATTTATTTCGTATTATAATAATAATCAGGTGAATAATTTGCTTCCAAATGTCAAATTTACGGGCGGATTTAGTTTGATTGGACGCAGGATTTCGACCCGAAATTTGACCAAATCGAGTTCCAAAGTCGAGGTTTTTCAGGAAGGCGAGCAGAAATATCCCAGTATTCGTATTTTATCCTCCGAACCTTACATCTTCACGGATTCTACATTTCGGAACAAAACGGGACGGATGACGGTCTATTTTAACGAAAAAGATACGTTAGACACACGAGAACAAGACTCGATTACGCATAAAGGCTGTGCGACCTTTTATTATGCCAAGCTCAAAAAATTTATTGCCGTCAAAAACCTGAAGAAATACGGAGAAGCGGCGTTTGCCAATTCGTATCATCGGGTGGAAGTAACGGCAGACCATTTGGAATGGAAATTGGATTCTTCGGCAATCGAATTGTTTATTTCGCAGGCGGCAGGCTATGTGCCTGCGGTCGTGGAATCCTTACAATTTTATGATAAAAAACGTTTTGACCGCCTGAAAACCAGCCATCGGTTTCATCCTTTGATGATTATTGCGTCTTATGCTCGTTCCAAAAAAATCGGTGTCCATACGCCCATACCTTCCGATGCGATTGCCCAACACTACAATATTAAGCCACTTTTGGTACG
This sequence comes from uncultured Cytophagales bacterium, assembly GCA_964577275.1. Lineage (GTDB taxonomy): Bacteria > Bacteroidota > Bacteroidia > Cytophagales > Thermoflexibacteraceae > UBA2561. The sequence continues at coordinate 11,139 of CAZNYR010000092.1, read as the reverse complement.
GCAATCCATGCAAGAATTGCACAAGCAAGATTACGTCAATTATAATCCCGTAACGGACGAAACAGTCATTACGCCCAAAGGCTATTTATATGTCAAAGCCAACTGGTTTTTGAGTGATTATGATGCGATACAAATTTATTCGGGCAATAAACAAGGCAAAAATATTATCTTGGATACCGAAACTAATGATTTGATAATCAATGGCGTAGCGTATTTTCCGATACGCCGCCGAGACCCCGAAAATTATCCCGAAACCAAATACAAGATAACCAACAAATCGTTTCAGGCACTTTATCAATCCAGTTTATTGCCCGAAACGGTGGATTTGCTCAAACCGCTGAAAGACAATCAATATTCGAGCGAGCAGAAATTTAAGGAGGCAGTCATCGAATTGATTGGCGATGAAACATTTCTGACCGATTACGATTCGATTGAAAAAGCCTGCCGAGCAGACATTTTGGATGTCTTTGTCCGACCTACGAATGGACGAATCATTATGAAAAAAAATCGAGATTTTGAATACGATGGCGAACTGAATGCCAATGGTTTAGCAAATTTTTATGGGAAAAGTTTTCGCTTCAATTATGATAGTTTTACGGTAGAAATGCCCACCGTGGATTCGATTGGTTTTATGGTAAAAGACTCAATTACAGGAGAAATGACCGAAATGCCCAACAAAGTACAAGGCTCAAGCGGTACGTTTCATATTGCTCATCCAAAAAATAAATCCAATTATCTGGATAAAATCAATCGGAAAAATAGCGAACAGCAAAAAATTGCCCTTGCCTCCGAAGAGTATCCTTTCTTTGATGCGGGTGGTGTAGGCGGCAGCGGCACAGCTGGAACGATAGCTTTTGGCGGCAGCGAAATTTTGGGCGGAGCGTATCGGGATTCGACAGGCAAAAGCCCTGTAACTTTTGAGTTAGATACTTTTAAATTAGGTTCATTAACAGCCTTTGACCCACGAGAAGATTTGGGACTCAAAGGATTGTTTCGTACTAATATTTTTCCGCCCATCCGAGAGAAAGTAATTGTGATGAAGGATAATTCATTTGGATTTACGCACAGCACCGAGCAGGAAAGAAGTGATGGAAGTTATCCTGAAGGCTTGCCACTTTATCAGGATTCGACTGGTTATCGTTGCACGCGATGCCCCAAATTTATAGGGAATATCACGCTCAATAACGAGGGAATACGTGGTTTGGGCGAGATTAATTACATGAATGCGAAATTGGAATCAAACGAATTTATTTATTATCTCGATTCGGTAACGGTCAAGGGCAAGGATGCTTCCAAAAAAATCCTAAATCCCGAAACGAATGCTAAGGAATCCGTTACTTCGCAGGGCGTAATCACGGCAGGGACATTTGAAGGCATTTCGTTTCCAGATGCCAATATGCCCGAATACAAAATGATTTGGAACGTGCCGAATGATGATATGCGCTTATTCACGACTGACCAGCTTTTTGATATGTATCACATCGAAAGCGACATCCTAAAAACCGACCAGCGCAGCACCTTCAAGGGATCGCTTTCGCTCAAATCCATTGGCTTGAAAGGCGAAGGACGTGTCGAAAATGACTTGAGTTATACCGAATCGTCCGATTTTCGGTTTGAGCAATATAAATATCAGGCAAAAGACGCACATTTTGTCATCAAAGGCATCGGCACTTCTGGCAAGCCACTTCTGGAAGCCGACCATATTTCGCTCAATTATGATATGGAAAAACGTAAGGCGTTTGCCCAATCTGAACAGCCGGGCGAGGAAACTTTACAATTTCCTTACGTACAGTACGCTTCTTCTTTGGAACAAGCCGAATGGTATTTTGACAAACAAACCGTAGATTTGAAATCCTCATCAGATAAATCCAGTTTTATCTCCAAACATCCCACGCAAGATAGTCTGGCTTTTAATGCGCGTGGTGCCTTGTATCGTATTGATGAACAGACACTTAACATACAGGGAGCGGATTCAATTTTGGTGGTGGATTCGTATATTTATCCCGATAGTGGCAAGGTATTGATTCGGCGAGATGCCGAGATGGATTCGCTCCTAAATTGTAAATTAAAATTGGCGGTCTTGTATGATTCGATTCCAGAGGACAAAAAACACCGCTTGGATAGTGGCGAAATCAAGATTCATTCCCGCATGAAGTTTCGGGGCAATGTGCGTTACATTTACAAAAATAGCGATGGAAACGAACAGCATCCCTTGTATTTTTCCGATTTTACGGTCGGCATGACGCGCCATGCTTACGTCAAAAAACCAAATCTCACGCCTGATTTGGCATCTTGGCGATTTACGCACGCCGAAGCCACCGTGGTGGATTCGTTTTATATCATGCGAGAGGAAGGCGAATGGGTCAAGGGCAAGGCAAGACTTTGGGCGGATAGTGCCAATCTGATGTTTGTCGGATTCATGCACTTATTGGAAAATCCAAATGCCAGACCCAATCCCAAGAAAGTCGATTGGCTGCAGATTGATACGGTACGCAAAGAAATTATTATCGAAGAGGGCGCAAAAGACGAGGACGGAAGAGTACTCGGAACAGGACTTTATTTGGTGCGAGATTCGCGCAAATGTTACACCGCCACAATTAGCCCGTTAGTAACCAAAAATGACGAATGTATCTTCAATTCGGAGGGCAAACGAGAACTGCGTGATGGCTGGGTGGTTATCGAAGCTGCTCACCGAAATACGCGCGATGGTGGCAAAGACCAATCTCATTATCCGGGCAATCATTTTTCCTATAATCGAGGGCTGGGACAGGCAAAAGCCGAAGGAAAGTTTCGGTTTTTTGACGACAAAGGCGATTTTATCGTCAAAGTTACGGGCGAGGGAAATATTAAATTCTCCGAAAGTCAATTTACCGAAAGTGCCAAACTCGAATGTATGATTAATATTCAGATGCCAGAGGTCAAACGCAGCGATTTCAAAAAAATGATTGACCGCATGGAACTCTACAAAGGCGATTTCAAAAAAGCATTCCGCTACAAAAAAAACCATGATACCACACTCTATCGGGTGGCAAATCAACTCGAAGAGCGTGAGTGGCAGCGTTTTTATGAAAAATGGCAGGAAGGAAAATCCGATTTAGGCAAATATTTTGAAAAGTCTATTTTGCTTTCCAACGTACCGCTCAAATGGTCGCACAAAAACAAGGCGTTTTATGGCAAAGGAAATATCGGATTGCATAACGTGCTTGATGACGAATTTAATTGGTTGCTCAAAAATAACAGTGCCGTAGAGATTTTGGTGGACGATAAAAACGGCGCAGAATTGAGTATTTATATCGAATTGGATGACGGCGAATGGTATTTAATTCATTATAAAAACAAAAAATTAAGTATGCTTTCGGATGATGACGAATTTAATCAGGCGATACTCAACGGAAAATCAAAAATCCGAATCCTTGAGCCTGACGAAGAGGCACTCATCAAAAATCGTTTGCAACGCTATTAGAGGTTGTTTAAATTAGCCCTGCCAAGTTTTAAAAACTTGGCAGGGCTGCGCGGAAGCGTTGAAAAACAGCTTTTGGCAGAAATGCAAGTTTATTACCTCCAAGAAATAAAGTAAAATTTGCTGATACAAAAAAATTGGATACCTACCATATACTTTCTCTAAATTTCCAAAGTTTTAACAAATCTGTAATTTTGTTGCCGTAAAATTATCAGGAATTATTTTTAAAAACTACCAATGCGAAAATTTATACTTAGTCTTTTGTTATTCTTTGGAAATCATTTTTTGAATGCTCAAGTTCAGTGGGCAAGCCAAGTTTTGAATGTTTCTTCGGAGGCTTCGGTGGAGCTTTCAAGGCATCAATATCGGGCAAACCAAGTGCTGGGCAAACCCAATATTTTACCCCAAATTGGTATCTTACATCCTTGTGGCTGGGTGCCAGATAAGACTGATTATCAGGCAACTATCACGGTGGCTTTTGAAAATCCCCTCAAAATTCGGCAGGTGGCGATTGCCCAAAATTTCTTTGGCGGAGCGATTACGAAACTATGGATTTCGGACAAAAAAAATCGGTCTTATTTGATTTATGAAACCTCCCCCATTACGCCCCGAACACAAGGCGGAATGTTACGAATATTTTTGCAGGAATTGACTTCATTTAAGGTCTATTCGGTCAAAATTGAAATGGATGGCTCTGACCGTTATGGACTTACGTGCATTGATGCCATTGGGATTTCGTCCGAAATTCATCCGATTGAAGCCCAAATTAACCTTGTTCCAAACAATCCAAATGACTCAATTTCAACGGTTTATATCGAAAATTTGGGCAGTACCATTAATACGCCTTACGAAGAGATTATGCCCGTCATTTCGCCCGATGGCAGACGGCTGTACTTTGACCGCAAAAATCATCCCGAAAATATCGGAGCGGATAGTTCCAAAAAACACAATGACGACATTTGGTATGCCGATAGGCAAGAAAATGGACAATTTGTCCCACCAATTCACATGAAACCGCCCCTCAATAATGATAGTCATAATTACGTCTGTTCGGTTTCGCCTGACGGCAATACGCTTTTGTTGGGCAATAAATACGTCAGAAATACCTGTGTGGCAGGGCTTTCCATTTCTCGACAAATCGAAAAAAACGGCGAAAAAATCTGGAGTTTTCCGCAAGAAGTCAAGATTGACGATTATTATAATCTGAATCGTTTTGGCGAATTTTATTTGGCGCACAACCAAAAAACATTGCTGTTGGCGATTCAACGACACGATACGCAAGGCGACCGCGATTTGTATGTTTCTTTCCTGAAAGAGGATGGAAATTGGACACGCCCCAAGCATTTAGGCACACAAATCAATTCGGCAGGCTCCGAAATGACCCCCTTTTTGGCGGCTGATGACAAAACGCTTTATTTCTCATCCAACGGATTTAGTGGCTATGGAGATGCCGATATGTTCGTTACACGGCGTTTGGATGATTCATGGACAAATTGGACTGAACCCCTGAACTTGGGCTTGGAATTTAATTCTTCGGAGTGGGATGCCTCCTACTCGATTGATGCGGCGGGCGAATACGCCTATTTTGTGTCTTACGAAAATTCGACCAGCAAAAGTGCCGATATTTTTCGGGCAAAATTACCCCAGCCCGTCAAGCCCGAACCTGTGGTCTTGGTTTATGGTAAAGTCCTGAATCAGAACACCAAACAACCGATTTCGGCTCAAATCAGTTATGAAATTTTGCCCGATGGAAAAGAAGTCGGGACGGCAGTTTCAGACCCCAAAACAGGCGATTACAAAATCGTCCTGCCCTTGCACCAAAATTATGGTTTTTGGGCAAATGCCAAAGGCTATCTATCTGTTAATGAACATCTTAACTTGGTAGATTCATCCGCTTATCTTGAGATACAACAAGATTTATTTCTGACTCCCATTCAAGTTGGGCAGTTGGTGCGATTGAATAATATTTTCTTTGAGCAAAATAAAGCTGATTTAACGCCTGAATCGTTCCCCGAATTGAATCGAATTGCGAAAATCTTGACCGAAAACCCGACTGTGGTCATTCAAATCGAAGGGCATACCGATTTGGGCGGAAATGCAACGAAAATGTTGAAACTTTCGGACAAACGAGTACATTCGGTAAAAAATTATTTGGTCGCACAAAATATTGATACTGAACGCATTAAGACCAAAGCATACGGCTTGCAAAAACCACTTTTTTCGTCCAAAAATCCAAAAAATAGACGGGTCGAATTTACGGTTCTCAAGGACTAAAATTTGATTTTTCGTAAACTTCAATTCATTTGATACCCGATTTTGGGGCTGGGTTTTACTCCCAAATGAATTTATGATGAAATACAACCGCAGGGTTTGTAAATCTGGATTTTAGGCTGTTTTTTTACTTGATATTTAGGCGCACCAAATGCAAAATATATCATGATGAATTACCACACACATTGCCATTATTGCGATGGCAAATATGCCCCCGAAGCCTATGTTTTGGAAGCCATCGAGCAGGAATTTGCTGCCTTGGGGTTCTCTTCTCATGCGCCCTTACCCTTTGATAATGAGTGGAGTATGCGAGGCGACCAAGTCGAAAATTATCTGAATGATATTCGCTTATTGAGGTTAAAATATGATACGCAACTTCAGATAAGTTGTGGCATGGAAGTCGATTTTATTCCGAATCGGATTACGCCCAAAAGTGATTTTATCCAAAATTTGGACTTAGATTATATCATTGGTTCGATTCATTTTGTGGATGCCTTTGAGGATGGTCGCCCGTGGGAAATTGACGGCACGCACCGTATTTTTAAGGATGGATTACATCAAATTTTTGAGGGCAATATTCAGCAGGTCATCAAACGATATTTTGAACTGACGCGCCAGATGTTAGCCGATGCCAAACCCGATGTATTGGGACATTTGGATAAAATCAAAATACAAAATCCTTGCTCCAAATTTTACCAAGAATCATCGTTTTTTTATAAAAGAGAAGTATTTAGAACCCTTGAAGCCATCGCCGATTCGGAGGTAATTGTCGAAATTAATACACGAGGCGTTTATAAAAAATTGCACGTAGAGCCATATCCCAGCCATTGGATTTTGAAGCGAATGCATTACATGAATATTCCGATTATGCTCAATTCGGATGCACACCATCCGCGCGAAATTATGGAAGGATTTGCGCCCATGTGCGAAATGCTTTATACACTGGGATTCAGAGAGTTATATGCTTTTTTGGATCATGAATGGCAACCACTTCCACTGACGACCCAAGGGGTTTTGGTGCCTGAATATGCCTAATATTTTAATTGCTTGTGGATGGAATTATCGAATTATTTTGACGACTTTTGCGGGTCGATTTTTAGATAATCCGTCCACCAAAAGATGAAATACACAAAAAATAATCTGAAAAAATTAGAAGCCATTTTTGATGAAATTGGCTATGAATTGCGCTACGAAAAAGGAAGTTTTAAGGCGGGGTATTGTCTGGTCAATCAACAAAAAATAGCCTTAGTAAATAAATTTGCTACGCCCGAAGGCAAGATGAATTGTCTGGTCGAAATCCTACAAAATCTGCAACCAGACCCCGACATATTATCCGAAAATAGCCGACAAGTTTTCAAAAAATTGGCATAGCGCACTAAATTTCATATAAATTATTGATTTTCAATTACTTAAAGTCGAATCCCCATAATCGTGATGTCATCGCGTTGTTCGTTAGTTTGTTGATGCTCATCCAGAATGGCAGTATAAATTTTTTTCTGCTCTGGCAAGGACAAATTTTTATGTTTTGAAAGCACTTCCTTGAGGCGCAACGTCCCAAATTTGTCCGAATTAGGAGCGTGTTGATCGACCAAACCATCGGTTGTGAGATATAATATTTCACCTTTTTTGAGCAAAATAGACTTTTGGGTAAAAGGCGGTTTTGGTTTGCGGCGCACCCCGCCAACGGATTTATTATCGCCCTTCACTTCCTGAATATCAGGCGCATCTTCAAACGTATGGAAAATAGGACGTTTTGCACCCGCAAAATCAATGCGTGTATATTTTCGGTCAGTATATTGTAATCGACAAATCGAAATATCCATGCCATCTCGGTTGGCTTTTTCTTCTTGACGCAAAGCCACGACTACTTTCTGATGTAAGATTTCTAAAATTTGGTGCGGTTCATAAATCTGATTGACGCGGACAGTTTCACTCAATAAAGTATTGGAAATCAAGGACATAAATGCACCGGGAACGCCATGCCCTGTGCAATCGGCTACGGCAATGAAGATGTACTCTTTGGCGTTTAGAATCCAATAAAAATCACCCGAAACGATGTCTTTGGGTCTGAAAATCACAAAATAATCATGCAACAATTCTTGGATGCGGTCTTCGGTCGGTAAAACGGCTTGCTGAATCGTTCGGGCATACCGAATACTATCCGTAATTTTGCGATTTTTACCTTTGAGTTCCTGATTCTTGTATTCGATATAATCTCGTTGCGAGAGGATTTCCTCTTGTTGCTCTTCGAGTTCTCGATTTTTGTTCAGGAGCGCATTTTTTTGATTATGCAGCATTTCGTTTGAGGCGGCAATTTCTTCTTTTTGGTGTTCGAGCAAAATGTTTTTCTTGGCAATTTCGGCGGTTCGTTCTTTGACTTTGTATTCTAAAATCCGATTGGCTTCGTTTTTAAGTCGCTCATTTTCACGTAATTGCTCAATTAATTGGAGTTGATAATTTTGTTTTTCACGTTCTTTTTCCTTTTCACGATAGCCCAACCCAATGGCAAAAAACAGAATTTCAAAACAAATGCCTATCTGAATTACGCTGGTATCATTTTTTGCGCTATAATGCAAGACGACATCCAAATAATTATAAATCATAAAGCCATTGAGAATTGATGCGCCAATCACGACATAAAGCGCAGCTCCCAATTTTGTGCGCTGTCGGAATGACTCATACAATAGACTACCAATAAAAACCAACGAAATTATCGGGTCAAAAATATTGATGGTCGTTGCAATCAGGTTGGGCGTTCCGATATTGAAGGTCGTTACGACAATGGTCAGAAAAATCAACAAAATACAAATTTTAAATATCAGCCATGCGTATAAAATACTATCCCAACGCGGCATGGTTTTTTTGAGATTAAAGAACGTCCGCATAAACTGAAAATAGAAGGGAATAATACTGTAATTGGTTGTAATCCAAGTATATTCGTTGGCTACGGGATATTCCTGCCAGATGGTTTCGGTCAGGAATCCATTGACCGAAAGATAATACAAGGAAGCCACCAGCATATACGCAAAATAATACAAATAAGGGCTATCTCGCACCATCAAATAGGTGGCTAAATGATAAAAAATCAAAATCCACAAAATGCCCTGAAAGATGCCTTGAAAAAGGTTTCGTTCCAAAAAATCGGCATCCCATTTTCGGCGAGTTTGCAAATGCACCTGGAAAAATGGCGCACGATGGTCAATACTTTTGAGGCGAATATAAATGGTGATGGGTTCGTCAAGTTGCGAAATAGTTAATGGAATAACACAATCTCGCCCCAAATTAATTACTTTTTCGGAGGCAGGCACTAATCGCCCACTTTCTTGCATAAACCAACCGCCATTCTTGACGGGAAAATAGGCTTCGGCAAAATTCGCCACACCCAGAAACAAAATCCATTCTTTGTCAATTTGTACGCTATTTTTGATGCTGATTTTGCCCCAATAAGCACTTTCGGGATTCAGGGATTTGAGTTGCTTGTTATCGCTTTGCACGAGCTGTCGATACGGGACAAATCTGGAGGTAAACTCTTGAGAAGCAATCTGTTCGATGGTCAAAGAATTGGTGCTATCCTCAATGACCTCAAGATAATCGTTGAGTTCATTAAATTCCTCTTTGAGCGAACTAAGCGAAAAGATTTTTTTTGCCGTCAGGGCGTGTGCATCCTGCGCCTGAATCGACCAAGACCAGCCCATGCAAAGGCAAAATATATAAATCAGACGTAAATTGTACATTACAATTTTGGGTTTTAGAGCGATGCCACACGCTTTTTAGGTTTTTCAAACACGCCCTTTCCGATTATTTAGTATTTTTGAGCGCATTTTGATTCGTGATTTTAATATTCAAAGAACAAATCCATCATAAAACTTTGATATACAATATTTTAGTTATTGATTTATCAAAATATTAACCATGTCTAAGCATGGAGCATTTGTTCTTAATTTGGAGCAAAAGCCCAATAAATTTCCTGACGATTGCCAAAGAATTTTTGAGCAAAGCGGTTTCATTTTTTTAATCGGCAAAATCCAAACCAAAGTGTTAAAGCCACCAAAAAAATATGCCAAATCAGAGGGATTGGCATGGCGCAAAAATCAAAAAATAGCAGACAAAAAATAGCAGAAAGAATTAGTTAAATCAAGCATGAACAAAGATACAAATAAGCAAGTCGAAACCATTGACCACATGGATAAAACCAAGGCACTCAAGTCATTAGACACACGAAAAATTTTGATTCCGATTGTCATTGGGCTGGGTGCAATGGTTTATATGATTTTTCAGAACGACAGCATTAGTCTGGAAACCGTATTGAGCAATCTGGGGCAGGCACGACTGGAATGGCTCTTTTTGGCAATCATGGTGCTGATTATTCGGGATGGCGGGTATGTCTATCGGATTCGGCATCTGACAGGCAAGCAACTGAACTGGACTTCAGGACTTTACGTGATTTTACTCTGGGAATTTGCCTCTGCCATTACGCCTTCGGTGGTGGGTGGCACGGCGGTGGTCGTATTTATCATTGCACGAGAGGGCATCGGATTTGGGCGGTCTTTGGCGTATGTGATGCTGACGGCTGTGTTGGATAATTTGTTTTTTGTCTTGGCATCCTTTTTTGTGATTTTTGTGCTTGATATTCAGTTATTTCCCAGCAATGAAAGTTTTGTCATTTTTGGGTATCCCTTGCCTTTACAAGAGATTTTTAATATCAGTGTGGGCTTGATTGGTTTTTATACGTTGCTGATGGCTTTTGGGCTATTTATTCGCCCTGCGGCATTCAAAAAATTTTTGGTAACGGGGGCAGTAGTTGCCACTTCGATTCGTTTTCCGAAAAAATGGCGTTATCCCATTGTGTCGATTGGACAACTTTTCAGGATGCGTTCGCTGACTCGTTTTTTGATTTGGGTTACGTTTTTGGGCTTTCCCAAAAGTTGGCGTGATGCCGCCGAGCGCAGTGGCGATGAAACCATCTTAGCCTCCAAAATATTACGGGGACACGGCTGGAATTACTGGCTGAAGGCGGGTATCGCTACTATTTTTATTTGGAGTGCCAGATATTTGATGCTTAACTGCCTGATTGCGGCTTTTAGCGAAGTTAATTCTTTCGAGCATCTCACGATTTTTGCACGCCAAATTATTATGTGGATTGTGATGTTATTATCGCCTACGCCGGGCAGTGCGGGCAGTGCCGAATTATCTTTTGAAATCTTTTTCCGTGAATTTTTCAACGGAGGCTTTGAAACCATTGTCGGCATTTTGTGGCGATTAATTACGTATTATGGCTATCTCATCATCGGGATTTTTATTATTCCACGTTGGATTAATCGGACTTTCGGACAAAAATCAAAGACTTAGCTATAAAAATACGTAATGATTCAAATTTAGTTTATCATTTGATTGGAGTGTAATTTGTT
>CAZNYR010000091.1:0-16849 GCA_964577275.1 uncultured Cytophagales bacterium | reverse complement strand
CAGACTTGCTGATTTACAGGATGATTACTACGAATTAGACCCCAAAAATTTTAAAATCGTAGGCAAAGATTCTAAGCGTTCTTTCTTATTGGGCGACCCTGTCAAGGTCAATATCAAAAATACCGATTTAGAAAAACGCCAAATTGATTTGGTCTTGTCGAAGGCATAAAATAAGGCATAAAAAAATGAACAGGCACAAATTAAGATTTGTGCCTAAAAATGCTTGGAGAATTTGGGCTTACAAAATCCATGAGTATCATTTTTAGTTCACTTTTACAAATGTTTCGCCCGACATATAAACGCTCCTAACTTCCTGATTTTCAATATTAAAACAAGCCACAATCCCCGAATTAGGGACAAGTTCAATCCGCACGCAGTCAGCCGTAGGAAAAGGCGTAGCCACCGTTTTGAGTTGCCCATAATGGAACGTAAGTGATTCATTTTCAGCAATAATTTCAACCGTTCCGACTTTTTCGTGATGAAATTTGCCCGCATATTTTTCAAAAGGAAGCGACATTTGCCATGTTCTTCCTGCGATTTTTGCCTGAAATTCTTGCCAATCTTGTTGCTCTCGATGTAATATTTTGGGTAGTTTTTTACGTAAAAATCGCTCATGTTTTTTCAAATTTTTAGTCTTACCCAAATGTAAATCATACGCATACGCCGCAATCAAATCTGCTACTGGTTGTGCCAAACCATGATTTGCCAAAACTGAAACGCCTAATTTTTTTTCGGGCAAAAATGAAACATGAGCATAAAAACCAGAATAACCGCCAAAATGATAAACTACCTGATTATCATTGAATTGTCCTGTTCGCCAGCCCAAAGCATAGCCTTTTCCGTCAAAAATTTTGACATATTTGTGGTCGGCAGAAACTTGTTTTTGATATGATTTTTTGACCAAAGATTCGGCATAAATTTGTGTGCCATCCAACTTTCCATTTTGTAAATAAAAGCGCAGAAATCGAGCAATATCTTCAGCATTTGTAAATAATCCTCCTGCGGCGTGTGTGGTTTTGTTGGTTTTTTGGACGTAAGATTTTTTGAGTTTTTCAGGAAAAACACCCAAATATGGCTTGGCAAATGTAACTTCTTGAGCCTTAGTTAGATAAGCACTTGTATTTTGCATTTTTAGAGGTGAAAAGATTTTTTCCGCCATCAAATCTTTCCAATTTGTACCAAACTCCGATTCAATAATAAAACTTAATAAATAATACCCAAAATTAGTGTATTCAAATGCTTTACCCGCTTCATTGCGGACGGTTTCGTTTTCGACAAGCGACAAAATATTTTCCAACGTGTAATCGCCTGAATATGCGAGTTTTAGCGAAAGATATTCGTTTTCGATGCCCGACTGATGCGAAAGCAAATCTCGCACGGTAATATTTTTGAAAATATCTTGCGTTTTAAAATCCTTAAAAGGCTTATAATCAGTGATTTGTGCATCCAAATTTAACTTGCCTTCCTCCGCCAAAATCACGGCTAATAAGCCCGAAAACGCTTTGGTTGTCGAGGCAATATAAAAATTGGTTTGTGCATCGGCTTTGATATTTTCCTCTCGGTCTGCCATGCCAAAACCTTGAGCGTAAAGGGTTTGCGAGTCATTCGTAACCGAAATACTGACCGCAGGCACAATCGGAATCGTTTTCAGAACACGCTGAATAAAATCCGAAAGTTGTTGATTCTTAGGGTCTTGTGCCGAAATTGGTAAGACAAAAATACATGAAATAAACCACAAGATGAAAAAATTTGCTTTTTGCATTGATTTTTTTGATTAAAAAAGATACTACCTATAATATGTACTAAAATTAGATTTTTATTCTGATTTTATGTCCTGTAAAAGTTTCAACCCAAATGCTATCCTGTCCCAAAATATGACGGATATTCATCAAATAATCGCAATAATCCGAAAATAAATCATTTGGTTTTTTGCCATTTATTGTTCGTAATGTATCACCTAATTTGAAGGAATATTCGGGCGAAGTGCGGGCAACTACCCAAAGCGAATCATTCATTATTTTAGGAATAAAATTCAGATTTTCAGGGATTTGAATATTTTTTTCCGAATTTGCCTGCAAATGAATTTGTTTCGCTTCGTAATCTAAAAAGACATCAAAAAATCTTAAAATTTCCGTGCCTAAAAGTCCTTTTCCATTTTTGGAAAATACCACAGGAACTTCGATTTTAATATCATCCCAAATACGATTCTGGTAAATGAGGGTATCTATTTTTGTACCATAAATTCCCGTAATAGATTGGTCAAATACTAATTTTTTAACTTTTTTAGGAAAATAAACATATGTTTCATGCGGCAAGACGAATCCGCTGTTCGAGCCTGTATCAAAAACCATATTTTGAATAATTTTATTATCTAACCGAATGGCAAAAATAGGTTTTCCCGAAAGTACTGGCGTTTGGAAATCAAAGGTATATTTTTGTTTTAATAAATTGATTTCCAGAGGTTTATCCGAAAAATAGATATACTTTTCTTGAAAATCAATTTTCCAATTCGCCAACTGAATCAAATTTGCACCAATAATTCCCGCTTTTGCCAAACATGGACTCGCCGAAAGACTATTATATTCGACTTTTCCTGCGCTGATATTCTCAAAATCCGTGTTTCCTAAACGCAATTTTCGGATTTGCGTAACTTCGATAACTCGCTGATTACCATGCGTATCGCTGTTCGTTTTATGGGCTTTGGTTGGGAGTTGAAGCTCTTGGGCTTGGCGTTTTTCGATTTTAGAATTGAATGCTCCGGTATCAAAAATAAATTCTCGCCAGACCGAATCGCCATTGATTTTGGCACGCACCACAATAATTCCTTTCCGAAGTTCAAAAGGAATAGAATCCGTAAAGTTTTCTCGTGCTAACCTGTTGGCTAACAGAAGGTTTACGTTTTTTGTATATTGACAAGCACTTAACCAATTTATACTAAAAATTAGTATGATATACGAAAAATATTTGATAATTAGTTTCATTTTTAATAATTTGATAATCAATAGGTTATATTTTTTTTAAGGTTTGTTTTGTGTAGCGATTTTGCCAATATATCAGCAACGGCACACCGATTAAGGAAGGTAATAAAAATGCCAAATACGGATTTATAAAATCGGTGCGCGAAGCAATCGTAGAAATAAATGCGGTCGAAGTGGCGATATAACCGCCCATCATGTTGCCGATGTGTGTGTTGTACCAATGAAATTTTTCGGTGGGGCGAACGATAAACGGTTTCAGATTGACGTAAGAAATCGCCAAACCGCCCAAGCCAAAAAAGATGGAAAGTCCCGCAGCAGCCTGATTATCAGACACAAATAAATAATAAACACCTAATCCAAGAAAAATAATATTAACCAGCGCATTCAAAATTCCCGCCGTCCAATCATACCATTTTGGCGATTGATTACGGTGTAATTGTTTGATTTTCAGTATTCTAATACCTGCAAAAACACTATAATAACTCAGAAAAGCGATACAAAACAAAAAGCGATTTTCTCGATAACCTGCAATAAAAATACCCGTCAGAAAAACCAATGTCATTGCCCAAACATAAACTTTGCCTGCTTTGCGATGTAATTTTTTGCCTTTTTTAGCGAAAATTGCGATGCCTCCCGTCAGCAATGCCACGCCTCCCGAAATACCGTGAAAAATCAGTAACTTTAAAATTAAATCGTTCATCTTTCATTTTTATGTTTCCGAAATAATACAAATGTATCTCAAAATCAATTAGTTACGCCATATTTTTGGTAGAATGGTACGAACGGGAATCATGCGTGATGAGCGGTTTGAGATTATTTTTGGAATTGATATTTTTGAATATGCGCCAGTTTTTGACCGAATTTTTGAGCCAACCACATCCCTCCTCCTTGACTTGGATGACGGTACTTTTGCCAAGTGGTATCGTAAGTTTATTATTAGTTATTTTGATGCCTTTTGGGTTTCATCTTTTGGCATGGGAAGTACGTGTAGGATATTCGCTTTTATTTGGTATTGTGAGCGGAATAACTTCTTTTTTGGTTGTTTTCTTACTCAAAAAAAGTATGCCCAAAATCATGGAAGCGGAAGAATGGACGTTGGGCAAAGAATTAATACTTCATGCGTTGATTTTGTTGGCGATTGCAATGACCAATACCTTGGTTATCAAGGTTTTATTTTCGGAAAATAATTTTTGGACTTTGTTATCCAAAGGAATTGCAGGCGTTTTTGGGATGGGACTTATTCCCGTAACAATTTTGATTTTGTTGGAACAGTATCAGCTCCAAAAAAAGCAATTCATAAGAGCCACACAGTTTAATGCGCTTTTGGCATTACAATTATCTCAAAATCAAGCTATTAAGAAACAAAATAACCATTCTGTTGCCAAAAATATTATATTAGAATCCGAAAACGGCAAGGTCGAAATCCAACTTCGTCCTGAGGAATTAATTTACTTAAAATCGGATGGAAATTACATTGAAGTATATTTTGAAAAAAATCAAAAATTAGAAAAAATATTGATTCGGAATCGACTCAAAACACTTTTTGAAGCATTACCCGAAAGCGATTTTTTGCATTGCCACAAAAGTTATGTTGTGAACGGCAGGGCGATTGTTCAGGTCATGGGAAATGCTCGAAATTTTACGTTGCAATTACGAGGGACAGAAAATACGATTCCCGTTTCTCGGAGTAATGCCGACCGATTACAGACATTTTTGAAAAATCTAAATTAGAAATTTACTTTATTTTTAGTCGGCTATGAGGACACCGCCAATAGCGTTGGATTTTCACAAAATAATTGAGCTGATATAAGTGTACTTTCGGCTTATCTTTTAACTTTGCACGGATTGTAAAAAGAGAAATAATTAACTTAGATTTTCGTCAAAATATGTCAGCACAAAAATATGATATTCTCGTTATCGGAAGTGGTCCGGGCGGTTATGTGGCTGCAATTCGGGCTTCACAATTAGGGTTCAAGGTCGGATTGGTCGAGAAAGCCGAAATAGGCGGGATTTGTTTGAACTGGGGCTGTATCCCGACCAAAGCTCTGCTAAAAAGCGCACAGGTTTTTGAATATATCCAGCACGCCAGTTCTTATGGCATTCAGGTTGGCGATGCCGCCGTAGATTTCGAGGGCATGATTCAACGAAGCCGAGAAGTTGCGGGCGGCATGAGCAAAGGCGTGGAGTTTTTGCTCAAAAAAAATAAAATTGATAAATTAATAGGTTTCGGCAAATTAGTCGCTGGCAAAAAAGTAGAAGTAACGGATGCCCAGGGCAATGTCAAAATTTATCCCGCTGACCATATCATTCTTGCCACAGGCGGCAGAGCCAGAGAACTGCCCAACGTCAAGATTGATCACCAAAAAATTATCGGTTATCGCAAAGCCATGACCCTGCCCAAACAGCCCAAATCTATCGTGGTGATGGGTTCTGGAGCGATTGGCGTTGAATTTGCCTATTTTTATAACGCCATCGGCACACAAGTTACGATTGTCGAATATTTGCCACGCATTGTCCCCAACGAAGATGCGGATGTTTCCAAACAATTAGAACGCACCTTCAAAAAGTCGGGTATCAAAATCATGACCAATTCGGCGGTTGAGGCGGTGGATACTTCGGGCGAAGGCTGTCAAGTAACCGTAAAAACCAAAAAAGGCACGGAAGTAATTGATTGTGAGATAGTTCTATCTGCCGTAGGCATTGCCACAAACCTCGAAGGCATTGGACTGGAAGAGCTGGGCATAGCCCATGATAAAGGCAAAATACTGGTCGATGATTATTATACCACCAACATTTCGGGGATTTATGCCATCGGCGATATTGTGCATGGACCTGCGTTGGCGCACGTGGCTTCGGCAGAAGGAATTACGTGTGTCGAAAAAATTGCAGGCTTAAATCCAGACCCTATCGACTATAAAAATATTCCCGGTTGTACGTATTGCTCCCCCGAAATTGCCTCCGTAGGCTATACCGAAGAGCAAGCCAAAGAAGCTGGTTACGAAATCAAAGTGGGCAAATTTCCGTTCTCCGCCTCCGGAAAAGCCAAAGCCGCAGGCGCATCCGATGGATTTGTCAAAGTAATTTTTGATGCCAAATATGGCGAATGGTTGGGCGCACACATGGTTGGCGCAAACGTAACCGAAATGATTGCCGAAGTGGTGGCGGCTCGAAAATTAGAAACCACAGGACACGAAATTTTGAAAACGATACATCCACATCCGACTATGTCTGAGGCAGTTATGGAAGCTACGGCAGCTGCCTACGATGAGGTCATTCATCTGTAAATTTCATACATCGTTTTTAAAAACTTGCCATGTTTTTAAAACTTGGCAAGTTTCTGCATCTTTTTTATGACGCACATGAAAAAATATGATTTTTGATTGATTTTAACAAAAAACTCAAAAAATTTGAAGCCTTACCTCTCTTTCCTATTTTTTGTAATTTTGCCAAATATCTTAATCGCACAAATTGGCGGACAGGATTCATTTTCATTTTTGAATTTCCCTGCCGATGCGCGCCAAACAGCTTTGGGTGGCGTAAATGTGAGTGCCGACCCTTCGGATGTCAATTCGATTTTTTCAAACCCTGCCCTGATAGATTCGACCGCCGAACGGCATTTGAGCATCAATATTTCGCCCTTTTATGCTGGGATTTCAAATACATCTTTCGCCTTTTTGTACGGACAAAAATGGGGCGGCAAATTAGGATTCGGAATCCAATATTTGACCTACGGAAATTTTGAGGGATACGACATTTCGGGCAATTCAACGGGCAATTTTTCCGCTTCAGATTTTGCACTGACCGCCTCTTATTCCTATGATTTTAAGCCGTTTCGGGCGGGCGCAAATCTGAAAATTGTTGGCTCAAATTTGGGCGATTATTCGGCGGGTGGGATATTTGTCGATATGGGGGGCGCATTCGTACATCCCCAAAAAGAATTACGTATCGGATTGGTTATCAGAAACTTAGGATTTGGTTTTTCAAATTATACGCCCAATGCCTCGTTTTCGATGCCACTCGATGTGCAGGCAGGCTTTACGTATAAATTCGACAGAATGCCCTTGCGATTATCGGTTACGGCGCACCAAATTCAGCGAGGCGATATGAGTTTTCAGAACCCAAATCAACAAGCCACCTTAGATGCTTTCGGCAATCCTATCCAAGAGCCAATCAGCCGTATGAATAAATTTTCACGGCATTTTGTTTTGGCGGGCGAATTGATGTTTCATCCCAAATTTAACTTACGATTGGGCTATAATTTCCTGACTCGCCGAGAACTCATCTTGGAAACTCGTCCTGCTTTGGTCGGATTTTCGTTTGGGGGAATGCTCAAAGTCAAAAATACCGAAATTGCTCTGGCTCGTTCCATTCGGAATATTGCGGGCGGTTATACGTCTTTTTCGGTCATTCTAAATACGCAAAGACTCCTCAAAAAACGCCAAAAAACAGTCATTGACTAAGCTATTTTATATGATTAAACTATTTATTTATTAGAATTTCAATCCTAAAATTGTGATGTCATCGCGCTGTTTGGCAGTCGCCTGAAATTCAGTCAGATTTTTGTCAAGTCGTATTTTCTGCTCGTGCAAAGGCAAATTGACCATATTTTTGAAGTCATTTTCGAGGCGAATACTGCCGTAATTTTGGCGTTTCTCATTGCATTGGTCAATGTATCCATCAGTAGTCATGTAAAAAATATCTCCTTTTTGGTATTTTTTTTCAAAAACATGAAAAGGTTTGTTCCGTAACATTCTCCCACCGACACTTCTTCGGCTACCCAAAATGGTTATAAATTCTTCATTTTCAGTGAAATAATAAAAAGGTCGTTTGGCACTGCTGTACTTCAAACTGCCCGCATCTTCGATGACGCAAATGCCAATATCCATGCCATCACGGTTATCGCTTTGTTGTTGGCGCAAGACTTCCTCAATTTTGAGATGTAATGTATCCAGAATCTCATCGGGCTGATGTATTTTTTCTTGCCCAATAATTTGGTGCAATAAGGAAACGCCCAACATAGACATAAATGCGCCAGGAACGCCATGTCCCGTGCAATCAGAAACCGCAATAAATTTTCGTTTTTTGGATTCCGTAAAATAATAAAAATCGCCACTAACGACATCCTTGGGTTTATAAAGGATAAAAACTTGGTCAAAATTCGCTTCCAATTTGTCGGTGGCAGGCAACATGGCGTGCTGGATAGTTTCGGCATAACGAATACTGCTCGTTACGCTTTGGTGCAAATCGGAAAGTTGGGCGTGTTGGCTTTCGATAAACTCTTTTTGTGCCAAAATCTCTTCGGTTTGCTGTTGTAATTCTTCGTTTTGGGATTGAATTTCGAGCGTGCGTTCGGTAACTTTATGCTCTAACATTTCATTTTGCGCCTCAATCAATCGGGTATTTTCTTTGGAAGAGGCAAGGGCTTCTTGTTGGGCTTGGTCTTTGTCTTTTCGGAGCGTGTTAATCTTGTCAGAAACGGCAAAAGCCATAAATAACATTTCCATTAACATACTGATTTGTAGGATGTTATTAAAAAATAATTGATTTGGTAAATATCCATAACTTTTAACCACCGCAAGTACAATACCTAAAATAATCATGGTGCGTGCCAAAAGATAAAATTTGGCTTCTCGCACACCCCGAACTGCCAAAATGATGCCGACTGCAAGGCTATAAAAACTTGATACCAATATGTTGAGATTATTCAGATTCAGGGTCTGGACATCAAATCCTGACAGCCCTACCAAAATCGTGAGGCATGACCAAATCACAAACCCTATGAAAATCAGATACATAGAACGTGAATTTTGTTTGATGTTCAGAAAATATATACTGAATATCGGTGTGGGAATCATACTAAGCGCATAAATTACGCCATTGTAATGATTGATTTGGGGTACGGAAGCCCACAAAAATTCAAAATTATAATTATTGAGCTGTGCTAATCCGATGGTGCTTCCCAACAAATAAAGCGAATAAATCCAATAGAGTTTGAGGCGTGTACTCCAAAATACAAAAAGATGATAAATCAGAATAATGGTGGCACTCCCAATAAAAAAGCCCTGAAAAAGGTCTTTGCGGTGATTATTTTGGATAAAATATTCGGCAGTGGCTATTTTTATGGGCAGTTGCGTAGGATTTGACAAAAAAACTCGAAAATAAAATTCGGTGGCTTGAGCAGGCAATAAAAATTGAAACGTATTGACTTTCAGGCTTCTGGTATCGTATTTGAGGTGGTCGCCCGTCCGAATCTCCTCTGTTCGGTCAGGATAAACGGCATAAAAACGCACGCTGTCCAGAGTCGGTTCGTTGAGTTCTAAAATGACGCTTTGTCCCGTTCTATTTTGAAATTTGAATCGCCCCCAAACTGCCGAGTGTGGAATGTGGAATGTCGTAGTTTTGGCGTTTCCTTGCCGAAAATACGCATCGTATTTGCCTTGCTGAATAGCTGAAAATGAGTACATTGCCAAAGAATCTTCCAAAAAAAATAGCTTTCGTGAATCCTCAAAAACGGGCTGTTCGGGCGTGAGTACGATAGTTTTGGGTAATTGTCCAAAAACCTCCGCACTACAAAACCATAAATTACCAAAAATAAACAAGACCAAAATTCTCATTACAAATCGTTATTTATGTAGAATTGGTTTAAAACCAGTTCATAAAAATAAACAAAATTCTATCCGAATGATTTGGCTTTATCCCAAAAGCAAGATATTTAATTTTGCGTTCATAAAGTAGCAAAAATTTCCATTTTTTTAGTGCGCCTACCGAATTGAGGATGGGTTTTTGGAAATATCGCTTTGATTGGATTCTCGTTTTTTTTTGGGGGGGAGAATGCTCAAAAAATAATCATTGAGTAAATTTGGTGCGTGTAATTGCTGAAAATACTAAAATTGTCATAAATTCATGCAAAAAATCAATTACTTACCAAGTTTTAAAACTTTAGTAAATAACTGATTTTCAAATAATTATGTTTATTGTTATGATTTATAAAATCCCATTTTGCGTTTGGCTTTGCCGATATTGAACATTCGATTTGGATAAATAACTAACTGAATGAAATTAAATTCAAATTGGTCAATGCGTGAAGAATTGCCTTCCAAATTCGTTATTTTTTGAAAAGGATAATACCGTAAATTGGTTCGTAACACCCACGTTTCCAAGGGCGAAGGCAAAATATCCCAGCCAAAAATTATGCCTGTATCTATTTTTCGGGTGTGTTCCGTGTCGAGTGTTTGTACGTTACCTTCAAATTCGGCAGTTGCCCAATTTTCACGGCTGACACTCACGCCCAAAAACGGCACAAACCCCTTATAATTCCAGAAAAATTTGTAGCCCTCCAGCGCAATCGCTCGCCGCCGAATCAGATGCTCCAAGCCAAAACTTTCCGTACCCGAAGTATAATCTCGGTAACTTATGCCGAGATGAAATTTTGCCTGTGTAAACAAATATCCTACGCCCAAATCCCAATAAATTACGCCCCGATGTTTGGGAACTGAAAATCTCATATTACTTTGATATTCAGGAGATTGCAGAAAAAAAGCGCTACTCAATCCCACGCCAATCGAAAAGCTATTCAATTTTTTTTCTGCCTTTAATTTGGTTTCCAATTCGGCAGTTTTGCCCGATTTCATGGGTTTTTCTTCCCGCATCGTAAAATCAAAATAACGCACCAAACTCATTGAAAAATAGGTTTGTGGCAATTCAAAATCGTAATTTTCCGAACGATTGACATAAAAATTCTGCTTCGTTTGTGGCAAAAACATCATTTCGGCATTGAGTTGCCAGTTTTTTAGCCCGAAAGAAAAACCGCCAATCAAGGACATATTTACGAAAGCATCCGAACGATTTCCGAGCAACGGACGGTCTAAATTCAAGCCCATCACATTGAACGAAGCCCCAACGTAAGGGCGTAATTTTCCAAATTCCATGCGCCACGGATAATATCTTGCACTCAAATCTCCGCCATTTCTGAAATAGATTTGGTCTTGATTTTCAGGCTGTTCCGCCATGAAAGTTCCAAATGCCAGATTCATATTAAAATCCAATTTTCCGAAAAAATGCAGCCCACCCAACGTCAGACGAGGCGAAATCGAAGCCGGAATTGAGGTCGGCTGTAAGCCCAAAATAGCACCGCCTTGTGCGGGAATAAATTGCGTATTGAAGCCCACGTAAGATTGTGCAAAACGATGTTGCGACTTGGATTCTTGGTAAACTTGGGCGAATATTGCGCCAGAAAAAATCCAGCACAAAAAGAAAATGCGATTAAATTTTGAGGTCATTTTTATCTTATTTTTGAGTTGATAATGACAAAAATGCACCTCAATTTTTAGAAAAAATAACCGATGTGATGAACGGGAAATAGGCGGTAAGAACAGACCAAAAACACGTTTTTGGGGCATCAAATGTTCGACAGAATTAAAGGTTAATTGCTTGATAATCAGTTTTAAAAAACATAAATTTGTGCGTTTATGTCCAAAAATTCTACCCCAATGAAAAAAAACAAGGCAGGAAATCAGAGGAAAACGGTGTGCGTCAGCCTCTTTCTTTGGTCAGACTTTATTTTTTGAAAAAATAAATCCGATTTTGTTGGTCAAATAACTTTTTTAAAATACTTTGAGGCAAGAAACCCCATTAAATATGCGTTTGCGGTTGTTTGTGTCCTGACAAGCGACTGTGGGGATATACAGCCCACAGCCTTGATTTTGAGTGATTTTTGTTCAAAACATTTACCAAACAAGTTTATACGCCAAGTACGAATTAAAAATAAAATATTATGAAGCTATCGGTCATTATGCCGTGCTATTTTAATGAAGAAAATCTGCCCATAACCACGCAGAAACTCCTTGAAAATGAGCAACTTTTTGAGGATGAGGTTACGTTTGAATATATTTTTGTGGATGACGGCTCGAAAGATCATACATTGGACGAATTAGTGAAATTCCAGAAAAAATACCCCAAAAAAGTCAAAGTTATCAAACTGGCAAGCAATGTGGGGTCGTTCAATGCTATTTTGGCGGGCATGAATCACTCGACAGGCGACTGCAATGTGATGCTGGCGGCGGATTTGCAAGACCCACCCGAACTGATTCCGCAAATGTTGGCGCATTGGAAAAAAGGCTTTAAGTTGGTGATTGCCAACCGACAAGACCGTGAAGAATCCTTCGGACAAAAAATATTCTCGAATACTTATCATTATTTAATCCAAAAATTTGCCTTGCAAAATGTGCCTTCTGGCGGATTTGATTTGGTGCTTTTTGACCGTCAATTATGCGAAGAAATTATCAAAATTGACGAAAAAAACACTAATGTACTTTATTTATTGACATGGCTGGGTTATGATTACGTCAATATTCCGTACACCCGCCGCAAACGAGAAATCGGCAAATCACGCTGGACACTCAAAAAGAAAATCAAGATGTTTATTGATTCCTTTGTATCCTTTTCGTTTTTTCCGGTGCGTGCGATTTCATTGACGGGTATCTCGCTGGGAATCATGGCGTTACTCTACGCTGTGGTGGTGGTTATCGAAAAATTCGTAGGAAATATTCCAATCGAAGGTTGGTCAAGCATGATGATTACTTTATTGGTGGTTTCGTCTTTTCAGATGATAAGTTTGGGAATTATCGGCGAATACGTGTGGCGAACGCTGGACGCAAGCCGAAATCGACCGAATTTTATTGTCGATAAAGTTTTTGACGAAACGAAAAATTGATTTCATCGAGCGAAGGTAAGTTTTTGAGGTTCGTTTGTCCCGAATCCGAAAGTTTTTCTAACTTGCACCAAGAAATTTTTGTGCAAAAACTGAATCAAAATGGCAAAGAAAAAACAACAACAGCCACCAAAACCAACCACGAAACCATCCGAAAAACCCGTTTCATCGGCAAAAAATGAAAATATTGATACTATTTTCCATAAAAAACCTTTTTTGGTGGCAGTCCTTACGAATGTAGGTTTGTTTCTGCTCACTTATGCAATTTATACGCCGTTTTTCCAGACCAATGACGACCCCGCCATGATGCTCGAAGTGGCTGGCGTAGCACTCTCTCCACAACCGACTGAATATCTGTTATTTACGAGTGTCGTTTTGGGTACGATTCTCAAAAATTTATATCTGATAATGCCTACCATACCTTGGTATGGTTATTACTTAGCTTTCAGTTTATTAATGGGAAATATTGCAATTTTGTATGTTTTATTACGCCGAAATCCGCATTATTTTAGTGTGCTTTTATTTGCGCTGTATTTCTTGTTGATTTCGACTTTTACGCTGATTTCGATGCAATTTACGGTAACGGGTTTTGTCTGCGGATTGGGCGGATTGGCATTGGTATTTTTGATGCCACACAAATCTGATAACTTATTCAATATCAAAGGTTTATTAACGATTTCGGGTATTATTGGCGCATTTTTGATTGGGCTTTCGCTGATGATTCGGACGGAAGCCGTAGCGATGGCGGTGGTTTTGTTTAGTCCTATAATTTTGGCTGAATTTTATCGCCAGAAAAAATTAATGATTCCAAAATTTATTCAATTCGGATTCGTGCTTGCAGTTTGTGTGCCGTTATACCTGATGAATCATGTGGCGTATTCCTCGCCCGAATGGAAAGAGGCAAACGCATTTCGGGCTGGCGTGGCGCAATTTGTCGATAATCACGTCATGGCGAAAGCCTCCGAAGAGAAACGCAAGGAAGCGATGGAAAAAGTAGGCTGGCGACCGATTGATAATGCCATGCTTTCATTTTGGTTCTTTATGGATAAGGAAATTTATTCCGCCAAAAATTTTGAAACCGTCCTTTCCATTTTGGAAAATGAAATGAATACCGATGAGATTGATACTTACATTTGGGATTATATTTACAAACAACCTATCGTCAATCGGGCGATGATGATTGCCTTATTTTTTGTTGTATTTTTATTCATCAAAACCGATGACAAAATATTATTAGGCATTCATATCGGTTTTGTATTGCTGGCTTATCTTGGGATTCATTATTTGCTCTGGACACTACATTATTTGTATAAACAAGCTCCGCCACACGTCTATACTTCGGCTTATGTCTTTTTGGCGACCTTGCCGTTGTTTTTGATGCACGAAAAAACGAGTTTTAATCCGTTTAAAAGCGGTTTTGAGGTGCGCTCGGTCGTGGCGGCGGTTTTAGGTTTGTTGGTATTTTATTATGGAAGTCAAGGACACAAAGAATTAAGTTTGTTATCCAAAAATGCGAAGGCAAATGCCAAAAATCTGACGCAAGTCGTCAAGGCAATGAATCCCACTCCCGATAATTTGTTTGTTGTCTGGGCGAGCAGTTTTCCGTATGAAAGTATTTCGCCCTTTTCGGATTTGGATTTTATGCGTCCCCTGAATTTATTTAGTTTGGGTTCTATCCAACGCACACCGATTGCGGATGCGGTGCTGGATAAATTTGACCTCAAAAATATTTATACCGCCATTCCTGAAAAGAAAAATATTTATTTAATCATTCGTCAGGATTACCAACAGCAGTATAATTGGACTGGAATTTACAATCAATATATGTACGAACATTATCAAAAACAAATTGATGCAAGACCCGCTTTGCAGGCAGGAAGCCTTTTGGTTTTTGATATTAAATATAAATAGAAATGGAAAAGATAATTGTAACGGGCTGTGCGGGTTTTATTGGTTCTCGGACGACTGCACTTTTGTTAGAAAGTGGAAAAACAGTCATTGGGTTGGATAATATGAATGATTATTATGACATCCAAATCAAAAAATACCGACTTTCACGATTTCAGCATCACGAAAATTTCCATTTTTACGAAATGGACATCGAAAATCTGGGCGCATTAGACATTATTTTTTCTGACCATAAACCTAATGGTATCATCAATTTGGCGGCTCGTGCGGGCGTTCGGTACAGTTTGATTGACCCACACGTTTATTTATCAACCAACACCGAAGGCACACTCAATTTATTGCAAATGATGCGAAAATATGAGGTCAAGAAAATGGTGTTAGCTTCCACTTCATCGCTTTATGCAGGAATGGAAATGCCTTTCAAGGAGGATTTGCCTGTTTTGCGCCCGATTTCGCCGTATGCCTCTTCCAAATTAGGCGCAGAAACGATGTGTTATTCTTATCATTCGTTGTACGATTTGGATATTTCGGTTGTCCGATTTTTTACCGTGTATGGCGAGGCAGGACGACCCGACATGAGTATTTTCCGATTTATCAAATGGATTGCCGAAGAAACGCCTCTCACCTTGTATGGCGATGGCTCACAATCACGAGATTTTACCTACATTGATGACATTGCCAAAGGTGCCATCAAAGCCTTGAAACCTGTTGGTTATGAGGTTATTAACTTGGGCGGAGGCAATAATCCGATTTCTCTAAATTACGTCATCGGCAAGATTGAGGAATATTTGGGCAAAAAAGCCATCATTGATAATAAACCATTTCACAAGGCGGATTTAACCTCGACTTGGGCGAATATTGCTAAGGCAAATCATGTATTGGACTGGCAACCGACTGTTGGTTTGGATGAGGGCTTAAAACGAAGCGTGGATTGGTATTTAGAACATCAAGAATGGCTCAAAAACGTAGAATGTTAGGCAAAAATTAACTTGAACTTATTGAAAATGAATCAGATATATTCAAAAATAGGATTTACCATTTCATCAGCCATCCTGACGTTAGTTTTTGGGTTTTTGATGATACAATTTGGTGGCGTAATTGACGTGATGGGCGGTGTAGGCTTTGATGGCATTATTTATCAAGAGCAAGTCAAAAATTTTGATACGCTCATGACCGAAGGACGCATCAATTCGGCTGATATTATCCCCGGACAGCCCGCCAAGGTCGATAGATTTGTGCCTTCGATGCTAATTCATTACGGCATGAAAGCCCTTGATATTCCGTTTGAAACCCCTCAAATTGTCAGAGCTTTTCAGTATCATAACTTGATTTGGTTGGTCTTGGCAAGTTTGGCATGGGGCGGTATCGCCCTGAAATTCAGGCTACAAGACAAAACAAAATGGTTTGGCTGGGTGATGTTTTTTCTGTCATGGGCAACTTTGAGGATGTCTTATTTTGACCCCGTTTTAACGGATACCATGGGACTGTGTCTGTCCTTGATTCTATTATTTTTCTTCTTTCAGAAAGAACCAATTGCCATTATCGGAATTTTAATTTGTGGTTTCTTAGGCGGATTTGTATGGAAACCGATTTTGATTTATGCTTATATTTTGTTGTTATTTCCTTTCTCTGCCAAAATAATTGTAAAACCAGTAAATTGGATAGATTTATTAGTTAAATTTTTACCTGTTTTGGCATTTGTGGGGTCTTTTTTCCGTGTTTATTTGTTTTGGGGCGGCGTGGCACGGTTCAAGGAACTTGATACAGGAGCGGGCGGTGCATATCCATTGATGACCGAGTGGTTATTTTTGAGTATGCTTTTGGCGGCAGGATTTACATTTTTTTACTTTTATTTCTTGTATATTCACACCAGTTACAAAAATTTATTTTACATCGTTACGCCACATCCCGAAGAGAAAATCAACCCCGTAACCTCTGTAATTCAGGTGCTAAAACGCATTGTCCCTGTGTTGGTTTTATTTCTTGCGACTAAATATGTGCATGGAGCTATTTCGGAGGCTGGCGCAACCGAACAGGCTACAGGAACAATTACAGCAGTTGCCAGCAGTTTATTTACTGCTCCGCTTAATTTTTTGATGCAGTTTTTTTATAATGATTATGCCCTTCATGCGCCGTTAGAATTTTTGGTGGCTCATGCGGTTTATTTTGGGGTTTGGTGGGTGATTGCGACAGTTTTTTATCCGCAAGTTGCCGAGCAAATCCGAGAAAAAGGTGGCGTAGGTATTATTTTGGT
>CAZNYR010000090.1:0-16858 GCA_964577275.1 uncultured Cytophagales bacterium | reverse complement strand
CCGTGTCCGTATTTGTGTCCATAACGACCTTTTGGTACATAGTAAGGAATATTGCTCATACTCTCAAAACCGCCCGCCACGACAATATCAGCGTGTCCGCACATGATGGATTGTGCGCCAAACATCACGGATTTCATGCCCGAAGCACAAACCTTATTAATGGTCGTGCAGGGAACATGATTGGGAATACCAGCGAAGAGAGCTGCCTGACGTGCAGGGGCTTGTCCCAAACCTGCCGAAACGACATTGCCCAAAAAAACCTCATCGACCTGTTCGGGCGGCACGTTGGCTTTTGCTAATGCGCCACGCACGGCGGTTGCGCCTAATGCTGTTGCCGAAAGTCCTGCGAATATCCCGCCAAAACTTCCAATCGGTGTACGGACAGCCGATACGATATAAACTTCTTTCATGTGTGTTTTATGGTTTTTTGTTTCAATAAAAAATTGTGAAGGTTAATAAACATCAAAAATACAACAATTTGATATTCAATATGTTACGTCAAAATTTAGCTTGATAAAAAATGTAACCAAATTTTTTATGTTAAATTTCAGATAAATTCTTAGAATAGTACATATTTAATAAATCTTATATCATATTCAAAATATCATCCACATACTCGCGCGAATTAGATAAACGTGGTACTTTGTGTTGTCCACCCAATTTGCCTCGTTTTTTCATCCAATTATAAAAAGTGCCTTCAGGCACGGCATGAATAATCGGTTCTACAAGCGCAATTTCTCGGTAACGTTTGGCATCATAATCGGAATTAATTTCCCGTAATTTGGCATCCAAAATTTGTTTAAATTGCTGTAAATCAGCGGGATATTTTTCAAATTCGATAATCCATTCGTGTCCGCCTCGATGGTCTTTGCTGATATAAACGGGGGCGGCAGTATAATCATTCATCACGGCATGAGTCTGTTGGCAGGCTTCCCGAATTGCCCAATCGGAATTTTCGATAATGACCTCCTCGCCAAACGCATTGATAAAATGTTTGGTTCGTCCCGAAATTTTGATGCGATAAGGTTCGAGGGAAGTAAACCTGACCGTATCGCCAATTTTGTATCGCCAAAGTCCGCCATTCGTGCTGATTATCAGGGCATAATTTTTATTTAGCTGAACTTCGTCCAGTCCAATGGTTTTTGGGTTTTCGTTGTCAATTTCAGACATGGGGATAAATTCGTAAAAAACACCATAATCTAACATCAACAACATTTCTTCGGAATCCTTCAAATCTTGCATCCCAAAAAAACCTTCGGACGCATTATAAACTTCCATATAATTCATTTGTTCCGAAGGAATCAACTCTTTGAATAACTTGCGATAAGGACCAAATGCCACCGCCCCATGAAAAAACACTTCCAAATTAGGCCAAACCTCCAGAATCGAGTTTTTTCCTGTATGTTCCAATACTTTTTTAATCAAGAAAATAGTCCATGTCGGTACGCCCGAAAAGTTCGTAACATTCTCTTGGGCGGTCATTCGAGCCATTTTTTCGATTTTGGTTTCCCACTCATCCATCAAAGCGACTTCCAGCGAGGGCGTGCGTAAGTATTCCGCCCAAATGGGCAAATTTCTCATTAATAATGCCGAAATATCGCCGTAATATGTTTCTGGATTTAAGTGATTTTGTTGGTAACTGCCGCCCACTCCGATGGCTTTGCCCGCCATTGCTTGGCTATCAGGGTAATTATTTAAATATAAACAAATTAAATCTTTTCCACCTTTATAATGGCAATGCTCCAGCGATTCGTTAGAAACAGGAATAAATTTGCTGCGGGCGTTGGTTGTTCCCGAAGACTTTGAAAAACAACTGATTTTGGAAGCCCAAAGGACATTTTGCTCGCCTTTCATGCATCGCTCAATATAAGGAAAAAGGTCTTCATAACTCGAAATTGGGACTCGCTCCGCATATTGCGCTCGATTCCGAATCGTGGCGTACTCATATTTTTTGCCCCATTCGGTATTTTTGGCAAAATCCAGCAGGTTTTCCAACGTCTTTTCTTGTACGTAGTGCGGCTGATTCATAAAACGTTCAATCTGACGCATTCGCCCTCGCAACACTTGTCGCAAGATACGGGCAATTGTCGAACCGAATAGACTCATGGGATTTATTAGTTAGGCTTTGTTGTGATAATCTCTAAAGTGTGCAAATTACGAAAAATCCTGTTCCATACGGTATTTGCGTTCGTTTCGGCGCATCCGAGTGCGATAAAAACCATATCCCATGACAAATAAAATAGGGAATAAAAAGTTAGAATATTTGAAAAATAATTTCGTGTCTTGGTCAGTTTGTGCAATCGGACGAAAATCACCGCCTTTGGTGCGTAAATCAATCAAACCCGTATCATCCGAAAGCCAATCGACCGAATTGACCATAAAATACACATTATCAGGCTGTAATTGTTGTTGCTGTTGCCCTATTCCATTAACCACAAAATCGCCATCGCCAATGACAATAATTTTGCCAGAGGTGTTATTTTTTTGGGTCAAAATCCCTGCAATCGGCAGATTTTGCATCGGAAAATCATCTTGTGTCCATAGTTTCTTAAAATCAAAATATTGGGGTGCAGGCACTGTCGCTGACATTTCGGAACTATACGCCAAAGGCATAAAACTTACATTGGGGTCTGGATTCGTAAATTTCAAAGGTGAAGCAAATGGCAGGATAATTGCCCCCAAGCCGTTCGTGATGGGATGCTCGGCAAATGTCGAAATGATGGGCAAAAAAGGAAACTGCACATCGTTGGCGACTACAAACTGCCCTTGTTGTTGTTGCATCGTGATGGAGGCACATTGAGCATCCAACAAAAACTGGTTTTCGACCGTTAAGCCCTTTTTCTGAAGCCAAAATTCCAAATTAGTCGTTATTTCCGTCCCCGAAGCCTGCTGAATATCCCCATCCACCCGATTGAGCGCAATAAATAAATTTCCGCCTTGAGCCACGAAATCATCCAATTTTGCCAAATGTGCATCGGGAATACTGTCTTTAGGACGAATAATGGCAATAGTTTTGTAAAATTCCGAAAGGCTCGTGGAGTCCGTCATGGAAACTGGCTCAAAATCGTACAAAACATCCAATTCCTGATAGACTTGTGCCATTTCCATGATATTAGGCTCGCCATGTCCCTGCAAAAGTCCGATGACAGGTTTATCAGAAATCGCTAATTTTTTGATTTTTGTTGTCAAATCATACTCTGCACCCACTGCTTGGATAACAGGAATAACTTCTTGTTGTTCACCAACCGAAACGACCGCACCCATATACGCCTGTTGTTGCTCCATTTTATCCTTCTGACGCACCCCAACCATCATGGGTTGAATGCCTTGTTGTTGTGCTTGCGCTTCTTTTTTTTCGTCCTCCGATGGATTGATAAATTCATAAACGACCTTATCGCCAGAAATATCGCCGTATTCGGTCAATAAATCCCGAAATTCTTGGCGGACGGTTTCGAGTTGTGGCGGTAAACCCTCTGAAAAATAGACAGTTACGGTTACGGGGTTTTCCAAACTTTCAAGCACATCTTTCGTGGCTTGGCTTAGTGTATAACGGTTATCTTCGGTCAAATCTAACCGAAAATTAAACTTACGAGCTGTCAGATTTAGGACAATGACCATGCCCGTCATCAAAATCAAAGTGCCGTATAATTTTTGTCGTGTCATTGGTTTTTCAGGATATTTTGAATGTTATTAATCGGAAAAAAATCACGCAATTTATGATGGTATTCAACAATATCAATGCTCAAAAAAAAATGAATGACATTTTGTATGAAACCATAATTTTGTAATGAATACAAAAATACAGTTTATGTAATAAAAAACACATTTTATTCAAAATACATTTATAATTTTCAATTCAGTAAAGAAATCAAAGTCAGGCGATAGAATGCGTTGCAAACATAAAAAAATGTCCTGCAAAATAAAAAAGCCTTCCAAAACGAATCAAGGTTTTGAAAGGCTTAAAGCTGTGAAATTTTGTTAAAAAATTACTTAGTTTTTGCCGTAGATTTTTTGGTAACGGTTTTCTTTTTGGCTTTCGTTTCAGCGGTCGTTTTGGTGGCGGTTTTCTTGGGAGCAGTAGCCTTTTTGGTAGTTGTTTTTTGGGCTTTAGGTTTTCCGTTTTTTTCCTGTTCTTCCGCCATTTTCAAGCAGTCTTCGAGCGTCATTGCCTTCAATTTCTCCAAATCTTCTTTCAATTCTTTGGGCAATTTGACGTTTTGTTTGCCTACGGCAATGTACGGTCCCCAGCGTCCATTTAAGATTTTAACCTCCTCATTTTCAGGGAATATCTTAATTAGTTTTTTGGCATCGGCTTCCCGTTTGGCTTGAATTAATTGGATAGCCGTTTGCTCATCGACCGTGTGCGGGTCGAGTTCGTTGCCTAAGGAAACGAATTTGCTGTCATGCCGAATATAAGGACCGAATCGCCCGATGGCAGCGGTCATTACTTTGCCCTCAAAAGTCCCAACCTGACGAGGCAATTTGAATAATTCTAAGGCTTCTTGGAGCGTAATGGTTTCCATCAACTGCCCACGTTGCAGACTGGCATATTTGGGTTTGTTTTCTTCCGAATCATCGTCCTCAATTCTTTCGCCTAATTGCGCCAAAGGTCCGTATCGTCCTAATCGAACGCTCACCTGAAGTCCCGTTTTGGGGTCAGTTCCCAGCACTTTTCCTGTGTTGATTTCACTTCGGTCAATTTCGGTGGCTTCCTCTACTTTTTTATGAAAAGGATTATAAAATTCCTTAATCATTTTTTCCCAACGTACTCGCCCGTGTGCAATTTCGTCAAATTTTTCTTCCACATTTGCCGTGAATGAATAATCAACCACATTGGGGAAATGTTCCACAAGAAAATCATTGACCACCATTGCCGTATCGGTCGGAAATAATTTATTTTTTTCGGAGCCGTATGTTTCTTGGTCTGTCAGGGCAGAGATTTCATGGTTTTGTAATGTTAATTGTCTGAAATTCCGTTGTTTACCATCTCGCGATTCCTTGATAACATATCCCCGTTTCTGAACTGTCGAAATCGTAGGCGCATAGGTTGAGGGTCGTCCGATGCCCATTTCTTCTAATTTTTTGACCAAACTGGCTTCAGTATAACGTGGCGAAGGTCTGGTAAATCGTTCGGTTGCCGTCATTTGGTTCAAGTCCAAAACTTGCCCAATTTCCAGAGGCGGAAGCATCCCTTTGGTGTCTGCGTCCTCTTCCTCTTCTTGATGAGTATGCTCTTCGATGCCTACTTCCAGATACACCTTCAGAAATCCATCAAAAGTAATGACTTCGCCTGTCGCCGTTAATTTGGCATCTGGCAGGGTCGAAATATCAATCGTAGCGATTGTTTTTTCGATTTCTGCATCTGCCATTTGTGAGGCAATCGCACGCTTCCAGATGAGTTCATAAAGCCTTCTTTCTTCTGCCGTATTTCCCGCCTTTGGGCTGGCAAAATTAGTCGGTCTAATGGCTTCGTGAGCCTCCTGAGCGTCTTGTTTTTTAGTCTTGTATCGTCTGATTTTCAGATACTTATCGCCATAATTCGATTTAATTTCGTGCGCCGCATTGGTAATTGCCTCTTCGGATAAATTCAAGGAATCCGTCCGCATATACGTAATGTGTCCCGCCTCATAAAGTCGTTGCGCCAAAAGCATCGTTTTCGCTACCGGATACCGCAATTTTGCGCTCGCCTGTTGTTGCAGGGTCGAGGTCGTAAAGGGCGGAGCAGGCGACTTTTTACGTGGCTTTTTTTCTAAGTTTTTAATCGAAAAAATTGCGCCTATACATTGGGTCAAAAAATGATGGGCTGCCTCCTGCTGCTCAAATCGTTGTGCCAGATTAGCTTCTAATGTTTTGCCATTTTCTAACTCAAAAATCGCCACAACCTTGAAGGCACTTTCGGGCTTAAAATGCTCGATTTCTCGTTCTCGCTCAACAATAAAACGCACCGCCACCGATTGTACGCGTCCGGCCGAAAGTCCCGTTTTGATTTTACGCCACAAAACAGGCGAAAGCTCAAAACCTACCAGTCTATCCAGCACGCGCCGAGCTTGTTGTGCATTCACCAAGTCAATATCAATCGTGCGAGGATTTTGTATCGCCTTCTGAATCGCCGTTTTCGTAATTTCCCGAAAAACAATGCGCTTGATTTTACTTTCTTTCAAGCCTAATGCCTCCAATAAATGCCACGAAATCGCCTCGCCTTCGCGGTCATCATCCGTAGCGAGCCACACGGTTTCGGCACTTTTTGCCAGTTTCTTTAGCTCGGAAACCACCTGCTTTTTATCCGCCGAAATTTCATACGTTGGTTTGAAATCATTTTCAATATCAATCGCATTATTGCCCTTAGGCAAATCTCTGACGTGTCCGTAACTGGATTTGACCTCAAAGTCGTTGCCTAAATAATTTTCAATCGTTTTCGCCTTGGCTGGAGACTCCACAATCACCAAATTTTTTCCCATCTCCTTATTCTTAATTTTGTATAGTTTTGCCTCAAATATGTATAATTTTTTGTTCAAAAAACAAGTTTTAAACCAAATTTTATGCCCAAAAAGATGAAAAAATCCTGTTTTTTCTTGATTTACTGCTTTTTAACGCCGCGAAGTCCCCGCTTTTTCTGAAGTTTTCGCTCCAAATCATTTGGCAACAAAATCCCATCTTTCCGTCCTAACATTTACGCTATTTGACTGTAACCTCGTAACTTTGCCCCACAAACAACAAACCAATTTCTCATGATTAAATATTTAACCGTTTTATTTTTCATGTTTTTTTCATGCCTTTCGGCACAAGATTTAACCTACTATCTGCCTGATAGCCTGACTTATAACCCCGAAATCCCCACCCCAAAATCGGTCTTAGGATTTGAGGTCGGAGAATTTTATGCCGACCATCAACAAGTCTTGCATTATATGCGGATTTTGGCACAAACTTCGGAACGCATTACACTCGAAGAATATGGAAAAACTTACGAGCATAAACCCCTTATTTTATTGAAAATCACGACACCACAAAACCATCAAAATCTTGATATAATACAAAAAAAGCATATTCAATTAACAAACCCAAATATATCGCATTTGCTTGATATACACCAGATGCCCCTTGTTGTTTGGCTGGGATATGGCGTGCATGGCGACGAAGCCAGTGCCACAAATTCTGCTTTGTTGGCTGCCTATTATTTGGCGGCAGCACAGGGCGAAAAAATTGACCAAATCTTACGAAACACGGTCATTATTCTTGACCCTTGTTATAATCCCGATGGTTTCAATCGCTTTACCAACTGGGTCAATACCAATCGAAGTAAAAATCTGATAACCGACCCCGCAAGTCGAGAGTTTCATCAGCCTTTCCCCACAGGACGAACAAACCATTATCTTTTCGACTTAAATCGTGATTGGATTCCCTTGCAACTCGCTGAATCACAGGCTCGAATGCGTAAATTTCACGAATGGAAACCCAACATTTTAACCGACCATCACGAGATGGGAAAGAATGCAACCTTCTTCTTTCAGCCCGGTGTTATTGCCAGAACAAATCCCTTAACACCTACTGAAAATCAGGAACTTACAGAAAAAATTGCCTACTTTCACGCCCAATTCTTAGACCGTATCGGAAGTTTGTATTATTCAAAGGAAGATTTTGACGATTTTTATTTCGGTAAAGGCTCAACCTATCCTGATATTCATGGCGCAGTCGGTATTTTATTTGAACAAGCCAGTGCCAGAGGGTTTGCACAAGAAACAAAAAATGGAATTTTGCGCTTCCCTTTTACGATTCGCAATCAATTTACGGTCATGCTTTCGACCCTCGAAGCGGGCGCAAATTTGAGGCTCGAACTGCTGAATTTTCAACGAGATTTTTATCAAAAAACAACCTCTTTGGCTGACCAAAATCCTATCAAAGGATATATTTTTGGGGATGAACACGACCTTATCAAAAATCTACATTTTGTGCAACTATTATTACGACATCACATAAAAGTTTATGAAAATAATCAAAATAATACTATTCATGAAAAAATATTTAAAAAATCAAAATCTTACATTGTTCCTCTGAAACAGCCTCAATATCATTTGATTCGTTCATTGTTTGAAACACAAACTAAGTTTCAGGACAGCCTTTTTTATGATGTTTCGACATGGTGTATGCCTTTGGCTTTTGACATTCCTTATACGTCATTTACAGAAAAAAATAATATACAAATATCTGAAAATCAGTGTATTGATAAAGTAAATTTCCCGAAAAGTGAAATCACAGAAAGCACAAAAAACTATGCCTTTTTAGTCGATTGGAAAGGTTACGATGCGCCCAAATTTTTGTATAAAATTCAAAATTATGGCTTGCTTACCAAAGTTTCGCAACAAGAATTTTCTATCAAAATTAATCAACTGACACAACATTTTGAACGAGGAACAATCATTATTCCATCTGAAAATCAATATATTACGCCAGATTCGGTGGCTAAAATTGTGCGAAAAGTCAGCCAAGAATGTCAAGGACTCAAAATATGGCAAGTTGCAACAGGAAAAACGCAGTCAGGAATTGATTTGGGTAGTAATCAGATTAAAAAATTAACAAAACCCTCAGTACTCTTGGTTGTCGGAGAAGGCGTGCGAGATTATGATGCTGGCGAAATTTGGTTTTTGAATGACCAAAAATTTAATATTCCAACAGTACTCGTTGATATTGAGCAACTTAGCAAAGTAGATTTGAGCCGTTATACGACTATTATTTTTGTACATGGCAATTACGGTATGATGGCATCAGGCATGAAAGATGAGTTACGCTATTGGCTCAGAAAAGGTGGAACAATGCTATTATTCAAGGAGGCAACACGCTGGGGAATGATAAATAGATTTAATAACTTAACTTTTAAAGTACAAAATCCTAATTCAAATATTAGTATCAAGCCTCTTACCTATGAAACCCAAGATAATCAGCAAGGAGCGCAACGAATTGGCGGGGCAATTTTTGAAACAAAAGTCGATTTAACACATCCTTTACTATTTGGTTATCAGCGAGATAGAATACCTGTCTTCAAAAATGAAAATCTGTGCTTTGAAGTATCTCAAACGCAATCCTTAAATCCGATACAATTTACGAAAAAACCATTATTAAGCGGTTATGTATCGAAGAGTAATCTTCAAATAATACAAAATGCTGCATTTTTGGAGGTCAGCACGTATGGCAAGGGAACGGTAATTTCTTTTGCCGATAATCCGAATTTTCGGGCATTTTGGTATGGTACGACCAAATTATTCATAAATTGCTTATTCTTTGGAAATATTAGCAACAAAAATTATTAAATACTAAATGAATAAACTTAAAATTATACAATTTTTTAAAAGCCAAATTAAACATTTTCAGGACAAAGAAACGTATTTCAGACATCGAGACCAGCAACTCTCGTTTTTCCGAATTAGTTGGTTTTTTGTGATTTTGATAGGTGTGGTCTGGGCGGCTAATTTTAGAGCCTTTGATTGGGTTCTGACTATTGCCTTCTTGGGATTGATAATTTTTGTAATTTCGATAAAATATCATCGTAATATAAAATTCCAGCATCAATATTTCAAGATTCTTGTCAGAATTAATCAAATGGAAATCAATCGGTTAGAAGGTAATTTTTCGCATTTCCAACATCAAGGTATTCGTTTTATGGATGCCAAACATCCGTATTCTTCTGATTTAGATATTTTTGGAAAAAATGCACTTTTTCAGTGGCTTTGCCGAGCGGAAACCGCATCAGGACAAGAAAAATTAGCCGCATTTTTGCAACGCCCTGCATCAAAAGAGGACATCCTAAAACGCCAAAAGGCAGTACAAGAACTGGCTCAAAAGACCAGTTTTCGTCAAGATTTTCAGGCGCATGGAATGTACTTTCAGAATCACAAAAAAGTACAATTTTTTAAAAATCCAGCCGAATCTGAAAATATGATTTTGCCGTATCAAAAATTGTATTTTCTGAGTATTTTGCTTCCGATTTTGTTGATAATTAGTGTGTTTGGTGTATTTTGGGGATTGCCTTATGGATTGCCTTTTTTGATATTGGTCATAAATGGAATGGTTTTAAAACAAAATCATGAAAAAATAACCGAAATTATCGAACAAACAAGTAAGAATTTGGCTGAAATTCAGGCTTTTTCTGCATTGAGCAAAGTCATCGAAAAGGCTACTTTTGAAAGTGATTTATTATGCAAAATTCAAAAAGATTTAATCGTAGAAAATAATTCTGTTTCATTGATTATCAATAAGTTAGAACGAATTATTGCCTCTTTAGAATTTCGTGGAAATGCGTTTTTTTATGGTTTTTTTAACTTGCCTTTTTTGTGGGAAATTCATCAAATGCGCCGATTTGAAAAGCTCAAAAATCAGTATAAAAATCAATGGCAAATTTGGTTTGATGCGGTCGCTAAAATGGAAGTTTTAAATAGTTTTGGCGGTGTAGCATTTGCTTGTCAAGACTTTCATTTTCCTATAATTTCGGATAAACCGTATCATTTTGAGGCACAAAATTTGGCACATCCGCTTATTTTTCCTGCCGAAACCCGAATTTGCAACGATTTTTCGATGCAAGGAAATGGGATTTGTAACCTCATTACAGGCTCGAATATGTCAGGAAAAAGCACTTTCTTACGTACTGTTGGTATCAATATTGTCTTGGCATTGGCGGGCGCACCTGTTTGTGCTGAAAAGATGCAAGTTGCTATCGTACAGCTATTTACGAGTATGAGAACCGAAGATTCTTTGAGTGAACGTATTTCCTCATTTTATGCCGAACTCAAGCGCATCCGACAGCTTTTAGACCGCATCGAAAAGGACGAACAAATCTTATATTTTTTAGATGAAATTTTGAAAGGAACAAACTCTGATGACCGACATCGGGGCGGCAAAGCTATCATCAAACAGCTTCAAAATCAAGGAGTTTCGGGTTTTATTTCAACCCATGATTTGGACTTAGGAAAGCAAACAGAGCATCTTCCGAATGCCGTCCGAAATTTTAGTTTTAACTCGCAAATTGAGGCGGATAAATTGGTGTTTTCTTATCAAATTTCAGAAGGATTATGCCGAAGTTTCAATGCGAGCATTTTGATGCAACAAATTGGCATTAAAGTAGATATGTAATTTTTTTGTAAAAATTGAATTAAAAACAAGTTAAATAAAATGAATTAAATTAATAACTTTTGATAAAATAGGATTTCGGTTTTCTTTGTTCCAAATGGCTGACAAAACAGCTTCTTGCGGAATGTTTTTGATTTCTAAGAACTTGACTTTCAGGTCATAACCATATTGCAAGCTGGTTGGAACAATCGCCACACCCAAGCCCATTTCAACCAATTTGAAAATCGTTTGAGCATCCACAGCCTTATGCGAAACTTTTGGACGAAATCCCTTATCTTCACAAATACTCATGATTTGATAATAATAAGCCGAACTATAATCTATTGAAAAAAGGATGAAATTTTCGTGAGAAACTTGCGCTACGTGTTTAAAATTTTTGCTTGTAAGTACGTGATTTTCAGGTAGAACCAATGAAAATGAATCTCGACAAACGGGTTTCATGAGTATATTTTTCGGGGCATTTTCGATACGCACAAAACCAAGGTCAAGTTTATGATTCAAAACGGCTTTCAGTTGGTCATAATTAGACATTTCCTCCAAACTGGAGCGTATTTCTGGATAATTTTGATTCATTGAAAAAAGCAAATCTGGAATGATTTTTTGCATTGCCGAACCCAGAAATCCAATGCGTATCTCACCCTCTAAACCCTTGTGAATCAGTTGGATATGTTTTTGAATCTCTGCCAAATGGTTGAAAATAAATTGAATTTCTTGATATAAATACTTACCCGCTTCCGTCAGTTCAACATTTCGTTTGTTTCGCACGAATAAAGATGCACCCAAAATCGCTTCCATTTGTTGAATCTGCCGACTCAATCCCGGTTGCGAAATATATAATTTATCCGCAGCCTTCCGAAAATGCAGTTCTTCTGCAACTGCCATAAAATATTTGAAATGCCGTAGTTCAATTTGATAACTCATGGTTATTAGTATTTAAAAAATTATTATTTTCAAATATGAAATCTAAGTCGTAAATTTATCATAATTCGATATATTTTGATTATTTTTTCTCCGTAGGCTAAAAAGATAAGAAACCTTGCTTTGTTTGAATGGAATACAAAATGTTAAAATAGTATTATTTTCTTACTTATATTAAAAATTTAAAAATGATGAAAAAATTTAGCGTAATTATTTTGGTTTTAGCTTTTTTAGGAAGTTGTGCAACCTCGTCATCAACTTCGTCAAACACCTCTTCAAATGCTTCACAAGTTCAAAAGACTGCTCCAAAAACAGAAGGTTCGGTCAAATTCACAGCTTCTTCTCCTGCCGAAATTAAGGGAGAAGAACACGCCAATGGGCATGATTTCCTGTACTTATTAACAAAAAAAAGTACAGGAAATTATAAAATAGAGATAACAACTTACAAGGACTCGCATGACCATCGAACGACTCGGACAGCTTACAAGAGTTCGGTAAGTACCGAGAAAGAAGGCGATAAACTCAAAGTAACGATTCGATATGCTAAAAAACCCAATTCGTATTCGTGGCATACCATCCCTCAAAATGTTTTTGAGCAGGTTTATGATTTGAAAACTCGTGAGATAACATATTCACAAACAGGGAGTTTAGCTGAAAAAATTAAATCAAAGATAACGGGAGAACCCAAAATTAAAGTGAATACATTATCAGAAGCTGATGTGATAAAAATGAGTGTAGCATATTTTATTCGTGGTTACGAAGATATTTTTGAACATTAAAATACGCATTTGAAGTGATAAAAACACCCAAAAATAACTGTTTTTGGGTGTTTTTTTAGAATTTTTACTTATAAAGTAGTTTATTTATGATAATATATTCATATATTATTTTTTTGATAAGTCAGAGTTATTATAAATTGATAAAATTAGTATTTTTAAGTATTGAAAGTAAGCCGTAGATTTGTCATAATCAAACACATCAGATTATGACCAAAACAGCGCGTACATTTTTTTATGGGGAATCGCATCTGACATCGGGCATTGCTTTGAGGATTGCTCGAAACAAAATTCAGGGTGTTTTGTCGGATTCGGCACGAGAAAAAGTTGAAAAAAGCAGTAAAACTGTCATCAAAATTGTTGAAAAAGGAGAAACTGTTTACGGCATTAATACGGGATTTGGCTCGCTTTGCACTACCAAAATTGCCAAAAATGAAGCTAAAATGCTGCAAACCAATATCTTACAAAGTCATAGTGTCGGTGTTGGACAACCGATTAGTGATGAACTGGCAAAATTGATGTTGATTTTGAAAGTGCATTCTTTGGCAAAAGGTTTTTCTGGAATTTCCGTAACTACCTTAGAACGAATGCTTTGGCATATCGAAAATGATGCAATTCCCATCGTTCCTGAACAAGGTTCGGTAGGGGCTTCGGGAGATTTGGCTCCACTTTCTCATTTGTTTTTACCTTTAATTGGATTTGGAAAAATGAATTATAAAGGTAAAAAATTAGCTACGCAAGATTTATTTAAAAATATGAATTTAAAACCACTTGAATTAAGTTATAAAGAAGGCTTGGCTTTGATTAATGGGACGCAATTTATCTTGGCTCATGCGGTTAAAGTGGTTGAAAAATTACAACATTGTCTTTCACAAGCTGATGTCATTGGGGCGATGATGATTGAGGGATTGCAAGGTTCAAGTAAGCCTTTTTATGAAGAATTACATCAACTTCGCCCTTTCAAGGGAAATATTCATGTCGCTCATCGAATTAAAACGCTTTTGGAAGGCTCGCAAATCATTGATAATCACAGAGATTGCGACCGTGTACAAGACCCTTATTCCTTGCGATGTATGCCACAAGTTCATGGAGCTTCTCGAAATGCTTGGTTGCACCTGAAAGAACTGGTTGAAATCGAGTTAAATTCTGTAACCGATAACCCCTTGATTATCAGCGAGAATTTAACGATTAGCGGTGGTAATTTTCATGGGCAACCTTTGGCGATGGCATTAGATTATGCGGGTCTGGCAGCTTCAGAAATCGGTAATATTTCGGACAGACGCATTTATTTGGCGTTGGAAGGCATTGCAGGCGCA
Organism: uncultured Cytophagales bacterium; assembly: GCA_964577275.1. Taxonomy (GTDB): domain Bacteria; phylum Bacteroidota; class Bacteroidia; order Cytophagales; family Thermoflexibacteraceae; genus UBA2561. The sequence goes on along the minus strand of CAZNYR010000090.1, from coordinate 2,733 downwards.
CCGCAATTATTGATGAAAGACACGGGCATTAATTCGGGATACATGATTTTGCAATATACGACCGCTGCCCTTGCCAGCGAAAATAAAACGATGTGTTTTCCTGCGAGTGCGGATAGTATTCCGACTTCTTTGGGGCAGGAAGACCATGTAAGTATGGGCGCAATTTCTGGACGAAAAACCTTAAAAATTATAGAAAACTTGGAAAAAATCTTAGCTATCGAATTGCTTACTGCCGCACAAGCATTTGATTTCCGAAAGCCATTAAAATCTGGAATTATACTTGATGAAATCCATCAGGCTTTCCGCCAAAAAGTCAGCTTTGCAGAAAAAGACAGAGTCTTTGCTGATGACATCGAAATAGCGATTCAAGTTATTCAAAATCAGATGATTACAAAAATTTGGCAACAAGTGGCTTTGCGTGAAAACATGGATTTAAGTACACCATATGCTGATGAATTTGAAATTTTTTAATGCTTCAGAAGTATTAATTTTTTTTTAATGATATATTCACTCAAATCATGACCTCTTTTTCACATGAATTACAAATTAATTTCGCCCATTACCCAATTACTTACAATGCGAAATCTACCCCAAAAAGGAGCGATTTCGGATGACCAATTAGAGCTTATTTCTGAGGCTGGGATTTTAGTAGAAGATCAAAAAATCGTCAAAATTGGAAAATATGCTGACCTAAAAAATAGCATTAATCATGCTGATACAGAGATAGTTAGCTTAGAAAAAAAATACGTTTGTGTGCCTGCTTTTGTAGATTGTCATACACATATCTGTTTTGCGGGAACGAGAGCGAAGGATTACGCCATGCGAAATTCGGGTAAAACATATTTAGATATTGCCAAGGCGGGTGGGGGAATTTGGGATACGGTTATCCAAACTCGACAAGCATCTGAAAATGAGTTGGTTGAAGGAATTGTAAAACGAGCAAATCGGCATTTGGCGCATGGAATTACAACCATTGAGGTCAAAAGTGGTTATGGATTATCAGTCGAGGAAGAGTTAAAAATGCTTCGTGCAATTCAAAAAGCACATCAAAAAATCGAAGCTGATTTGATTCCGACTTGCTTAGCGGCGCATATTTTGCCTAAGGATTTTGACGGAAATCATGCTGAATATTTAATGGAAATTAGCGAAAAATTATTTCCCATTCTGAAAGCCGAAAAACTAACGAGTCGGATGGATGCTTTTATCGAAAAAGAAGCCTTTTCACCTCAAATTATTACATCATATTTTGACATAGCAAAAAGTTTAAATTTTGATATAACAGTACATTCAGACCAATTTAGTACGGGAGGAAGTGAGATGGCTGTGAAGTTTGGGGCGGTAAGTGCTGACCATTTAGAAATATCTGGTAATCAAGAAATTAAACTCATTTCGGAGAGCAATACGATTGCCGTAGCTTTGCCCGGTGCTTCGCTTGGTTTGGGCTGTGATTTTGCACCTGCACGTAAGATTTTGGATGCTGGCGGAAGTTTAGTGATTGCTTCAGATTGGAATCCGGGGTCTGCGCCAATGGGTGATTTATTGACGCAAGCCTCGATTTTGGGAACGTTCCAAAAGTTATCAAATGCCGAGGTGTTGGCGGGGCTTACTTTTCGTGCAGCAAATGCCCTAAAGTGTTCAGACAGAGGTATTTTAGACGAAAATTATTTGGCAGATTTTATACTTTTTCCGACAGATAATTATCAAGAAATTTTGTATCAACAAGGCACATTAAAACCTGAAATGGTGTACAAAAATGGTCATCTGGTCTTTGTGAAATAATCGTATTTTGCCTTAGAATAAAGTATCATCACAATTTGTTTTTGAAAAACCTTACCCAATAAACGATTAAAAAAATGACATTTAAAGCACAAATAGTACAAGGTATTCCATCGGAATTGCCACCTAAAAAAAATTATGATTTGGCGGTCAGTCATGCGCCAAAACGTAAGGAAATTTTGACAGCTGACGAGAAAAAATTAGCCATTCGGAATGCGCTGCGTTATTTTCCGAAAAAATGGCATCTGGAACTAAGTCAAGAATTTGCCCAAGAATTACAAATGTATGGACGAATTTATATGTATCGTTTTCGTCCTGATTACGAAATGTTTGCCCGCCCAATTTCGGCGTATCCTGCTCAAAATCAGGCTTCTGCATCAATTATGTTGATGATTCAAAATAATTTAGACCCTGCCGTAGCACAACATCCACACGAACTGATTACGTATGGCGGAAATGGGGCTGTTTTCCAAAATTGGGCGCAGTATCTCCTGACAATGAGGTATTTAGCGATAATGACTGAGGAGCAGACGTTGCATATATATTCGGGACATCCGATGGGGCTTTTTCCTTCTTCCAAAAGTGCGCCCAGAGTGGTCGTTACGAACGGGATGATGATTCCAAATTACTCAAAACCAGATGATTGGGAAAAATATAATGCGTTAGGCGTAACACAATATGGACAAATGACGGCGGGTTCATATATGTATATTGGTTCGCAAGGAATTGTTCATGGAACAACTATAACTGTCATGAATGCGTTTCGTAATATTTTGCAAAAAAATGAAATACCAGCAGGAAAAATATTTTTGACCGCAGGACTGGGCGGCATGAGTGGCGCGCAACCTAAAGCGGGAAATATTGCAGGCTGTATCACGATTTGTGCTGAAGTCAATTTGTACGCTGCCCAAAAACGATATTCGCAGGGTTGGGTTGATGAACTCATTGATAATCTGA
>CAZNYR010000089.1:15868-17071 GCA_964577275.1 uncultured Cytophagales bacterium | reverse complement strand
TCGGCAATTCTGGATAAAGATAGCAAATTACAACTTCCTGAAAATCAAATACTTGCAGATTATTTAAAACGCTTTAGAAACGTAGAAGCCGAGTGGGAACGGATTAGTTAGGGTTTTTGTATGAAGAGAAAAAACGTTTTCCGAGTCCTTTTTGCTGATTTTCATACCATTCAATCGCATCTTGAATATCTTGTGGTGCTTCTGGCGATAGGTTAATTTTATACTCGTTCTTCTTCATACCATCCGTATTTTTGGGCAATCATTTGGTCGTGTTCTTCAGCAGGAATTCGACTTTCGGGATATTTTTCAAGTCCTTTTTGGCGCAAAATCAGGAGTTCAGCAAGCAAATTTTCATATTCTTGCTCTCCTTCCAAAGAATCTGTTTTTACTTCAAAATTTTGTAAGATTTCCAAAACTTTCAACAAAACTTCCTGATTCTCAATTTCCAAAATCAATTGAATCAAACGCAGTTTTAATTGCTCTATTTCCATGATTTACAGCGTTTTTTGTTTCTTCAAAGATACGAAAAAAATCAAATTTTTTACAAGAGGTCAAGAATTTTGCATTAATTTTTGAGCGGTTTCATAATCTTCTTTGGCAAGAGCTTCTTTTAGTTTAAAATCTTGGATAACTTTTGTACTTTCCGAAGAAGAAATATTTTCCTGTTTTACTTTCTGAAAAATCTGAATAAAAATATCGTAATCTATTTCAATACCTAAAATATCTCGTGCAAAAACGAGTCGTTTCATCACAATTTTCCCAATTTCAGTTAATTGATTTTCAGGAACTTCAAAGATATTATCTTCAAATTCTCGAATCCAGTTTTTTTTAAAAACTCGATTGATGGCTTCGGTCATTTCGTATCCATCAGGAAAAATAATCCAATGATTTGCTTTTATTTCTTCTTGTTGTGTAGCTGTCATAAAATTGAATTAAATAAAGTAAGATAATAAACCTAAAACACCCAAAATTGAAGCCGTTTTTAATAATTTTGACATCTTTTTCTTATCCATAATTTTCATAAAATATTCAGCTCCACAATCTTGACAAAGCAACGTATTTCGATAATAATTAGGTCTTTAAAGAATCACAATTAGGACAACTGGATTTTGCATTTTTATTGTCATAATATTTACTATCTTTATCAATATCTTGTTTTGTAATCATAATTTTTTCAATCCTGAAATTTGACTTCGTACCACA
>CAZNYR010000089.1:7648-15858 GCA_964577275.1 uncultured Cytophagales bacterium | reverse complement strand
TTTTAGGTTAGCTTGCCCTGACCAATTCGATAATTTCAACCAATTTGCTGATAGATTTTTCGATTCCGCCGTATATTTCGCCTACCGAAGCCTCCATCATATAACAAGGCGAAGTAATCATATTATTCAAATCGTCAGTAACTACGCCATCTTTTTCGCACATGACGGGGCTTGCGCCCAGTTTTTCCATGCCTTCGCTGATGGCTTTGATGTCATAGGGCGAGGGTTGTTCGGTCGTGCCGACAGTTAAGGTGGGTTTGGCAGGCATTTCGATACCCTCCAAGGCTTTTGCCAGCGTAGTAGGTGCCATGCACATCGCCGCAATCGGCTTGCCGACTCGCACAAATGCCAAAATAAAATCTCGGATTTGTGGGTCAATCGTTCCATTTGCACCCTCAAATGCCCAATTCGTATGATTTTTGGCAGTTCCGAAGCCCCCAGGAATCGCCAATCCGTCTAATTCTTCAGGTTTGGCATCTGATAAGCTCAAAATATTACCGCGTGCAATCCGTGCCGACTCAATCAAGACATTCCGTGTTTCGGGCATCTCTTCGCCCGTCAAGTGATTCACGACATGATGTTGGTTTTTGTCAGGCGCAATGCAAACGGCAGTCGCTCCAATTTGGTCGAGAGCCAATAATGTCAAGACCGATTCATGAATTTCTGAACCATCATAAACTCCAGAACCCGAAAGTAAAACCCCTATTTTTATATTTTTTCCTGCTTTCATTGTATTTTGAACGGTTTGGTTGTGCTATTAATTTCTAATTTATTCAATTTAAATATTTTTTGTTTGAATCCAAAATAAATAACTGTGTAATTTTTATGCAATTTCTATGGAATAAAGGTACAAAAAAGCAATATTATCCACAAATCCAACTCCATTTTCGGAGAGAACTAAACCACGTATATTTATTTTGTTTTACGAATCAATGGTTTTGTAACATAACAGCAATACAAATAGGGTCGCAAACGAATACTTTCTTGCATTTTTGTACAAAAAAATTGCTTTCGTCCCTCAAAAAATACGGAGATTTTATATCTTTATACAAATTCAAATGCGTGGCTGGCAACAAATTTGATTTTCATTTTAGCAAACTACCTTAACCCAAAAGGTTCACAAACTTACATGAACAAAATACAACTTGCTTTTTTATGAAAAATGAAAATACATTTGCACATTTATCGAAAGATTTATCGGCGGGTTTAGTCGTTTTTTTGGTGGCTCTTCCGCTTTGTTTAGGGATTGCGATGGGGTCGAGTGCGCCAGTTTTTGCGGGCGTAATTGCGGGCGTGGTCGGCGGTATTTTGGTGGGTACTTTGAGCGGTTCTGCCCTGAGCATCAGCGGACCCGCCGCAGGACTGACGACCATCGTTTCGGCAGCGATTCTGGGCATGAATAGCTATCAGGAATTTTTGATGGCTGTGTTTTTGGCAGGACTTGTCCAATTCGTATTTGGATTATTACGGGCTGGAATTATCGCCTTATTTTTTCCTTATTCGGTCATCAAAGGAATGTTAGCTGCCATTGGTTTAATATTGATTATCAAGCAGATACCGATTGCTTTGGGGGATGATATTTTTTATGAAGAACTCGCTTCTTTGTTGGAAACACACCGCTGGCAGGATTTCAGCAACGAGTTATACTGGACACTTCGGGATATGCAACCTGTTGCCGTTTATTTATCCGTTACTTCTTTACTCATTTTGGTGTATTGGGATTTGCCATCTTTGCAACGCTATAAATTCTTTCGGCTCGTGCCTGCGCCTTTGTTTGTCGTGATTTTAGGGATATTAGTCAATGAAGCCCTTAAATTTACGTTCCCAGCCTATTCGTTGGTCGGGATGCACGTCGTAAATTTACCAATCGCCAAAGATATGGGTGAATTTATGACCTTTTTCACCTATCCTGATTTTTCGATGAAAGTGTTCACCAATCCAAAAGTGTACGAAGTAGCCTTTACTATTGCGATTGTGGCGAGTATCGAAACGCTTTTGAGTCTGGAGGCAGTCGATAAACTCGACCCACTCAAACGGGTTTCGCCACCCAACCAAGAACTCAAGGCGCAAGGCATCGGTAATATGGTGGCAGGATTGTTGGGTGGGATTCCGCTGACCAGCGTCATTGTCCGAAGTTCGGCGAATGTTAATGCGGGCGGACGAACAAAATTATCCGTCATTTTTCATGGTATTTTATTGCTTTTGACCGTTATTTTAATTCCCAACGTCCTAAATATGATTCCTCTGGCATCATTGGCAGCAGTTTTGATACGAATTGGGTATAAATTGACACGAATTACGATTTATCAAAATATGTACCGATTAGGACAAACACAATTCTTGCCATTTATCGTTACGATTCTGGGCGTGCTGATTATCAATTTATTATGGGGAATTGGAATCGGAATTGTCCTTGCGCTGTTTTATGTCCTGAAGGTAAATTATGATACGCCTGTCGGATTTATTGACGAAAACACGGATGGCGAACATACTGTTGTCATCAATCTGGCACGGCACGTATCATTCCTAAACAAGGCTCGGATGCAAAAAACACTGGACGAGTTGCCACCACAGACGCACATTGTTATTGATGGTTCGGAGTCCAATCATATTGATTATGATGTCATCGAAATCATTGCCGATTTTGTGGAAAGTGCCGAATCCAGAGAAATTAATATTGAAGTACGAGGAATTGATAAACTTGATTTGTTAATGCAAACACATTAGACATTTCGTGTAAATAGTTATGCGTATATTGCTTACTATTTACAATTAAAATCGTAGTTTACATACATGAATAAAAAAATTCTTTTTTTGTAGAATTTACTTTTATTTGCTCTGAACTTACTTAAAAATTTAGAAGACTCGATGACAAAGAAATTACTTTACATACTTATCTGGTGTCTTACTTTGCCTTCGCTGATGGCACAGGATTCGTGGGAGAATGTCCAGAAAACAGGCAAAGGCGAAATCAAAGTTTTGTATTATCTCAAATCTTTTCCGTTCATTTACCGCAATCAACGAGGCAAACTGACAGGTATCGAACACGAAATTATGCAAGAATTTCCTAAATTTCTTACTAAGAAGTATGGATGTCATGTCAAAGTAACTTTTGAAGAATTACCTACTTTTGAAGGCGTATATCGCCAAATTAAGGAAGGAAAACAAGGCGCATTCGGCTCTGCTTCTTTTTCGATTACCGAAAAACGAAAAAAGGAGGTCGGATTTACGCCCGCTTTCATGCCTGATATTGACATCATGATTTGTAGTGATAATGTGCCTAATATTCAGGATAGTTCTCAAATTCAGGAGGTTATCAGCAAATTAACCGGGCTTTACGTACCCGGAAGTACCAGCGAACTGCACGTTCGGCGGGTCAAAAAGTTAGTGCCTTCCATCAAATTAAAGCCCATGAATGACTTCGACCTTATTCGACAACTTGTGGATGATGAGAAAAATTTATTTACCTTTATTGCCTTAGATAACTATATTTTAAGCCTCAAACAAGGACGAACCATTCGCCGACAAAATATCTTTCGGGTCGATAATGAAGGACACGCCCTCATTTACCCCCTCAATAGCGATTGGCAAGAACCCATCAATGCCTATTTTGAAAGTCAAACTTTTCAGGAAATTATCCAAAAATCTATCGAAACACATCTGGAGCCAGACAGCCGAAAATTGTATTTTGCCTCCTCATCCGAAGAGCGCAAAGCCCACGAAACTTTATTGCTCAAAATGGAAAATAGCCTTCACCAACTCCAAAATAAACAGCGTGAATTGGAGATGTCCAAGCAGAGTATTCAGCGTAATTTTCTGGTTTTTATTATTGCTTTTGTCTTGATTGTGGCTGCCTTTCTGATTCATAGCATTTACCGCAAACAACAAACCAATATGCTCCTGCAAGAGCAAAATGACCAAATCATGAAACAGAAGGAAGAGATTGAATTACAGCGAGATATACTCAACGAAAAGCAAAAACAAATCACCGACAGCATCCGATATGCACAAGATATTCAGCACGCTATTTTACCTTTTCGGGAGCGCATCGGCAGGTCAGTCGATGAATTTTTTATCCTATTCAGACCCAAAGATATTGTATCAGGCGATTTTTATTGGTTTAGCGAAATTGAATCCAAGCCCATTTATCATACGCTCAAATCGGATTCGGGCGAGGAGCAAATCATCACCAGTTATTCACCCAAAAAAGTGATTTTTGTCGTTGCCGATTGCACGGGACATGGCGTACCCGGTGCCTTCATGAGCATGATTGGTACTGATTTCTTAAATAATATCATTATCGAAAAAAATATTACATCTCCGAATAATGTGCTTTATGAATTGCATCTCAGCATCCGAAAGGCTTTAAAACAAGACCGACCTTCTCAAGACCGTCAGCAAAACGAAGATGGTATGGATATTGGCATCACTGTCTGGAGTCCGTTAGACGATACGAGCTTTCAGTTTGAGTATGCTGGTGCAAAAAGACCTTTGTTTTATATTGAAAATCAGAAACTTAAAGAATTAAAAGGCAATCGAAAATCCGTAGGCGGACGACAAAAAGAACACGAACGAACTTTTGAAAAAGATTCATTTATAGCCCAATCGCCCTTCACTTTTTATATGTGTTCGGATGGTTTTCAAGACCAATTTAGTGCCGAAAATCGCCGAAAATACGGCATCATGCGCTTCAAAAAATTACTTGAAACGCATCACGCCTTAACCCTCAAAGAGCAATACCAACTCATTGATATTGAGCTAAATAGCTGGAAAAAAGACAGCCCACAAGTCGATGATATTCTGCTCGCAGGCTTTCGGATTTAGCCTTGTGCCAAGGTGCGGGAAATATTCATGCCAAATGCCCGAAGCGCGGGAAAACAGGAAGCTAAAAATCCAATCAAAAGTGTTATGCCCAACAAATAAAACTCTTCGGGCAAAAATGTCCAAATACTCAAATCGTAATGATATTTCTCTGCCATAGATTCCGAAATGATAAACAATCCAAATCGACTCAGTGCAATTCCGAACACAAATCCGACCGCCGACAAAAGCAATCCTTCGCCGATAATTAACAAAAATAATTTGAGGCGAGATGCCCCCAAAGTGCGCATGATTGCCAGTTCATATTGCCTGTCTTTCAGCGAGTTAAATAAAGAAACGAACACGCTCATTCCAGAAACTATCATAATTGCCAGCGCAATCATTTGGAGTGTGTCTGCTCCAATACCCATTAGGCTAAATAACCGATTTATTTCAATCGCAGGCATCGCCGACTGCATCGAAGTTCCTTCATTTACCATACGAGGCAACGTCATCATTGCCATCGGATTCCGAAACTTAATCAACATTGCCGTAATTTCCTGTTCGGGTTTTTCTTCGGATGATGGGACAGGATTCTCTTCATGGTGTGCGTGGTCATGGTCATGGTCATGAATATGGGACTCAACTTCTTCATTATCAGGTTGTTGATTATCTGTTTCGTGGTGATGCACGCTCCAAACCGTTTCGATATTCGTCAAAATTAATTGGTCTAATACCGAATTGGAAGGCTCAAAAATACCTACAATTTTGTATGGATGTTCGGCGTGTTCTTCGCCACCTTCGAGCAGTCCATGCGCCCCCGAAAAAGTATCGCCAATTTTTAAATCTAATTTTTTGGCAATAATATTCCCAATCGTAGCCTCGTAAGGTTTTTGCCAAAGTCTTCCATTTTTAACTTTTGCAGCATAGTGTTCCACATATTCATGCGAAGTACCAACAATTCGGAAACCTTTGTAACTATCACCATAACCTAATTTGATAGCCCATTTTATCAAAGGATGCTTCGCCAAACTATCAGCCTGGGCGAGCGAAATATTTCCTGTCGGATAATCAATGTGATAGACACTGGACAAAATCAGTTGCAAAGGACTTCCTTTCGCACCAACAACCATGTCAATTCCGTTGATATTTTTCTCAAATTTTTCTTGAATGCCTTGATTCAAAACCAATAATCCTGCAATAATTCCCACGCCCATCGTCAGTAAAAGCAGGCTTAAAAATGTTGCTAAAGGCTTGTTTATCAGATTCTTGTAGCTTAAATAAATTAAATTCATCATTCAATAAAATATGGTTCTAAAAATTGTTTGAGAGATTCTAAATACGGCGAGTGCAAATCCCAATGTCTGGAATCTTGGTAATTGCGATTGATTTCTTTAATGTTCTGTTTTTCCTTTTTTGATGCGCCCAAAATAGCTTCCATATATCCATAAATTTTCGTTTTTTTGGCTGGAACTGTATAATTTTTTTCTTGCCTTTGAAGACATTTTTCGTAGTTTTCCCAGCAATCAAAAATTGCTTTATGTTCCTGATTTATAATCTTTTCCAGTAAATTTTCTAACGTGCCAGTGTCTTTATGATTTGGAAACAAAAACGACTCAAATTTGATTGCTAGATCCAATTTGAATTGCTTTAGTTTCATACGTGTTTCTTCAAAATCTGAATCATCTGCATCAAAAATCACCAAATTTGTACCCTCATCGTTCGTATTTTTATAAAACTGATTGATTATCAGATGTAACTTATCCTTGCCATTTGCCGAAATGATATTATTTTTTTGAATGTAATTTTTACCGTATAAATGGCATAAATAATCATAAATAAATTTTTTATCTGCTACTCCCTCAACAAATATTTTGATTGGTTTTTTCATCTTCTATCGTCCTCCCCTGATTTCATGTTCATTTTCGAGAGCGAACTTAAATTGCTCATAATCATAGTGATACGATTTGACTTTTTCATTTTTCAGAGCTTTTATCTCAAAGTGTCGCACTTCCCTTTGGTATGTTGTCATTTCTGATTCTTCTAAGGTTTGCTTGAAAAATACCAAACATTCCAAGCTATGTGTCGTAGCAAAGAGTTGCACTTGATTCTCTCGACACGCACCCAGAATCGTACGCCAAAAATCAGTAAATCGGTCATGATGGATGCCAGCATCAATTTCATCTATCATTAATTGCTTGCCCGAATGGGCAACTATATCAATCAAAATCCGAAATAATTTGATTGCGCCATCGCCAAAAGTCGCCAAAGGCATGACTGCATTCACATGACTTTGCGTAATCACTAACGTAGGTTGCTCGGCAACCGCAGTCGAAACCTCAATAAATTCAATATTCGGCAAAATCGTTTTTAATGCCAAAAGTAATTGTTGTTTTCGGCTTCGGTCAGATTGTATGTATTTGGAATACAGCTTCGTAAGATTATTTTCATAACCATTTGAGAAAGAAATCAAAGGGATTTTTCTTTTGACACCCGAAGGAGCAATATAAAAACATCGTTCTTTTTTGTATGCAAATTTATCATCCATTACATCTGACATTAAAACTGTAATTTCAGATTTTTTTGTGTGTTTTTGTACTTCATATTTGATGTCATCTTCCGAATTCCTATTTTTGAAATAACTCAAAAAATGCTCCTTAGTGCGCTCATCCCGAAATCTATCGGCAACCGCAGTATATAAGTTTTGTGCAAAAATTTCAGGATTTTCGTCAAACAAAAGTGCCTCTAATACGCTGGTTTTTCCAACATTGTTATCTCCTGTAATCAAATTAAACTGTCCTATATTTTCCATTTCGAACGACCTGAAACGCTTGAAATTTTCGACCTTAAAATAGGTAAAATGATTTTCGTTCATCTCTTTGACTTTCAAATTTTACTCAATTTTACAACTAAAAATCCAAAAAAATGGTTTTAATCATGTATTTTTTAAAACTTTGAAATAAATCCATAAATCAGTACATTTGATTCAAAAAATCGAATCGCATGATACCCGAAAAAATCCACCCTGATACGCCCGAAATTTTATCCATTTTTCGACTACAAAAGGAGTACGCTCCGCAAATTGCGCTGACTGATGCCAAAACACGAATTGCCAAACTCAAACAACTTCGAGAACTCATCTTAGCGCATCAAAAAGAAATACAACAAGCTGTTTATCAAGACTTTAGAAAACCACCCAGCGAAACGGATTTGACCGAAATTTTCCCGACCACATCCAGCATTAAATATGTCATCGCACATCTCCAAAAGTGGATGCGTCCCAAAAAAGTGGCTACACCATTGACCTTGCTTGGTTCGCATTCCTTTGTTCGGCACGAACCCAAAGGACAGGCATTAATTATTGCGCCATGGAACTATCCGTTTTTTTTGCTCATGAATCCGCTTACTTA
>CAZNYR010000089.1:0-7638 GCA_964577275.1 uncultured Cytophagales bacterium | reverse complement strand
TAGCCACGGCCCACGAGGTCGAGGGAATTGACGGCGATTGCGGCGGGGTGTGTTGCCATCCTAAAGCCCTCCGAAATGACTCCAAATACATCCCAAATTATTCATAAAATTATAACACAACTATTTGATAAACAAGAATTTACAGTCATTGAAGGCGGCATTCAAATTTCTACCGAATTACTCAAATTGCCGTTCGATCATATTTATTTTACGGGCAGCCCAATGGTAGGCAAAATCGTGATGAAAGCCGCCGCCCAACATCTCACTTCGGTTACCTTGGAATTAGGCGGAAAATCGCCCGCTATTATCGAACAATCCGCTGATTTACAGGATGTTACTGATAAATTAACGTGGGGAAAATTCCTGAATGCCGGACAGACTTGTGTCGCACCTGATTACGTTTTCGTGCCTGCCGCCAAAAAAGAAAAATTCTTAGAATTGATGAAAATTAAAATTCAGAAAAACTATCTTACAAAGTCTGATTTGATACAAGATTCCCCTGATTTTGCCCGAATTATTAACTCTAAAAATTTTCAGAGAGTTACTCATTTGATAACCGATGCCGTAGAAAAAGGGGCAAAAATTGAGTTTGGTGGCGATACGGACATGAGTGAAAATTATCTTGAACCTACTCTTTTGACTGACCTTTCGGAAGATATGAAAATTATGCACGAAGAAATTTTTGCTCCAATTTTACCTGTCTTAACGTATGAAAATCTGGATGAAGTGTATCAATATATTGCTCAAAAACCAAAACCCTTAGCCTTGTATGCTTTCGGTAAAAATCGAAAAAAATTACAAGAAATCTTGAATCATACTACCGCAGGCGGCACGTGCTTTAATGATTGTATTATTCATCTTTCACATCACGAATTACCTTTCGGGGGAATCAATAATAGTGGCATCGGTAAATCGCATGGTTTTTATGGTTTTGAAGCCTTTTCCAATCCACGAGCCGTACTCCGACAACGCGTGGGCTGGACGGGCATCAAACTGTTTTATCCGCCTTATAATCAGAGAGTTAAGAAATCTATTGAAATGTTAATTCGATTTTTTAGTTAGAAATACAGCGTAATTTGACAATTCATCAAGCCTATTTTCAGACATAATTTTGAATTTAATTTCTGAATTTAATCAAGTCTGACCAAAAGTCAGACTTAAACCAAAATTTAAAGTTCTAAAACAAAGTTTTCCAAAATTTTCAAAGTATCATTTTTTTGAGAAATATTAAAAACTGATTTATTGACCTGAAGCCAATATTCATCGCCCATATTGATAAAAAAACCGTAATTTTTGGGTTCATTTCGGAAAATATCTTCAATTTCAAATTCGTTTCTGAATGTCAAATTCATGAGCTTTTGGGCAGTTTGCCAATGAATAAGTTTTGAAATTGGCGTATTTTTATTCTTGTAAATCAGTAGTTTACCTTGTTTTTTGGCAAAATGAATTTCGGCAATTATTTTAAGCGTATTGTTTTTTGAGGCTTTCTTATATCCCAAAACCAAAGGCAATTCGATTTTCTGAATTTCGAGCAGTCCTTGTATCATTTCTTGCATGATACGCTCCCAATTTTCGGGATATTTGGGAATAAATTCTTGTACTTTTCCAGTATCGTGTATAATTTTTAGATACAACCGATTCTCCTCCTCCGAAGGCATTTCTGGGGCTGGCATTGCCTCCCTAAGCAGGCGGAGTATATCATTTTTCCAAATCGTAGGCATCTCGCCCTGATGCCCTACATTATCATTGATTGTAAATCCCTCATCGGTAATTTCTTCGTCAGAAAGTTGCTCTCTTCCCGTATAAAAGACCTCATAATCAAGGAGAAACGACTGATTCAGGTCGCCTTGCAGACGATATGTGTGGCTGAATGGCGGTGGCAAATTTTCGGGCGTTTCAAAAATAAATTCAAAAGCTGTTATCATGTTTTAGGCATTTTTTTTGTACAAAAATCGGTATTAAAAATGAAAATTCTTTGTGATTTAAAGGCATTTTTGTTATCTTGTTCGACTGTTTTGTTTAATCGCCAACATACAACGCACAAATTTACCTACACAAAATTATTGAAATCGAGTAAATCAATGAAGAACTGGTCATATTTTGTTCTTTTTATGATTCTTTTAAATAGCTGTAAATCAGAAATGACGGAGGAGGACACGTTTAGAATCGGGTTTTCGCAATGTGTTTCGGATGTGGAGTGGCGGCAGACCATGAATCAGGAAATTACACGCGAAATTTTTAAGTATCCACATTTAAAATTGGTCATGCGCGATGCCAAAAATGATGTCGAATTACAAGCCCAACAGATTCGGGAATTGGTAAGCGAAAAAGTAGATTTGCTCATCGTATCGCCTAAGGAAGTTACGGCTTTAACGCCTGTTTTAGAGGCAGTTGCAAATCAAGGCGTACCGATTGTGGTGGTCGATAGAAAGACACTTTCGGATAATTATACGGCATTCGTGGGAGCAGATAATTTTGAAATCGGCAAGACAGCCGCCGAATATGCAGCACGGCTTTTGAATGAAAAAGGGAAAGTTTTAGAAATTTGGGGCGATAAAACTACCTCGCCCGCCCAAAATCGGCACAAAGGATTCCATGAAGCCCTCAAAAAATACCCTCAAATCCAAGTGATTGCCCAAGTATCTGGGAATTGGCTGGAGGAAACCACGCTCCAAAATATTCCACAATACGCTCATGTATTGGATGATATCCAGTTAGTTTATGCACATAATGATCAAATGGCACACGGCGTATATGAATATCGTAAACAACTAAAACTAACGAACCCTATCCATTATATCGGAGTTGATGGGATGCCAAGCCAAGCCATCAAATGGATTGCTAATCGAGAGCAAACCGCTTCGCTGATTTATCCCACTGGCGGCAAAGAAGCCATCCAACTGGCAAATAAAATCTTGACGCATCAATCTTATCAGAAAGAAAATCAATTACCGACCGCCGTGATTGATTCGACCAATATCCGAATTATGCAAGTAAATGCCGAAAATATGCAAAAACAAGAGGCAGATATTGACCTGAAAAACAACCAGTTAGAACAAAGTGAAAAAATAAAGTTTTATGGATTAATTGTAATTATCTTAACGGTAGCCATTTTGATTTTGGTCTTGATTGGATTTTATTTCACACACAAAGCCCGCCAAAAACTTCGGCATCAACATGATAAAATTGTAACGCAACAAAAGGAACTAAAACAAAAACAACAAGAAATCTTGGCTCGGAACGAAGAATTACAACAAAACCAAGAAGAAATCCTTGCACAACGCGATTATATTAGCCAAAAAAATGAGCAACTTAATCTTCAAAAAGAAGAGATTTCCAAACGCTTTGAGGATGTCAAGGTTTTAAGCGAAATCGGACAAAAAATCACTTCTTCTATCCAAATTGATACGATTGTTACACACATCTATCAAGGAATTAATCAGCTCACGGATGCTCCTAATTTTGAGGTGGGTATTCTCAATGCTGAACACATCGAATATTTTGGATTCCGTGAGCATCAAGCGCATCTAAGCCAGACGATTTATATACGTGGCGCATACGCCCGACTAAGTAATATTAGTATCAAAACACAACGAGAAATCATTATTAATAGCAAAAAAGACATTGAAAAGTACATCATAGGAAATGCCTTAAATCGGTACCACGAAAGTTCTGCCAATTCGATGGTTTATATGCCTTTGTTTGTCGAAAATCGGGTCATGGGCGTGATGGTCGTCAAAAGTCCGAACGAAAATGCGTATTCCGAACTGCATATCAATATTTTGCGTAATTTGGCAAGTTATATCTCCGTTGCCCTGGATAATGCCAAAGCCTATCGACAAATTTCGTTCAAAAACAAAAAAATTACCGAAAGTATCCGAGCTGCTCGCATGATTCAACGGGCAATTTTGCCGACTCCCGAACAGCTTAAAGCCTGTTTCAAGGATTATTTTGTTTTGTTTTTGCCCAAAGATATTGTTTCAGGTGATTTTTATTGGATGAGCCGAACCGAACAACGCACCTTCATCGCTGTCGTGGATTGCACGGGACACGGCGTGCCGGGCGCATTTATGTCCATGATTGGCAGTGCGTTACTGAATAAAATTGTCAATGAACAACAAAAAGTAAATCCCGCTCATATTCTTGAATTGTTAAATAAAGGTATTGTTACTGCATTACGACAATATGAATCTGGCGACAGAAATGGCATGGATATTTGTTTTTGTAGTCTTGAAAATCAAGAAAATGGCGTAAAACTTACGTATGCTGGTGCAAAATCACCCCTGTATTTTAAGACCAAATCCGAAGAAAAATTACAAATTCTGAAACCCTCCATTAGTCTGATTGGCGGTGGATTTCATAAACATCAACATCCTTTTAAAAATCAAGAAATTAGTTTACAAACCAATGATATTGTGTACCTTAGCACCGATGGATTCATTGACCAAAATAATAAAAAACGCACAAAATTCGGCAAGGCTTCCTTCATCAGATTGCTTCAGTCGGTTTCGGTTTTATCCTGTTCAGAGCAATATCAGACACTTACCGAAGCACTCAATATTCATCAACAAGACGAAGCCCAACGGGATGATATTACTGTCTTAGGTATTCAAATATAATTACTAATTACAGACCATTTTTTATGATTCAGATTCAAAAACTTACATTTAATCCTGCCTTTCAGGAAAATACCTATGTTCTTTGGGACGAAACCCAAGAATGCCTCATCATTGACCCTGGATGTTATGATACAAATGAGCAAAAGGTATTGGAAAAATTTATTAGGGATAATCAACTGATTCCCAAGTTATTATTAAATACACATTGCCATATTGACCACGTTTTGGGGAATTATTTTATCAAAAAAACATGGCAAATTCCGCTCTTGATTCATCCCTTAGAACAAGCTCCGCTCAAAAGTGTCGAGCTGTATGCACCTGTTTATGGCTTTCAGAATTATGAACCTACGGAGTCAGACAAGTTAATTACTGAAAACGATAAAATACAATTTGGTAATTCGGAATTACAAATTTTGTTTACACCCGGACATTCGGTCGGACACATCGTTTTTTATTGTCCCGAACAGCAGTTTTGTATCAATGGCGATGTGCTATTTTATGGAAGTATCGGACGTACAGATTTGCCCGGTGGCGACCATGCGACACTTCTCAAAAGTATCCGGGAAGTGATGTTTACATTGCCTGATGAAACCCTTATTTATACGGGACACGGACAGGAAACACACATCGGATTTGAGAAAAAATACAATCCTTTTTTATCATAAAAACTATATCAAAAACCTAATTTATTCATGTTTTTAGATAAATTTTTGCGAAAATGTCATTTTCGTTACGAAACAGGCGATTATCAAACGTTAGTTTCTTTGTTGCGTTATAACCTTCGGGATGGCTCGCTGAAGCACCAAAAATTAATGCTTTTGAATCAAGATTTCAATGCGTTGAAGCGAAGTTTTGTACATGATTCGATTACCTATTCGGACTATCAAAAAACCGAAAAAAACATGGCGGATGCGCTCAAGGAAATGATAGATTCCTTAGAAGAAAATGACTTGCGGCGTAAAGCAAATGCCGTACATCGGGAAATTAGGTTTCCTATTTTTGTCATATCTTCGGGGGTTGAACGCATCGCAGAAAACCAACTTTTGTTCGATTTGTTAAATTTCACAAAAAAAGAAGTTGTTTTTACATCGCAATATCAGGAAACTGAAAGCGAAATTATTGTTTTTGATAATCAAAAAATTGAGCCAGAAGACAGCGAAGAACGCCTAAAACTCATGCAGCAATACATTGATAATCAGAAATATATCATCCATTTCGGGCAATCATGGGCGGCTCTTGCATCATATCCGAATCAAGTTTTTATTGTCAAAAATAAATTAGAGTTAAACACAAGGTTAGACGAATTAGTCAAATTTATCGAAACTTACCGCACCTAATTTGAGGCAGCGGACGTGAAAACCAAGAACAAATATGCTACAAAAAAATAGTGTCGCACTTTTTGAAAAAGCCCAATATTTTATACCTGGGGGCGTAAATTCGCCTGTTCGGGCATTTAAAGCCGTTGGCGGTAAGCCTTTATTCATCAAATCGGCGCGCGGTGCGTATTTATATGATGAAGATGATAACCAATACATCGAACTCATCAATTCGTGGGGACCAATGATTTTGGGACACGCTCACCCCGAAATCGCACGGGCAGTCGAGGAGGCGGTCAAAAATTCCTTGTCTTTTGGTGCGCCAACCGCCAAAGAAGTAGAAATTGCCGAATTAATCACACAACTTGTGCCTTCGGTCGAAAAAGTCCGCATGGTCAATTCGGGGACGGAAGCCACGATGTCAGCCATTCGGGTGGCGCGCGGCTATACGGGACGAGATAAATTCATCAAATTTGAGGGTTGCTATCACGGACACGGCGATTCATTTTTGATTGCGGCAGGAAGCGGAGCCATAACGATGGGCAATCCCGACAGTCCGGGCGTTACGGCTGGCACGGCAAAAGACACTTTGTTAGCTCCATTTAACAATTTGCAAGCCCTTGAAAATGTGATAGATGCAAACCCAAATCAAATTGCAGCTCTGATTTTAGAACCCGTTGCGGGAAATATGGGCTGCATTGCGCCAAGCCAGTCTTATTTGCAAGGAGTGCGAGATTTATGCACCAAAAACGGTATTATTTTGATTTTTGATGAAGTCATGACCGGCTTCCGACTGACGCAAGGTGGCGCACAAGAATTGTATGGAATTACGCCCGATATGACCACTTTGGGCAAGATTATTGGAGGCGGAATGCCCGTCGGGGCGTATGGTGGCAAAAGCGAAATTATGAATTTTGTATCGCCCTTAGGTCCTGTATATCAGGCGGGTACGCTTTCTGGAAACCCGATTGCGATGTCGGCAGGCTTGGCGATGCTCCGAATGTTGCACCAAAATCCGAGTATTTATCAAAGCCTCGAAACCAAAACGCAAAAAATCACGAACGGTATTCGTAAAAATCTTCAAAAATTAGGATTAAAGTACACGATTAATGAAATCGGGTCGATGTTCACTTTATTTTTTACGGATACGCCTGTCCGTAATTTTGAGGATGCCAAAACATCCAACCTTGAATTATTCGGACGTTATTTTCGGGCGATGCTGGAACGTGGTATTTATTTAGCTCCTTCACAATTTGAAAGTTTGTTTCTTTCTGATGCACTTTCGGAAGAAGATATTGAAAAAATTATCCACGCTAATTATCAAGCCTTACAAGAAATTCACAATTAAAAACGTAAAATCCTACGGTGCTGACCGTGGGATTTTAGTCATAAAAATTAGTCATAAAAATTAGAATTAAATCATGAATTTTACGGATACGCACGCTCATATTTATTCTTCAAAATTCAAAGACGATTTGCCTCAAATGCTCGAACGGACATTTGAAGCAGGCGTGAACAAAATCTATATGCCTAATATTGACCATCAATCGATTGATGCAATGCTCGAATTAGAGGCAAAATATCCCGCTAACTGTCTGGCAATGATGGGGTTACATCCGTGTTCGGTACAGGCGGACTTCGAGCGAGAATTATATATCGTAGAAGACTGGCTTTCAAAACGTCCTTTCAAGGCGGTAGGCGAA
>CAZNYR010000088.1:10060-17311 GCA_964577275.1 uncultured Cytophagales bacterium | reverse complement strand
CCATTATTTATCATAAAGGACTTTGGCAAGGTGCCAATCCGATGTTGATTCGGTTTGTGGGCTGTAATCGGACGGTCATTTCTTTGCATCCCGCCGATAAATTTAATTCGTGGTCAATGACTTACGCCATTCGAGATATTCTCAATCAGAGTGAAGCCCTGTGTTATGAAGATTTTTAAAACTTACGTTTAAATTCTGACACGGTTATTTTTGTTTGATTGAATCGCCCAAAAACATGAAAAAGACCACACCGAAAAACCCTGTTCCACGTGAAACACCCCTTTTAAACCTATTCAAACCCGTATTTTTGTTTGAAATCAGGTTCTTTGACCAATTCAGAATACGGACGAAGTTGGCGCATGGCATCAACATACGCATTCGGACGGTTGGCATAGTGGTCATTCAATCGTTTTTCGACATGATTATAATCCCAAACACTTGTACGTTCTAAACCCAAACATTCTTCTCGTGTGGCAGAACGAGGAAATAACTCATCTCCTTCGATAATTTCAAATTTATCAGGATTGAGGGCATCTTGAATGAATGTCGGAGGTAAAGTTTGCAAATGCTCTTCTAACGGAATTTTTTTAGAAATTTTTTTCCAATAGCCTTTGGTAATGACTCTATCAGAAACAGAGATAATAAATAAAATCCTTTTACGGGTAATTTCCAAAGGGAGTAATTCATCTTTTGTTCGAGCATCATAAAAAGCTAACGAAGCCTCTTCCAAAATTCGAGCATACGTATGAAACCCATTTTCCAACGGGATTTTGACAATCGCTCCGACAGTGCGTTGTTGGCGTTTTAAAGGTCTTTCTATACTTTGTGTTGCTTCCATGATTTTTATTTTTCCAATGTTCCAAAAATTTGTTTACAGGCATCCAAATATTTTTTACGGTTTTTATTTCGTTTGCTGATAGGATTAATTTTATTTCCTGATGTTGCTCCTTGTGATTGCGCACCTCCATTTTTATCCACTAAATATTGCTCTCTACCTCTAATAGCATCCGAGTTGTAGGAATACTTGTCTATTTCAGCAGGTAAATATCCTTCCTTATTCATATGATGAAACGATTCTCGTTTTGCTAATACTTTTACTGACTTTCCAAATCCACTGGCACGCCCGCTATACACCTTGCCATTTGATTCATGCTCTTTGGTGTATGTTAAAAACATACGTTTAAATTCTGACACGGGTATTTTGTTTGATTCAATCAATAAATCTGGAAACCCTGTTCCACGTGAAACACCCCTTTTAATCTTCCCAAAATCAAGATTTTAAGACAAAAAAGAATTTCGTCTTATTTGAATGTTATTCTTCCGCTTTTTCGGGCTTGAATTTGACATACAAAAAGTTCTCTTTTTCAAATATTTCGAGTGTCAGTTTTATTCGTTTGAAAATATTCTTTCCTGACAACCAGTCTTCTAACCAATATTTTTCATTAATCTGAAATCCGCCTTTCTTAGGTTTTTGTTCCAAAATAGATAATTTATCGGCAAGGTTAGTCGTAAAAAATTTCGTCTTGTCCTCCTCAAATAAACATTTTACGACATGATGGTATAGCGTTTTAAATTTGATAATTTCTATTTTTTCGTCATCCCACAAAATATAGTCTAATTTTTTGCCTGTCGGGTCTTCGATGTCAAAAATATTTTCTTCGGTGTTGCGCTCTTCTTCCACAATTTCGATTTCTGGATAAGTCCAAATATTCAAAAAACGCTGGGCTAATAGCTCGAAACGTTCCATAAAAATATCGATTGTCCATGCGTTTTGGGTTTTCAAAAAGCGGTTCAAATACAAATTACTTTCCCCAAAACCTTTTTCATCATCTCGTTTGAACGTAAAATATTTGTTACTCAATTTGTTATTATAACCTGATAATGTGAGGTTTCCGATGGTATGTACATATTTGGTCTGGAAATCCTCAAAATCCCTTTGGCTTAGTTTTTCCTTCCATTCGCGATGTGGATTTTGCGGAAAGATATGTTCTATCGTAATGTCATCATTTTCAAAAATCGAAGTCGCTTCCTTGTTATTGAATGTTTCTAAACGTTCCAAAAAATAACTTCGGTTTTTCGGCTTGATGTTATACATATCTTTGGTTTCCAATTCTACGATGACTTCCGAATTTGCGGGAAATCGTTGCGTCCCTGTTTTTTTGATAAGTTCGGTAGCAAACTGCTCATAATACATCGTATAATCCACCTCCTTGTAAAGTGTCAGAAATACATTGTTGAGCGCATTTGTCGGCAAACCGATGATAAATCTTCGCCAAACATACGATTGTACTAACTCCAAAACCCGAATAAACGTATTTTTATCAATTCGTTTGCTGGCATAATCCTCATAAACGCCCAACAAAAACGGATACGAAACCGTCATTTCAAGGTGATTGATGTAAAATAACTGCCGTGCAATGTGTTTATCGAGTTCATTTTTTGGCGTAATGATGTGCGAATAATGCTGTGCATACTTCTTCAGTTCGCCTAATAATTCCTCAATATTTGTATCTTGCAGGGGATATTCTTTTTTGAAGGCTTCGTAAATGCCATTTTTGTTCGGGATTTTTCGGGTTTTAAAAATCATAAAATCTCGAATAAAGTCCGAAAGATTTGGTTTATTTTTGGCTTTATCAGTCGTAAATTCCTCTATCGGCAACCAATACCGATTGTATAACTTTTCTTGTTTTTTGCGTGGCAATTCCATCAAAACGTAATTCCGAATCAAATCACCCTGACTCAAATCCAATCCTGTTGAGTTTAGACTTTCAAAAATCCGTTGTGGGTCGTCTTTTCCACGTTCTAAGGCAATATCCACAAAAATCAAACGATTTACTCCGTTGAGTACGGTTTCTAAATTTTCGATATTGATGTTATCATAAAAAAATCTAAAGTTTTCGACCAATCGAGATGGAATTTCAAAACGCTCTGCCAGTCCATGTTCAAGGAGTTGGGTATAGACCGCAAAATGATTTTGTGTGGGATGCAATTTGATGTAATCCTTTTCATCAATGTATTGATTAACCAAATATTGATTGAGTATTTTTTCAGCTAACTTGGGTTTTGTGGCTTTAGCTTGATGATGCAATGCCATCAAGAGCAAAGAAATCGTCGTAAGTCGTTGCTGACCATCAATAATGGTGTGCGATTTGACGCTGGCATTATGAAATACGTCATCGTGCAAATAGACAATACTGCCTATAAAATGTGATGCGCTATCTTCTTTAGCATTTGCGACCTTCAAAATATCATAAAATAATTGCTTACACTGCGTTTCTGTCCATTCGTAGTTGCGTTGATAAACGGGAATGACAAATATTGCGTCTTGAAATTGCAAAAATTTGGTTAATTTCTGTTCTCCAGCTTTCATAGAAAAAAGTAGTTTGGGGGAATCCTGATAAAAGCCGAAAATACACATTTTTCGGGTATTTTGTTTGATTCAATCAATAAATCTGGAAACCCTGTTCCACGTGAAACACCCCTTTTAATCTTCCCAAAATCAAAAATTTAATTTGTTTGCTGATAGATTTTGCGATAATTTTGTAACACTAAAATCATTGTAAATATTCGGACTGGAACTGCTACGATGTGTACGGAAAAACCAGTAATATTTGCCAAATGTGAGTGCATCAAAAACGAGTAGTAAAGTTTCGACTTGACAAAAGTCCGAAAAATATTATCTCCATACACACTGCTCAATACTGAAAATTAAAAAAATGCTGTATCCAAAATATGATATTATTGTCGTGGGCGCAGGACACGCAGGAAGTGAAGCGGCTTTTGCGGCAGCAAAAATGGGCGCAAAAGTTTTGCTTGCAACCATGAATTTACAAACCATTGCCCAGATGAGTTGTAATCCAGCAATGGGCGGAGTGGCAAAAGGGCAAATTATTCGGGAAATTGATGCGCTGGGCGGAATGTCAGGCATCGTTACGGATAAAACCATGATTCAATTCCGAATGTTAAACCGCTCCAAAGGTCCTGCCATGTGGAGTCCCAGAGCGCAAAGCGACCGAATGCGATTTGCCGAAACGTGGCGATTAGTTCTCGAACAAAATCCAAACGTTGATTTTTGGCAAGAAATGGTAACGGGTTTGACGGTCAAAGATGGGCAAGTTTGCGGAGTCAAAACCGCTATCGGAATCGAATTTGAAGCCAAAGCCGTCATCCTAACCAACGGTACATTCCTGAATGGCTTAATTCATATTGGCGATAAACAATTCGGAGGCGGACGAATGGGCGAACGAGCTGCGGTCGGAATTACTGCCGATTTGGTCAAATTAGGATTTGAGGCAGGACGAATGAAAACAGGCACACCACCAAGAGTCGATGCCCGAAGCCTGAACTTTGAGGCGATGGAAATTCAGCACGGCGATACAGGAAAAAATGGGGGCAAATTTTCGTATTCGGACGAAACCCAACCACTCAAAGAACAACGCCCTTGCCATATTACGTACACGAATTCCGAGGTACATGAAATCTTGAAAACAGGTTTCGAGCGTTCACCGCTTTTCAACGGAACAATTCGAGGAACAGGACCTCGTTACTGCCCTTCGATTGAGGATAAAATTGAACGGTTTTCGGAACGAAATCGCCATCAAATTTTTGTCGAACCCGAAGGCTGGGACACGGTCGAGATTTATGTCAATGGTTTTTCGAGTTCGCTGCCCGAAGATGTGCAGTACAAAGCCCTTCGTAAAATTGTAGGTTTTGAAAATGCAAAAATGTTTCGACCGGGTTATGCCATTGAATACGATTATTTTCCGCCCACCCAACTAAAACCCACCTTAGAAACTCGGCTGGTCGAGAATTTGTATTTTGCTGGTCAAATCAACGGAACGACAGGCTACGAAGAGGCAGCAAGTCAAGGTTTGATGGCGGGAATTAATGCCTACCATAAAATCAAGGAAAAAGAACCCTTTATCCTTAGCCGAGCCGAAGCCTATATCGGTGTTTTGATTGATGATTTGATTCATAAAGGCACCGATGAACCTTACCGAATGTTTACTTCGCGCGCTGAACACCGAA
Organism: uncultured Cytophagales bacterium; assembly: GCA_964577275.1. Taxonomy (GTDB): domain Bacteria; phylum Bacteroidota; class Bacteroidia; order Cytophagales; family Thermoflexibacteraceae; genus UBA2561. Next base: position 12,283 of record CAZNYR010000088.1, on the reverse strand, counting down.
TTTTATTGCGACAAGATAATGCCGATGTACGGCTCACGGAAAAAGGCTATCACTTGGGTTTGGCGGATAAATCCCGATTGGAAAAAGTACAAGAAAAACAAGCGCAAGTTGCCGAACTCAAAACGTATCTCCAAAATTTGAGTCTTGCCCCCGAAGAAGTAAACGAAGGATTAGAAAAGTTAAACTCTTCGCCGATTCCTCAAAAATTGAAAGCTGATAAATTAATGAAACGTCCAGAACTTTCGATAGAAGATTTTGAGGTGTTTCACGTGGAACAGTATAAACATCTTGAAAAATACGATAAATTAGTGCGAGAGCAAGTCGAAATCTTGATAAAATATGACTCGTACATCGAAAAGGAAGAAAAAGTAGCCCAAAAATTTGGTAATCTCGAAAATATCAAAATTCGGCAAACTTTGGATTTTTCACAACTCAAAGCCTTATCCAATGAAGCGCGCGAAAAACTTACGAATTTGCGACCTGCCACACTCGGACAAGCCAGCCGAATTAGTGGCGTTTCGCCTGCCGATATTTCGGTTTTGATGATTTATTTGGATACTGTACGGAAATAAAACGAAAATAAATTGGACGTAAACCCTGTTTCACGTGGAACAGGGTTTTTTGAGGTGCATTTTATAAGCATCAGACTTTGGTTGTATTTTGGTTTTATTCCCTAATTTTTCTTCGGGCAAATTAATGCGCCACTTACATTTTATACAAAAGTGTTTTGGCTTTTATGATGGTATTCCGATTTCGGCAATGCTCCAATACTTCCTGAATTAATCCTTTGGCTTCGGTTTTTTTGTGCGTATAAATTTTGGATTCCGCCAGCATCAAAACCGCATCATAATATTTTTTGCTATTCGGAAAGCGTTTTTTGAACTCATAAAATGTCGCCTCGACCGACCCCCAATTTCTCTCCTCGACCATGATACACATGGTATAATAAACGGCTTTTTCACCCTCGATGGTGTGCCTGTGATAATGGGCGTAAGTTTGCTTCTTCGCATTCGTAAAGTCTTTGTTCTGAATGAGTTGCTCTATATTTTGTAGTGCCATCGTTGGCTCTTCGGCAGGCTTTTCGATGGGCTTTTTGGCGTTTTGATGAGCATAAATTTCATGTATTTTTTTCTGGGCTTTTGCCTGATATTCGCCTCGCACTCGCTTCAAATTGGCAAGTGCATTTTCTTTGTTCTTGAGATTCCAAAACGCAACACCCATCCAATATCGAATTGGATTTTGAAATTCCGAACTTGGGAATCGAGCAATAAATTTTTCACCTTTTTCAATAACCGAATTATCCTTTTTTCGGCGATAATCTTTCTCAATATCAGACAGTTGTAATTCCATAAACTTGGCATGATGTGCGCCTACTTGCTGTACGAGTTGTTCCAAATGAGCGATTTCTATGCCATTATCATGCAATTTTTCCAACTTTTCGAGAGCTTTAATCGCATTTTTATCCGTGGGATATTGATAAATAATTCGCCTAAAATCATCAATTGCATTCGTTAAATCATTGGTTTTCAAATAAATTTTGCCTCGTTTGAATAATGCCATAGGTTTGAGATTTCGATTTCTTGCCTGCACCACCAAATAATTTAAAGGCTCAATGGCTTTGGCATAACTCGAAATATTTTCGTAAGCCACAGCTTGATGCCAGTGTGCATAATCCGAATAAGTTTCGCCCGAAAATTTGGTGATGACCTCATCAAATAACAGAATTGCCTCCAAAAAACGATGTAACTGATTGAGTACCAGTCCTTTTTGTAATAAAAAATAGCCTCGTTCTCGCACCGCTACCGCCTCCGAAAGTAATAACATATCGTAATGCTGAAGGGCTTGTTTGTAATGCTGTTCCGCAAACTGACAATCTGCAATACGAGCCTGAACCTCAAGGGATTGTGCCTTATTTTTGGGGTGTTCAAGCCGCAAAAAATCTTCAAAAAATAAGCGTGCTTTTTGGTACTGGTGTAATTGAAAATGTGCATAACCAATCCCATACAAGGATTTGGTGTATTCGGGCGCATATTCTGGAATCCGAAAATAATGGTTCAATGCCTCCTTATATTCTGCATGGCGGAGCTTGATTTGGGCTAACCAATAATTTGCCTGATGTACCAATCGTTCTTCATACGGATAATTGAGCGACAAACTGAAGGTGCGATATGCTTCTATAAAATTCTGATTATCAAATAGTTCTATGGCTTTATTCAATAAAAT
>CAZNYR010000088.1:0-10050 GCA_964577275.1 uncultured Cytophagales bacterium | reverse complement strand
CATTTCAGGGGTTTTATCCTGAATTTTTTGCAAATAATCCGCCGCCCCAAAATAATCATCGCCTTGCATCGCTGCCTTGAGCATCAAACTATTAATATCATTCATAAATTCGCCTTTTGGATAATGATACCGATAAAACTCACAGCCTTCCAAAACAGCGGTATAATCATGTAATTTATGGCTCATTGTCGCATAATTTAACGCTCCCAGTTCGTGTAGGTGCATATATTCGGCAGGCTGCCGACAGTTTTTGAAGGCTTCCTGTGCCATCGTCAAATATTTTTTATCTTTGAGTTTCGCACACGCCACCCCAAAATGATACCAAATTTGTGCATTATCAGGAGCTAATTCCGTTGCAAAACGCAGATATTCAGTCGCTTCTAAGGATTTTTGCTGTTTTAATAGACACATCCCAATCTGAAAAAATAAGGTCGCATTTTCAAACTCCGTTTCTAACAAAGTCTTCAAAAAAGGCAATGCCTCATCATACTTTTGAAGGGCAAAATAACTATTTCCTAACAAAGAATTGAGTGGCAAATTGTCGGGATATTGCGCCATGAAGCCTTGTATATAGTCCGCACATCGCCCGTATTCTTGGTTCAAAAACAAAATATGTGCAATTAATTGATAGACATCTTCCTGATTATCAAAGGATTCGTTTACTCTTTTGAGTTCTCGAATTGCGCCTTCATATTCTTTGTTCAAATATCGAATATATCCCGAATAATACCATGAAGCATTTTGATAAATATGATTTTTTCGTTTAATGAGGTTAAAAAACTGATATGCCTCATCGTATTTTCGGAGCGCAAACAAGGCATAGCCCAGTTCGTAAGTGGCTTCGATTTGTAGCGCAGTTTGAGGGTTCGCAAGGCTGATTTCTGAGAGATAACTTTTTGCCAATTCGTACTTGCCTTGCCGAAAATAAAAATCGCCCAAATGAAACCGAATCTCACTGGCTTCATTTCCCAACGGAAATTGTTCTAAAAAATAGACGGCAGAACTCACGAAAGACTTGTAATTCAGCATTTTATCACAAATAATGAGGTGCGCCAATGCCTGTTGATATGCCGTTGGATGTGGCGCATTTTCTGTGCATTTCTGAAAATAAAGCTGTGCCATTTGGTAGTTTTTTGCCTCCCATAAAGCGGTGGCTTTTTGGTAATTTTCGGCATAGGTTTGCGAACTTTGAGCGCACACGGTTTGCACGAAAAAATACACGCCAATAACCCAGACAAATGCTCGGAAAGGATGAGGTAAAGTTTTCACGTTACGTATTGTTGTTTGTTGTATTTTTTTGAGATAAAGCCTGAAGTAAATCGAAATGTTGTGGCGTTGATACGTGATGTATTGTTGTTCTACGAATTGTATCGAATATATGTATAATCTAATTTTATCGCAAATTAGTACATTTTTGAACATAAAAAAAACAAAAATGAACTTTTTATTTTGAAGGAATGTTCAAGCCCGTTTTAATCCCTTTGGATGGTTTTATTTTATTGAATATCAAGAAGTTATTGAACAAAAAAATCACCCCAAAACTGCGTTTCAGGGTGATTAATTTATCAAAACAATAAAAATTAAATGTATAAATCAATACATATCATTTATCCCAAATAAGTTTTGAGTGCTTTGCTTCGTGAAGTGTGCCGTAATCGGCGAATGGCTTTTTCTTTGATTTGGCGTACTCGTTCACGTGTGAGATTAAATTTTTCGCCGATTTCTTCGAGCGTCATGGCGTGTTCTCCATTCAATCCGAAATACAACGTAATGACATCAGCTTCCCGTTGAGTAAGGGTCGATAATGCGCGTTGGACTTCTCTTCGGAGCGAATCGCTCATGAGGGTAGAATCTGGCGTATCTTCGGAGTCATTTTCTAAGACATCTAATAAACTATTTTCTTCGCCCTGCACAAAAGGGGCATCCATCGAAACGTGCCGCCCCGAAATCTTGAGCGTATCGACCACTTCGGATGACGTAACTTCCAGTACTTCAGCCAGTTCATCGGGCGAAGGCTCACGCTCGTAGCGTTGTTCGAGTTCGGAAAATGTTTTAGAAATTTTGTTCAACGACCCGACCCGATTCAGGGGCAGGCGAACAATTCGAGACTGCTCGGCTAAGGCTTGCAAAATGGATTGTCGAATCCACCAAACGGCATAAGAAATGAACTTAAAACCTCGTGTTTCGTCAAAGCGTTGCGCCGCCTTGATAAGCCCAAGATTTCCTTCATTAATCAAATCACCTAAAGAAAGCCCTTGATTTTGGTATTGTTTAGCTACCGAAACCACAAACCGCAGATTTGCTTTGGTCAGTTTTTCGAGGGCAAGTTGGTCGCCATCCCGAATCCGTTTCGCCAAATCGACCTCTTCATCAGGCGTTAATAAATCGACCTTACCGATTTCCTGAAGGTATTTATCTAGCGACTGACTCTCGCGATTGGTAATCTGCTTACTGATTTTTAGCTGTCTCATCTAAAATCGGATATTTTGAGTGTTTAAAACAGAACAAACCTGAATTGTATTTCTTGAAAATTATGGAACGCCAAACCATGTATGGCATTACAAACATCTTAAAATCAAAAAAATTTAAAACCTAACCCCCATAACAGCGGTTTATGTCCGAAAAGTTCCCTAATTTTGCTGGCTTATCGTCTTTCACTTATAAGACTTTAACGCAAAAGCAGATAGAATGTTAATACTTTTTCAAAATAACAAACTTTATTACACGCTTTTCGTTTTCAAAAACGTCTATTTTTATTGCTTTATTATAATTTTTTTTCAATAAAACCTTTGGAATCCATATCTAAGTAGAAGTTTATCCTTCCAAAAACTACGAAATGATACATAATCTTGTTTGGTATTATTTTTTGAAATTATTGTATTTTTTATTGAATAATCCCTTGAAAATCAGTGCGTATTAACGTCAGACCTTCGGTCAGACTTTGCAGATATGTCATCTTTTATCTTTGTTTCTAATATCTTTGTTTCTGGATTTTATTCCCGCAAGCATTTGGAAAATAAAAATTTATCATTTGATTTTGGTGTAACGTCATAAAATTTTGGAGTCAAAAAATTATTTGGTGGTCGTAGCGGGCGCAACAGCCGTGGGCAAAACTGAACTTTGTATTCGGTTGGCGCAATATTTTGGGACGGAAATTATCTCGGCGGATTCTCGGCAATTTTATCGGGAAATGAACATCGGCACGGCAAAACCTACCCCCGAAGAACAAGCCCAAATACCGCACCATTTTATTGATTCGCATAGCATCCATCAACTTTTTAGTACGGGAAAATTTGAAACCCAAGCCCTGCAAAAAATTAACGAAATATTAGCTTCCAAAAATATCGTTTTGATGACAGGCGGTTCGGGACTTTACATTCGGGCGGTGTGCGAAGGATTCGACCCCATGCCCGAAATTCACCCCGAATTACGGGCAGAATTAAACCAAAAACTCGAATCCGAAGGGCTGGAAACGTTACAAAATCAACTCCAAAAACTCGACCCCGAATATTATCAAGTGGTTGATTTACAGAATCCCCAGCGCATTATTCGGGCGTTGGAAGTTTGTTTGACTACCGAAAAATCGTATTCGGCATTTCGACAAAAAAAACCGAAAAAACGTCCGTTCCGAATCATCAAAATTGGCTTGCATCGAGAACGCGAAGAACTGTATCAGCGCATTAACCAACGAGCCGATTTGATGCTCGAACACGGATTGTTTGAAGAAGTAAAAATGTTATATTCTCAAAAAAATCAAAATGCCTTACAAACCGTAGGATATTCCGAATTTTTTGATTTTTTGGATAACAAATATGACTGGGCAGAAGCGGTGCGCTTATTCAAACGAAATACACGCCGCTACGCCAAAAGGCAACTCACTTGGTTTCGGAAAGACGAAGAAATCACATGGTTTCATCCTTCGGAAAGCACAAAAATCATACAATTTATCGAATCAAAAATTAAAGTATAAAAATATGGTCATTTACAATGTAACGGTCAATGTGGAGGAAAATATCGCCCAAGAATGGCTTGAATGGATGAAAAACGTACATATTCCGCAAATGATGATAACAGGCAAATTTCAGGGGCATCGCATACTTCGCATCGTGAGTCGTTCGGAAGGCGAAGCAGGACAGACATTTGCGATTCAATATTTTTGTGAAAATCTCAAAAAGTTGCAGGAATACGAGGCGCATTTTTCGCAAAAATTGCGTCAGGAACACACCGACAAATACGGCGATAAAGTCATGGCATTCAGGACAATTTTAGAAGATATTTAAATCATACATTTGTATAAAATAAAACACGTAATTATTTCATTATCAGGTATTTATAGCAAAAATCAGAAAGGGAAATCATCATCGACCTCTTCTTCTTGATGAGCAATATAATCGAAAGGCAAACTAAAAAAAGAGGCAAATTCCTCGCCTGCATCTCGCATTTCGTCATCATCATCGCTATAATGCCATTTGATTTTGATATTACTTTCGACCTTTCGGAGCAAGGAAAAAAATTCCCACATGGCTTTGCTGGAGGCACTATTGAAGTAGGATAAGTTAATATCCACGATGGTATTGGGGTTGGGTCGGATACCATATTGCCGCAACCACTCCATGATAGGCATGAAAAATTCTACGCCATCCTCTGGGATACAGCGTCCCTCTATCGAAAAAAGGTTTTTTTTCGGGTCTAATGTAACGGCAGGGGTTTCATCCGTACCTTTTAGATACAAAGCCTTAGACATTTCTGACATAAAAAAACAAAATATTAAATCGAACAAGGGATAATTTGTAAGTTCTAAATGTCAAGTGAGCGTTGCTTGTCTTAATAAATCCATTCCTAAAATGGAACGCCCACCATTCTCGAAAGTTACAAAAGTTCAGGGTAATAATTGCAAATGATGCAGAGAAGTTTGTAAGATTTCGGCTTTATTCATCATTTGTTTGCGAAATTTTCCCTGCGTAAACAAAATGGCTTGGTCATCGTAATGCGGTGAGGCAATATTTCCTGATTGTCCTGTGGGCAAAATACTGACTGAGTTTTCGAGGTCAGCAAAATCAATGATAATCCGCATCGCCGAACCAAACTTGACGGGATATTTTCCCTCCGAATTAAGATAAAAACTTAAATTATTAATGACCTCTTTGCCTCCCGTTACTGAAAATTGCCCGACATTAAAAAGATGATGAAACGGTTTTTGTTTGCCGATGGGATGCTCATGTTCGAGCGTATGGACTTCGCCCCATTTCCACTGGCTCATGTCGTCCCCGAATTGATGTTCCAAATCTTTGAGGGTTTGTTTAAAGGCATTCAAAAAAATATCATGGCGTGTTTCGTGGAAGTCGCTGGTTCTGACATCATCCCACCAAATAAATGTAGGATGATACATCAATCGGCTTGCCGTCCGAAGCATCAAATGTGAATTGATAATATTATCAAAATCTTCCTCGCCGATTTCATCCGCCATTGCATATTTGAGGATGTAATATTTTAATTTATAAAAAATAACGGGCGCAATTTCGTTGAGGGCGTGATTTCCGTTCCAATGTTCCAGAATTTTGAGTGCGCCAATATCATTCGGAATTTTGCCTTGGTGGTCATGTAATAAATATTTGATATTGGTAATATCTTCGGCAATTTCTTCGACCATTTCGTGTGCTTCCCGAATGTGATTGGCAGTGATGTCATCTTGGGTCATTTTTTTGACCTTTTCGACCGTCCATGCGTTTTCTTTTTCGAGTAATTTTTGGATGCGTTTGGCACGATGTTCAGGCAAATAATACCCCGCATAATACCGCCCCGAAACCGTTGTATCAGGCTGATTATTAGCCGAATAGACAAATCCCCAAGGCGGATTTTCGGCGTGTGGATTTTCCGAAAAATCATACCAACCGATGGGGTCATCGTTGCCTGATGCGCCCTCCAGAATAAGATTCGGATTGACGTGTTCGGGGCGTTTGATGAGCTTGGCAGCCGCCCACCATGCGATATTTCCTTCGGCATCGCCATACATGACATTGACACCAGGTGCCGAAATTTTGGAAACGGTTTTTCGCATATCTGCCATATTTTTGCCGTGTCCCAATTCGTAACCTACTTGCATTAATTCTGAAGGCACTTTCAGAAATGTCCACCACAACGCCACAGGCGATGAAGATACCTCCCGAATGTCTTGGTATAAATCATTAATGATGGGTCCATGCACCGTGGAGCGCACTTGCAAAACCGTATCTTCATGGCTTTTTATTTTAATTGTTTCTTCTCGAACTTCGTAGGAATGGCGGGCATTTTTGTACCAATAATAATGAGGGTCGTTATCATCTTGTTTTTCCTCAAACATATCAATATCGTCATTCTCGAACATGGTCAAACCCCAGGCATAATGCTGATTATGACCCACTAATGCAAAGGGAAAACCTGCTAACCAATTTCCATAAAATCGCCAATTTGGGCATTCGATGTGCGCCTCGTACCAGACGGCAGGCTGTCCAAAATGAATGTGCGTATCGTTCTCAAAAATTACTTTTCCTGAAGCAGTTTTTTGAGGCGCAATCACCCACGAATTACTCCCAATCCAAATGGGAACGGGCAAATTATCGGCAATTTTCCGAATTTGAGTCGAAAAATGAGATGACAAAGCCGTTGTTTTAGGTTCTAAAACCTGAACCGTATCATTCTGATTTTCAGGATAAAAAGTTGGAATTGTTTGGGTGCCAGCCTGAAATCCTATCGCCATTTCCCGAAAATAACGCTCGCCCAATTCGTTTTTGATTTTGGTCAAAACAGGCTCAACCCGAAAGGCATCCGAAAACGAAAACGCCATATAACCTATAATCAAATAACAATCTTGGGGCGTAAATTCTTCTTTCGGAATATTGAGCAAATGAAACTCAATGGGCGTTTTGCCATTTTTCATAAATTCGTTTATGCCCTCCAAATAGGCAAAAACAGCTTTTTGATAAGGCTGATTTTTTTCAGAAAGAAATTTTTTGGCGGATTCTTCCGCAATTTCTTGCAGTCCGAACGTCCGAAAAAGTTTATCGGCTTCGAGCAGTTCATGTCCAAAAATTTCTGCCAGTCGCCCGCTCCCAACCCTTCGCAATAATTCCATCTGAAAAAGCCGTTCTTGGGCGTGGACATACCCCAACGCCCGAAAGGCATCTTCCTCATTATCAGCATAAATATGCGGAATGCCATACGTATCAAAATGCACATCAACCGCCGATTGGAGGGTTTTAAATTGGAGATTGCCCGAATAATGCGGTTTGTGGTCGTTCCAATATACATAGCCGCCCAAAACAGCCGAAAGAAGAATCGCAAAAAGTATTAAAAGACTAATTTTCAAGGCTTTCATGGTCAGTGATGTGGGTTTGTGGTTCTTGAGTTATTTGTGAGAAGAATACAAATAAAACACTTTCAAATCAGATGAGTTCAGTAAAAATCCCAGATTTGGTATCGGAAAGGTCAAAATACCAAATTATTAGGTATTTTGGATTAAATTTTCTGAAAAGTTAAAATCGCTTCCGTCAAAGAGGTCTTGCGACCCTCTTCGAGGAAAGACACGCAGCCCTCAAAAATATTTAATCAAGCTCAATAAAACCAACAGCAAACCAAAAAAAGACTCGAATGAAAACCACAAATCCCACCCAAAACACCGATGTATGGTTTGACCAACTTTCGGATGATGAAAAAATAGGGCAACTGATTTTTGTCGGTGCGTATTCCGATGAACAAGAAAATCAAGCCCAAATTATGGAATATATCCAAAAATATTACATCGGCGGCTTGACTTTTTTTCAGGGCGAACCCATCCGACAAGCCCAATTAATCAATGAATACCAACACCTGACAAAAATCCCGTTATTCGTGGCGATGGATGCCGAATGGGGCTTGGCGATGCGATTGCAACATACGCCAAAATATCCGTATCAGATGAGTTTGGGGGCGTGCGATGCGGATGATTTGCTCTATGAAATGGGCAAACAAATTGCTTTGCAATGCAAACGATTAGGCGTGCATATCAATTTTGCGCCTGTGGTCGATTTGAATAATAATCCCAAAAATCCCGTCATTAGTTTTCGGTCGTTTGGCGAAGATAAAATCAAGGCAACGCATCAGGCAAAAATTTATCGGGATGCACTCCAAGCACACGGCGTGATGGCGTGCCTCAAACATTTTCCCGGACACGGCGATACGGATGCCGATTCGCATTTGGAATTGCCAATTTTGATGCACACCATGAATCGACTTAAAACCGTAGAACTTTATCCTTTTGCTCAATTATTGCCCACCACCGATAGCGTCATGACCGCACATCTGCACATCCCCGCCTTGGAAAAAGACCCAAAACCCGCCTCCTTGTCTTATGCCGTTTGTACCGAATTATTACAACAAGAACTTGGTTTTCAGGGACTTATATTTACGGATGCGCTGGATATGAAAGCCGTTCATGGGCATTACGAAGCGGGACAGGCGGATGTCCAAGCCCTAAAAGCAGGCAACGATATTTTACTGAATTGTGCCGATGTGCCGTGTGCTGTTCGTGCCATCAAACACGCCCTGCGAACGGGTGAAATTTCATGGCAGGAAATCAATAAAAAAGTACGTAAAATCTTGACATTCAAGCAGAAATATGGACTTTTTGGTTCTCAAAAAATACCAATTTCTAATATTTTGGGCGACCTCAATCCGCAGGATGCCCTGTCGGTCAATCAAAAATTAGCCGATAAATTCGTTACCGTTTTGTCCAATCAAAATCAACTCATTCCATGTCAGACCCTCAAAAAAAATATGGTTTTGGTTTCGATTAAAAATACAGCCGAAAAAACTACGTTTGCCGAACAATTCAACGAAATAAATCATCAAATTAATTTTTTGTATCAAACTGATATAGAAGAAGTTAGACAAAAAATCAGCACGCTCAAAGCCCAAAAATCAACCGTGATTTTGGCTATCCATGATTTATGTATTAAACCCATAAACCAATTTGGGCTAACCGAAAATTTATATCAAATGATACACGCATTTAATTCATTATCTGAAGTAATCGTAATCTTATTTGGCAGTCCGTATATTTTACAAAAATTACCTAACTTATTGAAAATGAACGGTTTGATTTTGGCTTATGAAGATACGGTGTTTACGCAAACGACCGCCGCACGAATTTTGCGGGGCGACCTCAAAAGTGTAGGTAAATTGCCCATTTCTTTAGACTTCGTGAAGCCAGCCACGACCCGCACCTGAAGAAATAAAATACATGAAAAAATTGATTTTTCATCGCATTTTTTGTATATTTTTGTGTTTTTTAGGAATTGTGGGGTTGCGCCCCGAACATTACTCAAAAATACGCAGTTTACACAAACGAAACCAACGATTTTATTCCCCATAAAGATATGATGCGCATCACGCAAGTAGTTAAGATAGTATTGATAATCAACATACTCGTTGCTGTTTTAGACCTATTTTTTCCTGCCATTAGTTTTCAGGATATATTTGGGCTACGGCACTGGGCATCACCCAATTTTGAGCCTTATCAATTATTTACGCACTTTTTCGTTCACGCTTCTTTGGATGTACAGGCTACACACCTGATATTCAATATGTTTACCTTGTATATGTTTGGTAGCGTCATGGAACAAACTTGGGGCGCAAAACGCTTTACGATTTTTTATTTGGTCTGTGGATTTGGGGCGAGTATTTTATTTTCATTCATCAACTATCTGGAAATGTGGCAGTTACGAGCTACGATTGATGAATTTATGGTCAATACCGACCCGTATCTATTTGAGCAAATCCTGAAAAACAATTTGCCTTCGCGGGGTTTTACGGAGATGCTTTCGTTGGTCGAAAGATTTAAGGAAACGCCCGAAAGTCCAGCGTTATTACAAGAAACCAAGGCTTTGTTGGTTGGAATCTTTGATTATAAGCTCAAAAATTCCGTGATGGTGGGGGCTTCGGGTGCGATTTCGGGGCTTTTGGTGGCTTTTGGCATGACCTACCCCAATCAACGAATTATGCTTTTGATACCGCCAATTCCGATGAAAGCCAAAT
>CAZNYR010000087.1:14978-17595 GCA_964577275.1 uncultured Cytophagales bacterium | reverse complement strand
TGCCGATGTTTTTCGTTCAAATCCTGCCGAAATGGTGGCAGCGTTTCGCCGTTTTCTTTTACGCCCTCAAAAAACAAAATATGCTCTTCGGGACGATACAACGCCATCCCAAAAACGGAAGCATCCATCAATTTATTCACACGCTGATATAATGTATCGGCAATTTTTTCGACCGAAAGCTCCGCCATGACAGTCTGCCCAATTTCGCTTAATAATTTAATATTTTCGTTTGATGCCTTGAGTTCCTGCGTTTGTTGTTTGAGATTTTTATTTTTTTGTCGTACTGAAGAATGTGATAAATACAACATAATCAGCAAGATAAAGACCAAAGCCACTACAAAAATCAGAATTCGATTTCGGTCTTCGGTCTGATTGAGCAATCTTACGTTTTCATCACGTTGATTTTTAAGTAATTGATTTTCTTGGATGCGAGCTTCGGTTTCGTACCGAATTTTGAGCGTCTGAATCAGGTCGTGGTTTCGAGTTTGGCCAATACAATCTTGTAATGTACGAAATTGCTTGTAGGCTTGTAGTGCGTTTTGTGGTTGCTGGATTGCCTCATAAATATCGCTCAAGATGCGATACGCCTGTTTTTTTTGGAGCAAACTGCCCAATTTCACGGCAATTTTTAGTCCTTTTTTGGCTTCCTGCTCGGCGGTGCTGTATTCCGCTTGACGATATTTGAGTCTGGCACGTTCAAGCAGTGCGCCACAATATAAATCAGGATAACGATGCTGCGAGATTTTCATGCTTTGCACCAATTTTTCATCGGCTTTCGCATAGTTTTTGATGTCGCTAAGTAGCTCACCCTGACTAAGATACGTAACCGCCAAGACTTCGGGCAAGTCATGTTTTTGGGCAAGTGCTTGGGCTTTATCCAAATACGTGATGCTTCGTGCTGTTTCTTTCAAATTCCGATAAATACTTCCCACATTATTATAGGCAAATCCGATTTGTTGCATATCTTGGAGTTTGATTTGCATTTCCAAAACCAACCTAAAATACTGTAAGGCAGACTGATAATCTTGGGTATTATGTAAGTATCCTGCCAGTTGTTTGATGATGGATGCCCGATGCGCCAAATTTGCCGTATCTTTGAGATGATACTCAAAGACGCGCGCAAAAATCTGAATGGCTCGGCTCGTGTTGTTGCTAAGATGATAACTCTCCCCAATCTCAAACCATATTTCTGCCAGTTTGACCGAATCCGCTCCCGTTTCTGCGAGTGCTAAGGCTTCCTCAAAATGGGTCATGGCTTTATCATAAGGTCCGATTAATTGATAATAATTCCCCAGATTAATGTGTGCCTCGATTTGTCCATCAATAATCCGATGCTGTCGAGCTGATTGCAAGGCAGACTGAGCGTATTTTAAGGCTTGTCTGGGGTTATTTACTAAGGAATCCCGACTAGATTGATTTAAATTATTAATGACATTCGATACTGCGCCCTGCCCAAAACAAGATTTATGGAACAAGAATATCCCCACGAATAGTACTATAAATCGGATTTTCATAATCGGTCAGTTCAATAGGTAAAATATGTCTTGTCTGATGGTTCCATATCAAACTCCGTTCCGTTCCCGTTTTCTGGTATGAATTGTTAAAAAATAACCCTTTTGCCGAAAAACAACCCTGATTTTTAGTTCATCTTAAATTCTTTCAGCGCAGGCAATGCTTGATTATTAAAATCAAATAAGGCTTGATTTTCCCACGTAGAAGCGTCTGTTGATTGATTTCCTTTCCACGCAATTAATTCCGCTCCCCAATAACAAAAGCCTATGCCCTGTTCGGTTTCTTGGGTTAATTTCTTTATTTGATTGATAAATTTTCTTTGTCCTTCGGCAGTAGCAGGATATTCAGGCAAAATCAGTTGTTCATATAATCCTACTATGTTATTTGTCCAATCATTCCATTCGAGCGTGAAAGGATAAGCCGTTTCGGCGATGAGAATTTTTTTATGATGATAATCGCTTAAATTTTTCAGGGTAGTTTTAAGATGATACAAAGATTTTCCGTGCCATAATGGATAATAAGACAAACCAATATAATCATAATCCAATGAACTCACTTGGTCAAAAAACCAATCAGAACCCTCAATGCCTGCAAAATGTATAATAATTTTAGCCTGATTTGAGTTTGTTCTTACTGCCGTAATCGCCACATTCATGAGCTGTATAAATTGTTGATAATGCGTTGAAATATTTCCGTAAGGATACAAAAATCCATTATTAATTTCATTACCAATCTGAATGTAATTGGGCTGTATTTCGTGCATTACTTTTTCGGTAAAACCATAAACGCTATCTTTCAGTTGTCTAAAACTTATGTCCTGCCACTGAATCGGGGTTTTTTGATGCCCAGGATCCGCCCAAGTATCCGAATAATGAAGTGTCAGCCATAGTTTAAATCCCATAGTTTTTAGGGTTTGAGCAAACTGTTTTACTTCCTCAAATCCAGAATGTTTATCAATAGGATTGACCCAAAGCCTCAACCGCACGGTATTGATTCCGTTGTCTTTCAGGATGATTAAAAAGTCTTGTTGATTGCCTTGTAAATCAAAAAACGGCAACTTTAAATTTGATATTTCTGGATAATTAGAAATATCAACAGCAGCAAT
>CAZNYR010000087.1:6663-14968 GCA_964577275.1 uncultured Cytophagales bacterium | reverse complement strand
ATAAATTCTGAACTTTTATTATCTGAAATATCATTTATGACATCTTTCTTACATGAAACCAAAACTGAAAAAAATACTACAAATCGAATGATTCTTTTCATTTCTATCAATAGATATAAGACTTGTCAAGTTTTGAAAACTTAACAAGTCTATTTTTGGCATTATTTCATTGATAATCAATGATTTATTGCGAAATTATATCGCATTATAGGTTCTGTTCGCCGTTTCGTGCTGCCAATGCTGCCCCCACAATGCCTGCATGATTTAATAATTGGGCAGGTACAATTTCGGCTTCGATTTCAAAATATTTTACATATTTTTCAAATTTTTTACTAATTCCACCGCCAACAATAACAAGGTCAGGCGAAAACAACATTTCCATATAAACTAAAAATTCATTGAATCTCATGCCCCATTCTTTCCATGATAATTCGAGTTTTTCTCTGACCGAATCGGCGACATATTTTTCGGCATCTCGCCCATAAAATTCAACGTGTCCGAGTTCGGTATTGGGCAATAATTTCCCGCCCGTAAACATAACCGTCCCGATGCCTGTCCCGACAGTAATCATTAATACCGTATCGGCACGATTTTTGCCAGCACCAAATTCAAACTCCGCCAAGCCAGCCGCATCCGCATCATTGAGCGCGTAAAAACGATTGCCCACCGCCTGTTGCAAAAAATTTTCAAGGTTTATATCCTGCCAATTTTTGTGCATATTTGCCGCCGTTTTGACAACCCCATGCCGAATCAAGCCAGGAAAACCACAGCCCACTGCGCCAGTCCAGTTAAAATGCTGTACCAGTTCGGTAACTACTTCCGCAACTGCCTCAGGCGTAGCGGGTTGAGGCGTAGGAATACGATGGCGCTCCGCCGTAAATTCGCCAGTTTCAAGGTTTACGGGTGCGCCCTTGATGCCCGAACCGCCAATATCAATGCCTAATAATTCCATAAATTTCGTTTAAATTAGGTCAAAAAGTGAATGGTTAATTTTATCTTAAAGTGAATGTAATATTAAATCCTGAAAAACAAAATTTTTGACGTAACATTTTAATTCCCAAGAACTTAACGTGATGTTTATCAAATTTGGTCATCCCAAAAATACGAACAGAATCAAAATTTAAGCATAAAAAATGAATATCCCCAATTTCAAATCAAATTTTTCCTTAACATCACATTGACAAATTGAGACGCAACTTATGCCAAACTTTTGTTATCTTTTTGATGAAAACTACACACCATATTTTAAATTTTATACATCTCAAATCATTCATTATCAATAGTTTACAAATCATGAAACAATTATTTTGTACTTTTACATTCCTATTTTTTGCGCTCATTATTAATGCCCAAGAATATAAAAATTCGGAAACAGAAATTCTCGAAATCACGACCGATTCGGATGCAACAATTCGGAAAATATTTCAAAAAATTGCGGACGGAAATCGCCAGTCTGTATCTTCATTGCGCCACAAAATCGAATTTGAAAAAACAATACGTTGGGTTTCGGAGGGACGTACAGGCGGAAAATATCATGCAAAAATTGAAATTCGGGCTGAAAATCAAGCCTCAAATTTGGAATATCGGCAATTTTCGATTGAACAGAGTTTGATTCCCAACTTTATTGCTTGCGAAGTTTGGGATAAAAGTACATCCAGCAAAAAACTGCTCAAAACATTTAAAATCTTAGAATGTCGAAATGGAAACTATTATCAAAATGAATTTGATTTTTCATATTTAACACTTGCTAAAAATCTGAAATTAACCATCGAAAATATCGAACCGCATTACAATTCCGTAACCGAAAGTCAAGTTCAAAAACGCATCAATCAGATTGATAGCTATTATCAAGAATCCGAATCATTGCAACGATTTCAACATATTTTAGACCGCCTAAACCTCAATAATTTGGATGAAATCGAAGAAAATGGCGAAAAATTAACCCGTATCAAACGAAAAATCCGAGAAACTGACCGCCTCAAATCTGAATTAAACTTGACGCAAAATGACCCTGCACGTTTGCTTCCTGCACTCCGAAGGTTACAAATCACGTATGATGTTTTAGAAAAACAATATAATCAAATTAATGAAAAACGTCATATTTTGTATTATGAAAATGGAAGGCAACATTTGCAACGGGGACGCACTTCGGAAGCTATCCGTTTGTTAGAATTAGCGGTGCGCCACGAGCCAAATTATGCGCCTGCACAGTTGGCATTGGCACGGCTGGAATTACAACGTGGAAACTTGGATAATTCGCTCCATAAGATACAGAATTTGAGGCGATTACGAAATAATGACCCACAAACCAATCGAGAAATCAGGCTTTTTTATGGTGATGTTTATGACAGATACTTACAACGTGCTGAAATAGAACAAAATCGTAGAAATTATGATAAAGCCATGAATGATTATGCCGAAGCCAAAGAAATTGCGAACTTCTTGAACGACAGCAATTACGAACGAGAAGTAGAACGAAAAATCCGAACGCTAAAAAATGACCAATTTGCTGAATTACTCGGAAATGCAACCAACGAACTTGGCAGGCATTCGCCAAATTTGGAAATGGCTTTTCGGGCATTACATACGGCTGAAAATTTCCAACAAAATAACCGTCAATATATTGATAATCAACGTATTTTACAACAAAATTATGCTCAACTTTATCAAAAATCATTACGCCAAATTGATGAATATTTGCAACGGAAAACACAAGCATTTCAGTTCCGAAACGAAATTGCAGAATGTCTGAATATTGCCGAAAAAACTTGTAGCAAAACAGGCTCACAAATGAACTGTCGAGCTGATTTACAGCGAGTTGAAGGTAAAATTAAAACAACTGAAGCCGAAGTAATGGTCAGTGAAGCCGAAAAATTAATGAATCAAGAAAATTATTTGATGGCTCACAAAATGCTTTGGGAAGTGGAAAATTATATTCAGAATCATCAAAATTGGATTCAGAAAACCAATTTGACGGAGCGAAGTTGGCGGCGATATTTTAATCATAACTTTCAGAATATCAATCAGTTAATTCAAGAAAAGAATTTTGATTTGGCAATTTCGGATTTGGAAAGTTTGACTTCAGATTTACAAAAATTACCAAAAATGAATCTGGAAACTGAAATACTGGCACAAAAAGCCTATGCTGGAAAATATAATCGGGGTTTGGCGGAAGTAAAAACTTTACTCCAAAGTAAAAATTATCAGTCTGCTTATCAGGAACTTACGAATCTTGAACGTTTCCAAGATAGACATAAGAAATATCTTTTGGATTTGAAAAAATCGGAAATTCGACAAAGCTATATTGCTGTTTTTCAAGGACTTATCCAAAATGCTAAACATGAAATTCGGAACGATAATTTTGAATCTGCGTTATCAAATCTCAAGTTGGCGGATATGCTTCTGAATTATCAACCTACTGAAAAACAGACACTTAAAAAATTAGAATTTGAAGTATTTTTTGGAAGCGGTCAGCAATCAGCACAAAAAATGGATTATGAAAAAGCTGTAAAAAACTATGAAAATGCCAAAAAAATTACGTTTGAAAATATATTTGCAAATCATGAAAAATTAAAGCAAAATATTGAAAATGAGCTTCAAACAAATGTCTTAAAATGGATTGACGAAAATACGTTGCGGGCATCTCGAAAAATTAATCCTGATGAAATTCAGGAAGCTGAAAAATTGGCAAACCAAAATCAAATATTATTAGAAAAGTACAATTTTAGGTTATCTGACAATTTGTCGAAAAAACAAGCCGAATTATGGAAAAATATTCGAGCCGAACAATGCCAAATAGCAAAATCCGAATTGAAAAAAAATATCGAAACGGCAAAAAATCAGATTGAAAATCAAGCATTTTCGGAAGCCTTAACGACATTACAAAATACGATTTCGGAAACTCAAAATATAACTGCTTGTAAAATTGGAACGGATGAAGCCGAAAAATTGGTTCAAAAATATGCGGATGCGGGGACATATCAAAAGATGATGAATACGGTTCAAAATTCATTACAAAATTTTGATAACCAAGAGTTTACTGAAAATTATTTGAAAGCCGAAAATTATTTTGAGGTGAATAATGTTCAGAAATTTGGTTTGAAACATACTGATTTTCGGTATTTTGTTTTGGAAAATGGAGCGAACGATTTGCTTCATTTTTTGGCAATACGTTACGGAACTGACGATTTGAAATTTACAAAAATGTTATTGAATAAGCTGGCTTCACGAGGTTATGGCAAACACTCTTTACGAAATTTGGGGCGTGCGATGGCGGAGAAAGATTTTGTAAAATATGGAGATTCTAATCCCAAGAAAATCGTGGAAAAGTACAAATTTTCAAATAGTGCATTTCGTCAATTCCGAAAGGGTTATTTAGAGGCTTGGAAAGGGTAATTTATGGTATTTAATATTTTGATAACCAGTATTTTATACCTCATATCGGGCAAAACGTTATGAGGATTTTTAAAATTTTACGAGTTATTGCCCATCAAAACGCTACAAAATTTATTAACTTTGTGTCTTTGAAAATTCAAAAAAAAATAATTCTGAATCACTCATAATCAATAAGATAAATCGTTTTTCCGAAATCGTCAGGAAACGAAATTGACGAATAAAATTTATTATGGATAAAAATCAAACCATTGGGTTGGTGCTGATTACAGCAATGCTTCTGGCGTATATGCTTTTTATGGACATGACCACGCCACCACCTTCTGAACAACCTGAAAAACAAGAAGTTAGCGACACGACACAAGCTAAAACCTCCTCAAAAATTGTTCAGGAACAAGCCGAATCTCCAAAAATTACCGAGCCTACGACTGCGCCAGATTCGGTTTTGCAAGAAAAATACGGCATTTTTGGCATGGGTCTGAAAGGCGAGGCAAAAGACATACTCCTTGAAAATCAGGATGTTAAGATTACTTTGACTTCGTATGGTGGGAAAGTGAAAGAAGTTTTATTGAAAAACTATGTAACTTTTGAAAAAAAGCCCCTGATTTTGTTGGATGCCCAAAGTTCAAAAACTTCGTTGGAAGTGCAGAGCGATAAGGGAAATTTTGATTTGCATGATTTGTATTATACGGTAACGGAAAACACCAAAAAATCGGTTACTTTCCGAATACAACTATCTGAAAACCAGTATATTGAACAAAAATATACGATTCAAGATACGGGCTTTACGGTGGCATACACGACAGATTTGAAGGGTGTGGCGTTAAAGTCTGAAACCGTGCGTTTTGCGTGGCTTGACCAACTGAAACGCTTGGAAAAATCGAAGGAGCAAAGTGCCAACAAATCGACTGTCAATTATTATTCTGACCAAGGCGATTTTGATTATTTGTCCGAAACTTCGTATGAACCCGAAGGCGTGGTTTTGACCGAAAAATTGAAGTGGATTTCGATGAAACAGAAGTTTTTTAATGCGGGTATGCTGACCGAAGGCGTTTTTATGAATGCAAAAATGGCAACCATCGAAAACCCTGACCCTCTGGGCGTTAAGGATTTGTATGCGTCTTATGATATTCCCGTTGCAGACTTAAAAAGTTCAAAAATTCGATTTTATTTTGGTCCGAATGATTATGACATTGCTCAAACCATCACCGAAGGTTATGAGCAAAATGTATATTTGGGTTGGGCGATATTTTCGACCGTGAACAAATATTTGATTATTCCGATATTCAAATTGACGGAAAAAATAACCCCAAATTATGGCATTGTGATATTGATTTTGGTTTTTATTATCAAACTTGCCTTATTTCCACTGACTTACAAATCGTATAAGTCGATGGCAAAAACCAAAGTTTTGAAGCCAGAACTGGATGCAATTCGGGAAAAACACGGCGGCGATATGCAAAAAGCCCAACCCGAACAAATGGAATTGTACCAAAAGGCGGGCGTAAATCCGTTGAGCGGTTGTATTCCGATGGTGGCGCAGATGCCGATTTTGTTGGCGATGTTTAATTTTTTCCCCAATGCGATTCAATTACGACAAAAAGGTTTTCTTTGGGCGGATGATTTATCGTCTTACGATTCGATTTTGGATTTGCCTTTTGAGATTCCGTTTTATGGCGCACACATCAGTTTATTTACGCTTTTGATGGTCGCTTCGACCTTAGTTTATACGTGGTACAACAGCCAAATGACCGCCCAAACGATGGAAGGACCGATGAAAAGTATGCAGTATGTTTTTCCGTTTATGATGCTATTTTTCCTCAATAGTTTTTCATCGGGATTGACGTATTACTACTTCATTTCTAACCTGATAACGATTGGGCAACAGTTGGTTATCCGAAATTTTATTGACGAAGACAAAATCAAAGCACTTATTGACGAGAACAAACGCAAAAATAAAGGCAAAAAGTCTATTTTGGAGCGTTTGAATGATAGTAAAAACAAAAATAGCACGAAATAAGATTGATTTAGCCTGAAAAATGGCTTTTCATAATTCAGACTTCCACAAGCCCACGGTTCTCGCTGTGGGCTTCAAATTTTTCGTTAAAATTATGCTTAAAATATTGATGCTCAAAGGTTTACCTGCTTCAGGCAAATCAACTTGGGCAAAAAAATTGATTGCCGAAAATTCATATTACAAACGCATCAATAAGGATGATTTGCGAGCAATGCTGGACGCTGGAAAGTACTCGAAATTGAACGAAAAATTTATTCTCAAGACACGAGATTGGCTCATTCGGGAGGCGATTTTGGAAGGCAAATCGGTCGTGGTGGATGATACGAATTTCCATCCATTGCACGAAAAACGGTTGCGAGAATTAGCTAAAAGTTTGGAAGTTGAAACGGGAAAACCTATCGAATTTGACATTAAAATATTTGATGTGCCACTCGAAGAGTGCATTCGTAGAGATTTGCAACGTCCTGATTCTGTGGGCGAAAGCGTGATTCGGCAGATGTATTCTGATTGGAAAAATTCATCTTACGAACAAGGCACAAAAACCGCCATTATTTCCTATCGGAGGCAAGATAAAACATTGCCTCACGCCATTATTTGTGATATTGACGGTACGCTGGCGATGATGAATGGGCGTTCGCCTTTTGACATGAATCGGGTAACGGAGGATTTGCCCCATGTGCCTGTGATTGAGTTGATTCGGGATTTATCTGAAAAATATCAAATTATCTTGCTTTCGGGACGAGAAAACAGTGGGAAGTTACAAACCCAGCAATGGCTTGAAAATCAACAAGTTCCGTATCATTTATTGTTGATGCGCCGTGCTGATGACCACCGCAAGGATGCAGTTATCAAACGAGAAATTGTAGAACATCAAATTTTGCCCAATTATTATGTGCGCTTTGTGTTGGATGACCGCAATCAGGTCGTAGATATGTGGCGCAGAGAATTGCAACTGCCTTGTTTTCAGGTATTTTACGGGAATTTTTAGTAAAAATCACAAAACGTATTTTTGAAAAAAAAGCCGTCATTTAACTCAATGACGGCTTTTTTTAGTTGATGAAAAGCTAAATTTATTTGAGGGTAACTTCAAGAGCCAAACCTCTGAGTTCGTGAATCAATACGTTGAAGGATTCAGGAATATTCGGTTCTGGCATATTTTCGCCTTTGACAATGCATTCGTAGGCTTTTGCTCGTCCTATCACGTCATCAGATTTGACGGTCAAGATTTCACGTAAAATATGTGCCGCACCGAATGCCTCCAATGCCCATACTTCCATTTCGCCAAAACGCTGCCCACCAAATTGGGCTTTACCACCCAAGGGCTGTTGCGTAATCAAGGAATACGGTCCAATTGAACGGGCGTGCATTTTGTCATCCACAAGGTGTCCGAGCTTGAGCATATAAATAATGCCGACTGTTACGGGATTTTCAAATATTTCGCCCGTTAAGCCATCATAAAGTTTGGTTCGTCCCCATGTGGGTAGTCCCGCTTCTTCGAGTTCCTTTCGTACTTCTTCTTCGCTTGCGCCATCAAAGATGGGCGTAGCGTATTTTCGTCCTAATTTTTCGCCTGCCCAACCCAATACGGTTTCGTAAATCTGCCCGATATTCATTCGGGAAGGCACACCCAATGGGTTTAGGACAATATCTACGGGCGTTCCATCGGCAAGGAAAGGCATATCTTCATCGCGCACAATTCGGGCAACAACCCCTTTATTTCCGTGTCGTCCCGCCATTTTATCGCCTACTTTTAGTTTTCGTTTTTTGGCGATATAAACTTTGGCAAGTTGTACGATTCCCGCAGGCAATTCATCGCCTACTTCGTAAGCAAATCGTTCCCGTTTAAAATCTCCCGTAATTTCATGGCGTTTTTTGTTATAATTTTTGACCATGACC
>CAZNYR010000087.1:0-6646 GCA_964577275.1 uncultured Cytophagales bacterium | reverse complement strand
GTGCTTTCGTCCCGATATAAGTTTTTGGCTGGGAAAATATTTTGTGTAATATTTGATTTGGAAAAAGCTACGCCTTTGGACATGATTTCATCACCGAACTTGTGTTTGATGCCCAGACAAGTTTTGTTTTCTAACAATTCGGTCATTTTATCAATCATACGATTTCTCAAGCCCGTGAGTCGTGCGCCGTAACGTTTTTTGAGTTCTAAGACTTCTTTTTTGGCTTTGAGCCGTAAATCTTTGTCTTTTTTGGGACGTGAGAACAATTTGGTATCAATGACAACACCACGCAAGGATGGCGAAGCCTTCATGGAAGCATCTTTTACATCGCCTGCTTTATCGCCAAAAATGGCACGCAAAAGTTTTTCTTCGGGTGTGGGGTCGGTTTCGCCTTTTGGCGTAATTTTACCGATTAAAATATCGCCTTCTTTGATTTCAGAACCGATACGAACGATGCCATTTTCGTCAAGGTTTCGTACTGCCTCCTCGCTGACGTTCGGGATTTCGGAGGTCAATTCTTCCTCGCCTCGTTTGGTATCTCGCACTTCGAGTTCAAATTCTTCAATATGAATCGAAGTAAAGACATCATTTCGGACTACGCGCTCGGCAATTACGATGGCATCCTCAAAATTATAGCCTTGCCAAGGCATAAAAGCGACTTTCAGATTTCGACCCAATGCGAGTTCGCCTTGTTCTGTGGCATAGCCTTCGCAGAGGACATCATCTTTTTTGACGATTTGTCCTTTTTTGACAATCGGCTTGAGATTCAGGCAAGTATCTTGGTTTGTTCGTCTGAATTTGGTCAATTTATATTCCACCAATTCACGGTCAAAAGAAACCAATTTTTGCATTTCTGTTAAGTCATATTTGACCACAATTTTATCCGCATCAACATAATGAATAACCCCCATTTCCTCTGCCATAATCAAGGTTTTGGAATCTCGTGCGGCTCGTCTTTCCAGCCCTGTACCTACGATTGGGGCATCAGTTCGCAATAAAGGTACGGCTTGGCGTTGCATATTTGAACCCATCAAGGCTCGGTTGGCATCGTCATGCTCCAAGAATGGAATCAAGGAGGCGGCGACCGATACAATTTGGTTTGGAGCCACGTCCATATAAGATACTTCGTGTGGCTCGACCACTGGGAAATCGCCTTCTTTTCGGGCTTTGACGCGGTCATTAAGGAAAGTACCGTCTTCGCCAATCCGAATGTTTGCTTGGGCGATATTATGCCCGTTTTCTTCTTCGGCTGTCAAATAGGTTACTTCCGAACTCATATCAACCATGCCGTTGGCTACTTTTCGGTAGGGTGTTTCGATAAAGCCCATCGAATTGACTTTGGCGTGTACGCAAAGCGATGAAATTAAGCCAATATTCGGACCTTCGGGTGTTTCAATCGTACAAAGTCGTCCATAATGTGTATAATGAACATCCCGCACCTCAAAACCAGCGCGTTCTCTGGAAAGTCCACCAGGACCCAAGGCAGACATCCGCCGTTTATGTGTGATTTCTGCTAATGGATTGGTTTGATCCATAAACTGCGAAAGTTGGTTCGTCCCAAAAAATGAATTAATGACCGATGATAATGTCCGTGCATTAATTAAATCTACGGGCTTAAAGTCCTCATTATCACGTACATTCATACGTTCTTTGATGGTGCGCGCCATCCGAGCCAAGCCCACACCAAACTGGCTATAAAGTTGTTCGCCAACAGTTCTGACTCGGCGATTACTCAAATGGTCAATGTCATCGACAATAGCTTTTGAGTTAATGAGCGTAATCAGATATTTTATAATTTTGATGATATCATCCTTAGTCAAGACGCGCGTATCGACCGTGCTATCATTTTCTAATTTTTTATTGATTCGGTATCGCCCCACTTCACCCAAATCATATCGCTTATCACTAAAGAATAAGTTTTGGATAATATCCCGTGCGGTTTGTTCATCGGGGGCTTCGGTGTTTCGTAATTGACGATAAATTTGTTCTACTGCCTCTTTCTCGGAATTGGAATTGTCTTTCTGTAAGGTATTGTAAATAATAGCGTAATCGGCAATATTAATATCCTCACGATGCAAAATAATTGACTTCACGCCCGCATCCACAATGGTATCAATGTCCTGCTCGGCGATAATCGTATCCCGTTCCAAAACGACTTCGTTTCGGTCAATGGATACTACTTCGCCTGTATCTTCATCCACAAAATCCTCCGTCCAAGTCCGTAATACACGGGCAGCTAATTTTCTATCAACCATCTTCAGGAGTCGGTCTGGCGTGGCATCCACTTCTTCGGAAAGTCCAAATAAATCCAGAATTTCTTTATCCGTGCCATATCCAATCGCCCGCAAAAGTGTCGTTACGGGAAACTTTTTCTTTCGGTCAATATAGGCATACATGACGTTGTTCACGTCCGTTGCAAATTCAATCCATGAACCTTTGAAGGGAATAATTCGAGCAGAATAGAGTTTTGTGCCGTTGGTGTGCTTACTTTGTGCAAAAAAGACACCGGGCGAACGATGCAACTGCGAAACAATCACGCGTTCCGCTCCATTTATCACAAACGACCCTCGCTCGGTCATATAAGGAATATTTCCCAAAAAAACTTCTTGTTCCATTGTTTCAAAGTCCTCGTTATCTTCGTCATTACAAGATAATCGAAGTTTTGCCTTCAATGGGACGGAATACGTCAAACCTCTATCAACGCACTCACCCACAGAATATTTGGGAGGATCTACGAGATAATCAATAAATTCCAACAAGAAATTTTCGCGTGAATCCGAAATCGGGAAGTTCTCGGAAAAGACTTTATAAAGTCCTTCCTGTGTCCGTTTTTCGGCGGGCGTTTCTAATTGGAAAAAATCAACAAAGGATTGTAACTGTACATCCAGAAAGTCAGGGTATTTGATGACAGGATCAATGGAAGCAAACGAGATTCTGCCGTGTTTTAGTTTTGCCAAAGCCTTTTAGTGTTTAATTTACTAAATCGTTCAAAGAGAACTGAAAAAAAGAGAACCGAAAAGGGCGTTTTGAGCCTGCAAAATTAGTAGTTTCTCACGTAAATTGCAATAATACAAATACTTTTTTTTTATCAACACTTTTTTGTCTAAAAATTTTAGGAACGTTTGTCTTTATTGCAATAACCAATCTAAGGCTTTTCTTTCATCATCGAAATACATTTGAACGAATTTCAGTCCTGTGTTCTCATCCATCGTTTGTTGTACGGCGATATTCTCAAAAATGCTCGTAGGCATTAAAATTGCCATTCGTTTTACGATATTCACAAATCTTGGAAAGGCTACCGCATTTACCCATTCCTGCTCCTCTGGGATTATGCTGTAACGCATATCAATGAGATGGGCTAAATTTTTCTCCGGAAGATATTTTTCACACATCTCTGCAAATGCAATCATTTCATCCTTAAACTCTTCGGTACTCATTTTGGAGGTGCCAGGCAAAGCTTTATGTATGATTAATGACTGTTGAGCATCAAGTATAATCTCGTAATACTCGTTTTTGCGTAATATCTGCATTTTATTGATTTTCTAAAATTAGGACATAATTTATACCCAATATAGCCATAATAATTTAATTTTCCATGAAACTGTATTTGCCCATTAGGGTTTCCGCACCGAAACTTGGCAAGTTTTAAAATACGGATTATCAGGAATTTAACTTAAATGACAAATGCAACTTTTTGATGCGGAAGCCTTAAATATTTCAGCCCTTTCTGTTTTTTAAGCCTAAATTGCGCACATTAGCCCACCTTTTCGCAAACATGAAGTTATTGAATGTTTTTATTTTAGTGCATTTTTGTAATAATTAATGATACTTTGAAAAATACCAAGAAGTTCGTCTATTTTTACTAAATAGTATTTTTTGTCATCAATATATAATTTATCAGAATATTCGATAAATTGCCAAACATCACCCGTTGTCGTACAACCATATAACTTTTCAGTTATAATTCCTTTTCTTTCGTTAAACTTTCTTGCACCCACTAATTGAGCTGAACACTGCTTTATCCCCTCGTCTAAATCGTTACGTTTTGCCTCTACAATTTGAAAAATAGGAATATTCATTTCGTAAGACTTCGTGTCCTTAGCCAAAATAAAATCACATTCTCCTTGCAAACCCGTTAATTTATCTCCAACAAGAATATCACCTGAATAAATGGTAAAAAAATTACTGTTTCGCCTCCGTAACTCCCTAAGAATAGGTACGACAATCCACTCACTTCTTGCTTTCTCGCTTTTTATAGGCATTTCTGCACTTTCTTCCAATTCTATGCACAACCTTTCGCTTGGTTCTACAAGTTCGTGAGCAAACTGAATTTGCTTTCTTTCATTTGCTATCCCAAACTTTTCTTCTAAGTCGGATAAAGTAAAATCGGAGTATGCCATAAAATAAAAGTTTAATTGGTTAAATCCAAATCATTAAGTACATCTTTGAAAATTTGAAGAGCATTTTGCATTTTCATAGCATCTCCTGCCTTCTTTTTATAGTCTTCAAATTCTTTCATTTTAAACTCATAATTTGCTTTTCAAGCAAACGTAAGTCCCGATTAAGTTCAGTAACATTCAAATTGTAGGTTATCTTTTCCAAAGTTGACAAATGTAGCTTTTTGATGCGGAAGCCTTAAATATTTCAACCATTTCTGTTTTTTAAGCCTAAATTTAGCACATTAGCCCGCCTTTTCGCAAACATGATGTTAGCCTCAGTTTTTGTTATTATTAATTACTACATAAGAAGCCAATGTAGCGCTGTTTCTTCGTCTTCAAAGTAAGAAGTTTCAAAACTTTGACTTTTATCTTCCTCCATTGTTTGTTCAATAGAAACTTGTTCAAAAATACCTTTACTCAAAATAATGGCTATTTTTTTAAAGTTTATCTGTCTATAAACCTCAAATAAATTATGATTTACCCACTCCTGAATATCAGGGTCAATGCTAAAACCAAAGTCAAGCATATTGCCCAATACTCTTTTAGGTTTATGTTCTTTGACCAAATCAATAAACACCTGAAGCTCAGCAATATATTCCTCAGCAGTCATTTCTTCTGTTGTGTTGTGAAAAACGTAGTGAAATAACTCGTTTTTGTCGTCAAAATTGACAACAAAATATTCTGTATTGTGCAACTGTATCATAATAACTTGTTATTTTATTTTCAACGAATAGGCATTTGAGCTGTTTTTCATTAATATCTCTTCTCGATGCAGATAATAATATTTCATAGAATTAATTATCTTTTCAAGTTCATCATTACTATAAATGCTATCATAGTAACGCTTAAAGACTTGAATTTTCAACTCTAATTCAGATATTTTTGGGTCTTTTTGTTTTATGCTACTTTCAACCATTATACGACCAAAAACAATTGTTTCGGCTCCAATTAAAAAACGTTCATTTGATGTCTTTGAAAAGAAAATTTCTCTTTGTTTTTGAACCATCTCAGTAGTAGTATCAAGCATCTTACAATAGATTAAAAGTTTTCAAATTTAATTGCTTACACCATTCCCTAATGTAATTTTTATCAATATCAGATTTTGCCAACAAATTTTCAATGTCATTTATTTGTTTATCACTTTGAAGTTGTTGTATCCACTCAATTTTTGAAATTGTTAAATCTTCTGCTGAAACAATCCAAATATCAAAATCTGCAACCTTAGTTTTCAATCTCCTTTGAAATTCATATTTCCGATACTCAGTATTTTTACGAAGTATAAAATCCACCTTAAACCCTGTTTCATAGTCGATGACATTGAACATTCCTAAACGCTTAGTTTCTTCTTTTACAACGTCCTTATTCAAGTAATAATTATCTCCAAAAATAGACAAAAAGTCGCTTAAATTTTCTTCGTGCAATTCAACTACGATATCAATATCCATTGTCATACGTGGAACTGTATAATTATTCAAGGCAATACTACCTGAAAGCATATATGGTATATGCTTTCTTTCAAGAGACTGAGTAATTCGTTTTAATAAGTTTAAAATCATAATTATTATTTTTATAAAATGTCGTTCCCAATTTTTATATTTATATGATACCCCATTATGTTGTCTTTTATCCAGAGTGGCGATTTGATACCAAATTTTTCAATTTCATTGTTCTATCATCTTAATATCAGTAAAAATCTCTAATGGAATACTTTTATACCTTATTTCTGTTGCCGAATTATCAAAATGCATAAATTTATTTACAGGATAATTCTCTTTAATGAATATCTTATAAAGTTGTTCCACAAGTAATTTGCTTTTGTTTTCTTTATCATAATCAAATGCAGTCATGTCGCTTTTATTTTTAGGTATAACTAATCTATCAATGGAAATTATTAAATCTTGCTTTTCAATTTTTGTAATCTTATTAATGTCAATATCTAACTTTGTTTCTAATAATTCAATAATTTTTGATGGAAGTTCATTCATTTTGTTGTTAAAAAATATTTTTAAATCTTGTAAATCAGATTTTATATTCGGATTAATTTCAATTTTTGAACCAACAACATCTTGAATAACAATATTACCATTACCAATTATTTCAATTATATTTTTCTTATTCATAAGATATTTTTTAAATCAAAATCACGCACAAGGTCAGTCTGTCTAAAAACTATTTTGAATAAAGATAGCACAAAACCGAGAAAAATC
>CAZNYR010000086.1:0-17701 GCA_964577275.1 uncultured Cytophagales bacterium | reverse complement strand
AAAGGTTTAGAAGAAGGAATCGAAAAGGGACGCGAGGAAGGACGCGAGGAAGGACGCGAGGAAGGACAAAAGCAAACACAGGAAAGTATTGCATGGAATATGATAGATTTGGGTTTGTCTAACGAGCTGATTATCAAGGCAACAAATTTGACGGCTGAAGAAATTGAAGCGTTACGAATCCGTATATCGTAAAAAGTAATAAAAACTATGAAAAAACAAGATTATTACGAATTAGGGAAAATCTTACGCACGCATGGACTCAAGGGCGAAGTTTCTATTTTTTTGGATGTCGATAATCCCGAAGAATACGAAGGATTGGATTCAGTTTTTGT
Source organism: uncultured Cytophagales bacterium (assembly GCA_964577275.1). GTDB lineage: Bacteria > Bacteroidota > Bacteroidia > Cytophagales > Thermoflexibacteraceae > UBA2561. Next base: position 17,369 of record CAZNYR010000086.1, on the reverse strand, counting down.
AGAAATTGAAGCGCAATTCGTGCCGTTTCTTATCGAAAAATTAAGCCTTAAAGCCCCGAATTTGATGCTTAAATTTGAGGATATTCATACGATCGAGCAAGCCAAAGAACTCGTAGGCTGTAAATTATTTTTGCCTGTCGAAATCCTGCCAGAATTGCCTGATGATGAATATTATCTGCACGAACTAATTGATTGTCAGATTATTGATGAAAAATATGGCAACTTGGGTACAGTCAAGGAAATCTATGATTTGCCCGGACAAGATTTGCTCGCTTTTGAGTATCAACACAAAGAAATTTTAGTGCCTATCAAAGACGAAATTATCATCAAATTTGAACGCACCGAAAAACGCATCAAAACCAAATTGCCCGAAGGTTTACTCGAAGTTTACCTTAACGAAAAAAATGATAAAATTTAGTATATTTATAATTTTGCTATTCAAAACCTTACGATTTAATACTAAAATGAACATTCCTTTCAATAAACCTTACATGACGGGTAAAGAAACCACCTACATCGCTCAGGCTGTGGCAAACGGGCATATTTCGGGTGATGGCATCTTTACCAAAAAATGCCATCAATTTTTTGAGAAAAAGTACGGTTTTCGGAAATGTTTGCTGACGACTTCCTGCACCGATGCACTGGAAATGTCTGCTATTTTGACGGATATTCAGCCTGATGATGAGGTCATTATGCCGTCTTATACGTTTGTTTCAACTTCCAATGCGTTTGTGTTGCGGGGCGCAAAAATCGTATTTGCCGATAGCCAGACCGACCACCCAAATTTGGATGCCGATGAAGTTGAAAAGTTAATTACGACCAAAACAAAAGCTATCGTCATTGTGCATTATGCGGGCAATGCCTGCAATCCCGAACGATTCCGAGAAATTGCCGACCGACACAGTGTTTTTTTGATTGAAGATGCGGCACAAGCCATTGATTCGACTTACAAGGGGCGTCCGCTGGGTTCGTTTGGGCATTTGGCGGCATTTTCATTCCACGAAACCAAAAATATTATTTCGGGCGAGGGCGGGATGTTGGTCATTAATGATGAAAAATTTGTGCATCGGGCGGAAATTATCCGAGAAAAAGGCACGAATCGTTCGGCGTTCTTTCGGGGCGAAGTCGATAAATACGGCTGGGTTGATGTCGGCTCTTCTTTTTTACCTTCGGATATTATTGCTGCATTTTTGTACGCCCAACTCGAAAATTTGGATGACATCCAAAAGCAGCGAAAAAAAATTTGGAATACCTATTTTGAAACCCTAAAACCATTTGCCGAAAAAGGACGATTTTCGATTCCCGAAATTCCTGAACAGGGGGCAAATAATGCCCATATGTTTTATATCGTTTGTAGCAATTCAGAAGACCGAAAAAAACTCCTAACTTACTTAAAATCAGCGGGGATTCATGCGGTTTTTCATTATTTGAGTTTGCATAAAAGTCCTTTTTATGCGCCCCAACATGATGGCAGAACATTGCCCCACGCCGACCATTTCTCGGATTGTCTGGTGCGCCTGCCATTTTTTTACGAATTAACCCCCAAAGAGCAAAATCATATCCTCGCCAAAGTCTGCACGTTTTTTGAATAAACTTAAATGTGGTGCGGATTTAATCGTATAAACTTGATTTTTCCGAAAAAAAAAACTATCTTTTGGGATAAAACTTACGAAACGGGGTACATGATGTGATATGAATTTGGATATATTTAAAGGATATTATCGCATGATTTATATATCCTTTTTCTTGATTTTATTGGTGGTCGGAGGCATGGCGTATTGGCAATTTCAGTCAAAAGTCCATCGGGAAGAAACGAATATCCAAACCGAACTGGATAAAACCGCTTTTCGTATCCAAAATCTGACCAGTGCCACCACGCAATATTTATACACCACCCGTCATCAGTTTGATTATTATTTGGAACACGCCGATTCGACCAAGCCCCACTTTTTGAGTCATTATCTTGGACAAAGCATCAATCCCGAAAACGAATGGAATTATTTTCATACCGATAGTTTGCCCTTACGATTTGCCAAAAATTTCGGCAATCTGACGGGCAGAGGATTTTGGAATAAATTATCCACCGCTCAAAAACACGAAATATCGGCGGTCTTGGATGCCATGACTTTGTTTGAAAATGCCTCTCAATTAGTGCCTAATTTTGCGTGGACTTACGTGTCAAATGGCTTAGTATTAGGGATTTATCCTCGTACCTTGTCCGATAAAGTCAATGCCTCCAATAATCGAACGATTAAGGCAATGAAGAATGGCAAACACGTACATTCGATTATTCCCTCGACCAATCCCAAAAAAGAAGTGCGCTGGATTCAAGCCTACCTCGACCCCGCAGGCAAAGGCGTAATGATTTCGGCACTAATTCCGCTTTATAATCGTGAGCGATTCATCGGACATATCGGGATTGATGTGCGTTTGGATGCGATGGGACAAATCATCAAAAAATCGCAACGAGAACACGGCAAAACCTTCATTATCAATGAACACGAACAATTAATCGCCCACCCCGAATTGATAAGCAAAACAGACACCGCCATCAAAAATGCAAAAGTAGCGTTCCCCACGGAATTACAGGAACTTAGGATTCAGGAATTGAATGCCAACGAATTTTATGACCTGAAAGGATATAAAGTGTATTATAATGTGATACCGAATACCCGTTGGAAACAGATTTATGTGGTTTCTCATTTTACATTTTATCAACATATCCTGACGGAGTTGGGCATGGGACTGACGTTATTTACGATTTTTTTGGTCAGCTTTATCTTATCTGTAATTTATACACGAAGCCATTTTATTGAGCCTGCCTTTCAATTAATTCAATACATTCAGTTAGAAAAGGAAAATCAGGCATTCACCGCAATTCCAGAAAATTTGCCTCGAATTTGGCAACCTTGGTTCAAGATTGTGGCTCAAATTTTTGCTCAAAATCGATTGGTTCTCAAACAAATATCCGAGCAAAATGAAAATTTAGAGCGATTAGTCAATGAACGCACCGCAGAACTTCAAGGTAAAAATATTGAGTTAGAAAATAAACAACAGGAAATCCTTTCGCAAAACGAAGAGCTACAACAACAGCAAGAACAAATTACGTTGCACCGCGACCAAATCGAAAAAAGTCATGAATTATTGGAACAAAAAAATCAGCGGATGTTTCGCGACCAACAAGTATTGACCAAGTCATACACCAAAATTAAGGAAACACAACGCCAACTCCAAGCGCAAAAAAATGTACTTGAAGATATAAATGCTCAAATTACCGCCAGTATTTTGTATGCCAAAACGATTCAGAATGCCGTTTTGCCATTTGATGAACGGATGCAGGCTACATTTTCGGAATATTTTGTGATTTATAAACCCAAAGACATCGTGGCGGGCGATTTTTATTGGATTAATAAAGTTCAAGAACATACGATTTTTATCGTGGCTGATTGTACGGGACATGGCGTTCCAGGGGCATTCATGTCCTTAATTGGATATTCTTTGTTAAATGAAATTATTAATGAAAATCATGTGTTGAGTCCCGCCGAAATCTTGGATATGTTGCATTTTTCGGTCAGAAAATACCTCAAACAAGACCAAACCAACAATAAAGATGGCATGGACATCGGTATTGTGGTGATGGATACGCCTGAAAATAATACTCGAAAAATTATATTTTGTGGGGCAAAAATCCCCTTGTATTATACTGATAATCAAGAAGTTAAAAAAATAGAAGGCACTCGAAAAAGTATTGGCAGTATCCAAAATCAGCGCATCACTTTTGAAAATCACGAACTGACCCTAAAAACAGACGGAATCCTATATCTGGGTTCGGACGGCTACGGCGACCAGCATGGCGGAACAAAGCGCAAACGATTCGGACAAAAAAATCTTTTCGGTTTGCTTTCCAAAATTCACCATCAACCTTTGGAAACACAAAAAATGACGCTCGAAAATACGCTTGCTGATTATCAAAAAGACCAGCATCAACGTGATGATATTACACTGATTGGCATAAAAATCTAGGCGTGGCATACCTATTGGGATGAGATAATCACTTGAAAATCATTTTTTTGTATCATTATTCAGAAATAAAAAAAGCGTGTCCCAACACCTTCAATTTTCGGACACGCTTGCCATGTTTATTTTGATAAGAAAATAAAATCGCTTCCCGGTTCATTATCACCAAATTCTCCGAAGCGAGGCTCTGGCGAAAGTGTTTCGACATAAGAAATAATTTCTTGTGTGGTCAGGATGCCGTCTTTTCCGCCATAACTTCGGAGGGCTTCCAAAAATTTACGTGCAAATGGCGAATGCTTGCCCGCACGCCCATCCGAAACGTACTCTTTTCCGCCCGAAGTCAAATACCTTCTGGTCTTGAAACGCATTTTTCGGTTGATGTATTCGATGCGTGAAATTTCGGAATTATCGCCATCCATTCCTCGATGTGCAATGACAGGGTCGAATGTGCCACCAAAACAGACATCCATCGTCAAGAAAATATGCTTAATTTTGATATTATTGATATAGGTTCTTAATTGTGAATGTGAAATATAACTCCCGAATCCTTCATCATCCTTGCTGCTATCGGTCGTAACGACATAGCCCTCCTCAAAGACTTCATCGAAGTGTCCATGCCCAGCGAACATAATGAAAAGTTGGTCGTTTGGGGCGTATTGTTTTTGGGCATATTGCCGTAAAGCCAGTAAAATATCTCGTTTCTTGGCATTTTCAAGTAATTGAACCTCAAAGTTATAGCTCGTTTCTAATTCTTCTTTGATGGCTTTGGCATCATACACAGGATTATTGAGTGATGTCCAAGATTCGTATTGGTCAGTGGCTATCAAGAGTGCGTATTGTTTGCCCATAAAAGGTTTTTCTTTTTGCTGAACGGCGGCTTTTCGTTCGATATAAAATTGGTTTTCTGCCTTGTTTCCATTGAAGTCAAAAGCTACGACATGAATTGTATTTTTTCCATTAGCCAATTTAATTTGTATATCAAAATCACCGGTTGATTTGAGGTGCGCTTGATTGCCATTCACCAATACCTGTTCGATGCCGTGTTTATCGGTTGCCCGCCCGACAATGGTCGCCGATTCGTCCATGCGTGTAATGCCCAGCCCTCTACTTTCTTCGACATTGGGCGAAATAATGACGATGGTCGGTGGCGTTTGGTCAAAGTGTTGTTGGTCGCTCATTTTTTTGAGTACCCATTTTCGGTTGTCTTTGGCTTCCGAATAGTTGGGGTCGATGAGTAGGGCTTGGTCAAAATCGGCGATGGCTTCCTCGTACCAGCCGAGTTTGTATTTTGCCCAGCCACTTTTGTTATAAATGGTTTTGTTTGCACCCAATTCTAATGCCCGATTGAAGTCAATGATTGCCTGCTCGTATTCGCCCAGCCGTGATTTTGCCCAGCCTCGTTTTTCGTAGGCATCCCGAAAGTTTCGGTTATTTTGGATGGCTTCATCCAAGAGCGCGATGGCGTTTTGATAATCTCGTTTTTCGAGTTCGGCATCGGCTTTGACCAATAATGCGTGTGCGTTATTGGTCGATTGTTCGGTCTTTTGCGAAGATTTGGCGGCAATCTTTTGGATGGCATCCCGATTATTTTTGGCAGATTTATAATTGGGGTCGATTTCTAATGCCAAATTGTAATATTTCAAGGCTTCTTCATTTTTATTTTCTTGTTCCATGATTAACCCCATGTTGTTCAAACTTATTTTGTCCTTAGGATTCAGTTCGACAGCTTTCTGATAATCAGCAAAGGCTTTTTGATAAAATTGCAGGCTGTAATACGCTGTGCCACGCATCATATAAGCGGGCTGAAACGTATCATCATACGCAATCACTTTGGACATATCTCGCACACAATCAGTATAATTGGTGAGCTGATAATAAACCCAACCCCGATTATAATAGGCATTGGCATAATTCGGATTCAGTTCCAGTGCCTTAGAATATTGAGCGACTGCCTCGTTAAATTTTCCTTCGAGCGCATGGTCATAGCCTTTATTAAAATATTGGTCGGCGGTCTGTTGCGCCCAAATCAGATGAGGCAACAGAAATACAATAAAAATGTACTTTTTCATGATGTATCGTTTTTGTTTAATGAAGTTTGAAGATGGTAATTTTGTGTGGATGTTTTGAGATTATTTACATGAAAAAACGTGATAAATCCTCAAATCGAGACCCTTTGCATCAAAATTGGTTTTCTAAATCCGTGTTGTTTCGTGATTAAAAACGAACAAAAACAGGCTTTTGTGTGCAATTTATTTTCTGAATGACAAAAAATAAACCGCATTCTGGTTTTTATTGCCTCGCTTCATGGACTTGAACCAAAGTCGGTATTTTCCATGAATTTTATGTTAATATACGCAGGAAACTCAAAACATTTTAAAAGTTTCCGTAGTTTTGTCCCCGATGGAAATAACTGATTTTACGATAACGATTTTATATTTTGGAACTCAGGGGAAGAATATTGGAGGAGGCAATTTTGCTCTTTAAAATGTATGGGATTCGGAGCGTTACGATGGATGACATTGCGCGGCAGTTGGCGATTTCCAAAAAGACGTTATACCGCCATTTTAGAGACAAGAAAGAAATTGTAAAACAGGCAGTGATGATGATGATGACCCAAAATAAGCGCGATATGGATCAGATAACTGACCAAACGCCAGATGCCATCGAGGAGGTCGTCAAAGCCAGCCAGCATATGCGGCGCATGATACGCGCGGTACATCCTTCGATGCTATACGATTTACAAAAATATTATCCCGAAGCATGGTGTTTGTATGATGATTTCAAATTGCATATTGAACAAAAATTAATCGAAAACTTCAAACAAGGCATCCAGCAGGGTGTTTTTCGGAAAACCATAAAGCCCGATATTTTGGTCAGGATGCGAATTGAGCAAATTCAGCTTGCATTTAATCCGCAAGTATTTCCGCCCGAAAAATATGAATTGGTCGAGGTACAAATGGAATTTTTTGAGCATTTTGTGCGGGGCATATTGACTCCCAAAGGCTTGCAAAGTTATGAAGCCTTTTTGAGCCAAGAAGATAATTTGAATTAAACCTTTTGATTATAAACTCCTTTGAAACATGAGATTTCACAAAGTAGCTTTTTTATGGGCATGGCTTGTGTTTTTGGCAGATTTGCAAGCACAAAGTACTCAAGATGAGCAAGTTATATTAGAAAATTACACGCTCGCCCAGTGCATCGACTATGCGCTTAAAAATAGCAATAGCATCAAAAATGCACAGTTGGATATCAAAATCGCAGAGGCGCAAGTCCGACAAACGGCAGCCGATGGATTGCCCCAAATCAACGGCAACCTGAATATCCTGCATAATTACAAAGTTCCCAAGTCGTTTCTGCCCGCACAATTAGTTGATCCTCAAGCTCCTGCGGGCGAATTTATCCCCGTCGAATTTCAGCCCGCCCTCAATGGACAGGCGTTGTTTTCGATGAATCAATTATTGTTTGATGGAACATTCTTTACGGCATTGCGCGCCTCCAAAGTATATAAGCAACTATCTGTACGTCAGTTAGATATGACCAAAAATGACCTCATCGCCAATGTCAGTCAGGCGTATTATATGGTCTTGATTAATCGAGAACGACAATCGCTCTTGGATGCCAATATCGCACGGCTCGAAAGTTTGCACCAAGAAACCAGCGCACTCTACGAAAATGGCATGGTCGAAAAATTGGATGTGGACAGAATTACGGTCAGCCTCAATTCCTTGAAGGCTGAAAAACAAAAACTGATGATGGCGGTCAATTTGAGCATGGAATTTCTGAAATTTCAGGTCGGTTTGCGGACAATAGACCAAATGACCGTAGGCGAAAAACTTTCGGATGTGCAATTTGAGGCAACCGAAAACTTGGCTTCCTTAGCCTCCGAAAAATTCCAATACAGCCAACGCCCCGAATTTCAACTTTTACAGACACAAAAAGAATTAAATACGCTCAATGTGCAACGATACAAGTCGGGATATTATCCTTCGGTTTCATTTTTTGTCGATTATGGCTGGAATTCAGGCACCAACGACCTATCGGATTATGTCAATTTTGGCGAGTTTTGGTTCGGAAATGGCAAATATGGCTTGGCATTCCAGATTCCTGTTTTTGATGGTTTCCGAAAAAAATCATTAATCCAACAAAACCGATTGGAATTAGAAAAAACGCAACGCAATCTTTTGGACATGAAACGAAATATTGACCTACAAATCACACAATCGGCAGGCACATTGCAGGCAAATTTGGAGATTTTGGAAGCCCGCAAACAAAATGCCGAATTAGCCAAAGAAGTTTATCGCATTACGCAAGTCAAATACCGAGAAGGCGTAGGCTCAAATCTCGAAATTATGGAAGCCGAAAACGCTCTCAAACAAGCCGAAACAGACTATTATACTGCACTTTATGATGCTTTGCTGGCACAAATTGATTTGAGAAAAGCCTTAGGAACTTTAGGAAAATAACTATTTCAACTTGCCAAGTTTTTAAAAACTTGGCAAGTTTAAATGTTTAAGTTTTAAAAATTATTTGTTTTTCAGGATTTGATGTCCCATTTTGTCTCGTTTGGTTTGCAAATATTTTTCGTTGTGCGGATTTGGCTCAATTTCGATGGGTACATTTTCGATAATTTCCAATCCATATCCGATTAAACCGACTCGTTTTTTGGGATTATTTGAAATCAAACGGAGTTTGGTAACGTCCAAATCCCGTAAAATTTGCGCTCCGATGCCATAATCTCGTGCATCCATCTTGAAACCCAGTTCCAGATTTGCCTCGACAGTATCGAGTCCTTTTTCCTGAAGTTTGTAGGCTTTCAATTTATTAACCAGCCCGATGCCTCGTCCTTCCTGATTCATGTAGAGCACCACGCCTTTTCCTTCTTTTTCGACCAATTCCATTGCCGCATGAAGTTGTTGCCCACAATCGCATCGGCAGGAGCCAAAAATATCGCCCGTTATGCAAGAGGAATGCACCCGCACCAAAATGGGTTCATCTTTTTGCCATTCGCCTTTGATGAGTGCCAGATGAATCTCGTCCGTATTGGTTTGTCGAAAGGCGACCATCTTAAAATCCCCCCATTCGGTAGGCATATTTACGTGTTCGACTTCTCGTTTGATGAGCGAATCGTGTTGGACTCGATATTCGATTAAGTCCTTGATAGTGATGATTTTAAGGTGATGTTTTTGAGCCACTTTCATCAAATCAGGCATTCGTGCCATCGTGCCGTCATCGTTCATAATTTCGACCAATACGCCTCCAGCCTTCAAGCCCGCCAATCGTGCCAAATCTACGGCGGCTTCGGTGTGTCCTGTGCGTCTTAGTACGCCTCCTTTTTTGGATTTGAGGGGAAAAATATGCCCTGGTTTGCCCAGTTCGTAGGGTTTGGTTGCCGGATTGACGAGTGCCTGAATGGTTTTGGCTCTGTCGCTTGCCGAAATTCCTGTGGTGCATCCATAACCCATCAAATCCACCGAAATCGTAAAAGGCGTTTCAAAAGTGGCGGTATTTCGCCCGACCATCAATTCGAGTCCAAGCGCATCGCATCGCTCTTCGGGAATGGCACAGCAGATGAGTCCTCGCCCTTCGCGCGCCATAAAATTGACGATTTCGGGGGTGATTTTTTCGGCGGCACAAATAAAATCGCCTTCATTTTCACGGTCTTCGTCATCAGCAACAATCACGATTTCGCCTTTTTTGATGGCTTGTATCGCCTCTGCGATAGTATTTATTTTAAATTCTGACATGGAATTTGTGTTTAGTGTTATTTCCGTATTTGCTCAAATTAAGATTTAAAACAACCCCGTTTTTGAGATGTTCAAAAATGCTTGAACGATTATTTTTTAGCCATAAAATTTTTGAAGGCATTTGGAGAAAAACGACATAATTCAAAACAATTATTTAACATCATGGCTTGATTATCAAATTTACTCAATACACACTACTCAAATCTCAATACTAACTTAGTATTCGATTAATTCTTGCACTTTTTGTGCGATGCGTTTTTGGGGCAGGAAATCAGCTTCCAGATTCTTGGAAAAAGGCACCGCCGTATCCAAGGCTGCCGCCCGCATGACTGGCGCATCAAGAAATTCAAAGCAATTTTCGGAAATCCATGCGACAATTTCGCCTCCGATTCCGCCTGTCAAGCAGTCTTCGTGGCAGACCAATACTTTTCCTGTTTTGATGACGGTATTTCTGACCGCCTCTTTGTCCCACGGTAGGAGTGTTCGTAAATCCAAAATATCCGCCGTAACTCCTTGATGAGCATATTTTTGCATCGTTTCGATTGCCCAATGTACGCCCATTCCATAAGTAATAATCGAAATATCCGAGCCTTGCTCCACGAGTTGGGCTTTGCCCACAGGAATTGTATAATAATCATCTGCAACTTCCTGATTCATAGACCGATACAAATATTTATGTTCAAAAAACAAATACGGATTCGGGTCTTCAATTGAGGCATTTAACAAGCCTTTGGCATCATGCGGATTGGATGGATACACAATTTTCAAGCCGGGCGTATGAAAAAACCACGCCTCATTTGACTGTGAATGAAAAGGTCCTGCCCCAACACCTGCACCCGTAGGCATCCGAATGACCACATCAGCATTTTGCCCCCAACGATAATAAATTTTGGCTAAGTTATTGACAATCTGATTAAAACCACAGGTTACGAAATCGGCAAATTGCATTTCGATAACCGATTTCATCTTTTTGATGGATAAGCCCAAGCCCGCCCCAACGATTGCCGATTCGCAAAGTGGCGTATTTCGGATGCGGTCTTTGCCATATTTTTCCATCATGCCTTCCGTGATTTTGAAAACACCTCCATAATCGGCAATATCTTGTCCCATCAGAATCAAATCGGGATATTTGGTCAGGCTTTGGTCTAAGGCATCGGCGATGGCATCTACAAAACGTTTTTTGGATTTTTTTGATACATTTGGTTTAATTTCTTGTTGCACAAATGGAAAATACATCTGGCTCTCTTCCCTTTTGGCATCAGCATTGGGCAGCGATTCGGCATCGGCTTTTTTGAGATTGGCATTGATTTGGGCTTTGATTTCAGCACGTAAATTCGTGATTTTTTCATCATCCAAAAGTCCAGTAGTTTTGAGGTAATTTTCATAATTGATAATAGGGTCTTTTTGCGCCCATTCTTCCATCAATTCTTTGGGAACATATTTTGTGCCAGAGGCTTCTTCGTGTCCGCGCATTCGGAACGTAAGTCCTTCAACCATAATAGGTTGTGGATTTTCTTTGATGAATTTAGAAGCCTCCAAAATAGTATCATAAACCTCCAAAATATTATTCCCATCAATGACGATGGACTCCATGCCGTAGCCTTTGGCGCGGTCAGAAATTTTAGCGCAACGAAACTGTTCTCGGCTTGGTGTGGAGAGTCCGTATCCGTTATTTTCTACAACAAAAATGACGGGTAATTGCCAAACGGCAGCCACGTTCAGGGCTTCGTGAAAATCGCCTTCGGAGGTTGCGCCATCTCCCGTAAATGCCAAAGCCACCTGATTGTATTTTTTTAATTTATTTGCTAAAGCAATTCCGTTCGCAATCGCCAGTTGAGGACCCAAATGCGAAATCATGCCTACGATATGATGTTCATTTGTCCCGAAATGAAAAGAGCGGTCGCGTCCGTTGGTATAGCCTGCGGTTTTGCCCTGCCATTGCGAGAAAAGTCGATGCAAGGGTACATCCCGGCTCGTAAAAACCCCCAAATTGCGGTGCATCGTCATGATATATTCTTGGATATGCAGTGCTTCGGTTGAACCGACCGAAATCGCTTCTTGACCAATGCCCGAAAACCATTTGCTGATAACCCCCTGACGTAACAAAATCAACATCTTCTCCTCAATCAAACGAGGTTTTAGCAGTCCTTTGTACAGATGGAGTAGGGTGGCATCTGAATAGTTTTTTCGATTAAAATTCATGTTTTTTGTGTGTTTATGGTTTGGATTACGATTAATTTTGTGTCTTGATTATCAATGGTTTATTGGTTTTTTGTAGGTGTAATCCCCCGAAATAAAATTTTTAGAAACTAAACTACAAAAAAGGTGAGCATTTTATATATTTTTGGTGGTGATTCTTGTTTTTTTTACGTTTAATTATGCCAAAATCAACGAATATGGTGTCGTTTCCCGAAGCATCAAATCGCCGTGAGTTATTTTTGTGCTTCACGAAAAAAAAGCCCTGAAGGTTAAAAATATAAACTTTAAAATAATGCTGTTTTTTCATGAAATATAGACGTAATAAAATATACTAATAACCCATTTTTCACATAAAAAATAACAAATATGACAGGATATGAAGCCATAGAACTCCTCAAAAAAGGAAACGCACGTTATGTCAAAGGCGAGTTAAAACATCCACATACTGATAATTCATGGCGTGAATCGCTTACGTCAGCACAGCATCCATTTGCGGTTATTTTGAGTTGCGCCGATTCGCGAGTTGTGCCTGAACTGATTTTTGACCAAGGTTTGGGCGACTTATTTGTTATCCGAGTAGCCGGAAATGTCGCCAGAAATAAAGTGCTGGGAAGCATGGAATATGCAATTAAGTATCTGGGAACGAGGCTCATCGTAGTCTTAGGACACGAAAATTGTGGCGCAGTAAAGGCAAGTCTTTCCAATGATGACCCCGGTGGGCATATTGGTATGATTATTGAGATAATTAAGCCCGCTGTTTATGTAGCCAAACGAATGGAAGGCAATCACCTCGAAAATTCTATCAAAGTAAACGCACAAATCGTATCCGAAGAAATTAAGGATTCCAAGCCTATCTTGAGCGAAGCCAAAGATTTGGTGGTCGTGCCAGCTTACTATAAGCTCACGACAGGCGAAGTAGAATTTATCTGAAATATATATCAAAACTTCCTGATTATCTGATGATTAGGAAGTTTTGATTCGATTATTTTTGAGCCTGAAACACGATTACTCCCAGCCGTAATTTGAAAAAACGATTGGTTTTGGATAATTCATTTACTACGGCATTGATGTTGGGAAAACCCATTCCGTACCGAAAATTAAGATTGATTTTTCCTAAATCCATACCTGCTCCCAAACTAATTCCCGCATCTATGTTTTTGTAATATTCCGTGATACTTGTGGGCGAAAAAACGGTATTCATCAAGGTCTGAAAACCCGGAAAAATCGAAGGAACATCCAGTTTGCGTTTGCCACCCGTCAGAAATCCGACATAAATTCCGCCCTGCAAGTAAAAGGTTTCGGTAGGATAAAAATTCAGATTTAACGGAATATTAAGATAGTTTAGTTTGTCTGAATAGCTGATGCCCGAAAGTTCGTCAAGATATTGATTAATTTCTTCAAAGCCCTCAATACCAATAAGTTCTGTCGCATCAATGGCAATATCTCCGCCTTTGGAATCCCACTCAATTTCGGGCTGAAAGGCTAAAAAATCATTTATCGGAATCACTCCAAATGCGCCAAGAGGAAGATGTGTACGTCCGCCAGCATTCGGGGCATCACCACCAAAACCCGAAAACCCAATGCCCATTTGTACGCCAATTTTTTGGGCAACGAGTGAGGTACTACACGCTAAAAACAATACACACAAAAATTGTATTTTTTTCATATTTATAGTTAAAGGTTTAACGTGAAAATAAAATCATCCGAAATGAATTTTCGGTTACTTCGTAGTGATAATCTCGAATCCAAGCTCGTTTATAAAGTATAAAATAGTATAAATAATCTCGAATCATGGTAAATGTAAGGTTTTGATGTTGGTTTCCAAAATAATATTCCGTTTTGATTTGCTTGAATACTCGATTCAGAAATAGGCTGATATTGCCGATAATGCTTTTAGAATTTGCAAAATCAGAGCGGTGATATTCAATCCAAATCCCATCTCGAACAAGTTGATTTTCAAATAAATATTCAAATTCTAAGAATCCTGATTGCAAAGGATTTCCGAAAACATAACGCGCTAATTTCCCCCAACTTTTGGCTTCGATGATTTCCAAAGCTGGACGGTTTTTGACCGATAAATTTTCGGACAAATCGTAATATTTTTGACAAAATTTCCCCAAATATTTGAGGCTGTGATGATAGACCACATCCCGCCAATTATGAGGTAGTAAATGGTTTTGGTAGGCAATAGGATGCCATTGATGAGCTACGGTAGTATCCTGATTATCAAGCCATTGTACTTCGATTCCGTGATTTTGAAGGCGTTGGCTGACATCCGTATCTTCCATGCCCCAGAGCATATAAAATTCGTTAGAACCACCAACCGCCATCATTTTCTGACGCTCCACCACAAATAAGCCTGTGGCATGAAGCGTACTTAATTCAAAGTTTTTGATTTGAGAATACTCTAACGTATTGATATTCAGTGGATAATTTGGGGGCAGGTAATGACATTTATAATGTACTATTTTAGTGGAATTAATATATTTTATGATTTTTTTTGCAAAATCAGGAAAATGTATCATATCAGCATCGACCATGACTAAAAACTGACCTTTTGCTTTTTCAAAAGCAAAGTTGAGGGCGTGTGGCTTGCACCAAAGCCAGCCTCTGGTATTGATGAAAAAATAACGTACCGCAGGCAAATTTCGAGTAAATTGTTGGAGGTCAGCACTGATTTCGGGGTCGCTTCCATAATCAACAAAGATGATTTCAAAATCCGTAAAGTCTTGATTTTGAAGTGATTGTAAACAATTTTGAACGGCTTGAGGCGCACGATTTCGGTACGGCACGATGAAGGATAGTTTCATGTTGTCAGGGATTGAGCGTCAGGATTACAAAATATCTTGGTCATCAATCAGGGTTTGTAGTTGGTCAAATGTTTGGCAAAGTATTTGTAGGCGTTCGGGGTCTGCGATGCCGTCTGCTTTACATTTTTCCAAGAAAACATCCTTCATCTGGACTTCTTCGAGGTCTTGATTTTCCATAAAATTTTCATCGTTTTCTGGACGTTGAACGATTATTTTTAGGATTTCGATATATTTTTTTTGGGCTAATTTTTTGAGTTTCTCATCGGCATCAGGTTGTGTTTGTTCGGTTTTAAGTCGTATTTCAGCCCAGGCTTCGAGTTGATTTTTATCTATAACAAATTGATTTATAGCATCTTGTAATTGATTAAATGTTCCTGAAAACCGAATGAGTTGTCGGATTTGTGGCAGTTCTCGGAGTTGGATTTGGATTAGTTTTGCGCCTTCATATTCCAAAATAACCACCGATTTTTTGTCCTGTCGTTCGGAAAAACTCAAAGGAATTGGCGACCCCGAATATCGGATATGATTTTTACCGCCTACTTTTTGCGGTTTATGGATATGCCCAAGCGCAACATAACTAAAAATATCAGGAAAGGTATCGGCTTCAATCTTGCCCAGATTGCCGATATGAATGTCATTTTCAGCCTCTTGTCGTTCCATTTGTTCGCCTGTTTCGTCAGTAAGCCCTGCGGCAAATAAATGTCCTGTGGTCAAAATTGGAATATTCTTATGGATGTACTTTTCTGCCATTTTTGCACCTTTTTGGTAATGCTCTTTGATGGCATTTTTGAGTATTTCGGCGCGCTGGGCGGCAGTTTCGCCTGCAATGGAAAACTTTAAATCACGGTCGCGAAGATACGGCACGGCAAAAATAATAGCTTCAACTTCCTGATTATCAGACATTAGCTCCAAAAATTCGATTTCGGGTTTGAGTTCCTGTTGTGCATTTCTTTCGGCGCACCCCACGACTCGCACATCCAGAAAACGCAATAATTCTCTGGGCGCATTCAGGGTGGCTGGAGAATCGTGATTTCCGCCCGTGATGACAATGTGTCGGCATTGCGTTTCCCGAAGCATTTGGCGCAAAAACTCATAATATTGTGTCAAGGCATAATTTGGTGGATAGCCTGTATCAAAAATATCTCCCGCCACAAGTAATACATCAATTTTTTCGGCAATAATAATTTGAATAATTTGGGACAAAACGGCTTGATGCTCGTCTTTTCGGTTTCGATGAATAAATGATTGCCCCAAATGCCAATCAGAAGTATGTAAAATTTTCACGTCAAATGGATTTAACGATTTGGTAAACCTTTGATAATCAGTTTTTTATAATAAGTAATACGGAACATTTAGTACAACGTATTGAGATGGTGTAATTATTTGAAAATCAATAAATTACATTCAAATTAAACGATAAACCAAATTTGATTTCTATTTAAAATATTGTACTAATTTTGCGTTTGGAATAATTTAGGTTTTATGAATAATTATAGTATTTTACTATCGCATTCATTTATGTTCCGAAAGTATTTGTTTTGGATTGGAAAAGCAAATTTTATAGGTTGGAAGTAAAAAAGGCTCGGATTTTGAACAGAAAGTGATGAATTATCGTTTTTTTGAAAATCTTGGTATAAATTAAAATATAAAATTAAAAATTGAGTTTATGTTTAAATTATTTTCAAGTTCGGAGAAATCCTCGATTGATTGGAAAAATATTGATTCTTCCGAAGTATTGGCAGAAATTCGGGAGCGTTCTAAGTGGCATCGGATTTTGATTTTTAAACATAGCACCCGTTGTAGCATCAGCGCAACCGCACTGAATCGGCTGGAGCGTCAGTGGCAACATATTTCGGAGACAAAACCTGAAGGATATTTTCTGGATTTGATTCGTTATCGGAACTTATCGGACGAAATTGCATTTACTTTTAATGTGAGGCATGAATCGCCACAGGCACTCCTGATTGAGGATGGAAAATGTATTCGGCACGCCTCACATACGGACATTGATTTGCACAACTTCGTATAAATTGTTCTCAAAATGTGGAAAAACGAAAATTTTGAGGTCAAAAATAATAATTTTTGTGTCCTGTTCGTTCTGAAAAAAACAATTTGTTCTTCCGTTGTCTGACTGATTATTAAAGTATTAACTCTTAATTTTTTGTATAAATGAATAAATCGAAAAAAATTGTATGGTTGTTGCTCGTGCTGGTATGGGGCATGAACGGGGCTGCGGCACAGGAAGCAGATTTAGATGGATACAACGATTATTCGTTGCGTCCCATCCATAAATACGACCAGATGTATAAACGTTCGCTTTGGTATTATATGGATTTGCGCGAAAAACAAAATCGTCCTTTTTTCTCGGAAAATAGTTGGATTTCTAAAGTGATTATTGATGCGGTCAAGGCGGGAATTGTTCGTCCTTTCCAGAGTGATTCGCTTGTAAATCGCATGAGTTATGAGGATTTTGTTAAAAATTTAACGATTCCAGGTACAGGTGGTGGTGGTGATGATTTTGGTGGTGATATTGGCGGTGGCGATGACTGGGGCGGCGGTGGCGATGATGGCTGGGGCGGCGGTGGCGGTGATGACTGGG
>CAZNYR010000085.1:0-17795 GCA_964577275.1 uncultured Cytophagales bacterium | reverse complement strand
ATTTTCAAATAATTACATCATCTTAATACTTTGTACTAAATACTCAATACTACTTCATCTTTTGTTTATTTCATCACGATTTTAGCGTATTCAGGATTTGAATTAATTTTTCCAAATCTTCTTTTGTGTGAGCAGAATTTAACACAATCCGAGTGTATTTTTCTGAAAAAACTGTTGAGTAAGTAAAATGCCATAAAGCAATTTTTTCAGAAGTAAGTTGTGAAGCTAAGGCAGCATCATACGCAAAAAATACGGGATAATCTGCCGAAAAAGAAAACGCCGCCGCATCAATCTGATGGCTAAAAAACGAAATTCGTTCTCGTAAAATTTCTAATTGCCGAATCCGCAATTTCTCCGCTTTTATAAATGCCCACAAAAAACACGGCATCGCAGGCGAAGCTCCCCGAAAAATCGAAAGTTCTGCCAATTCATCAATGATTTTTGATGCGCTCGCCACAAAACCCGCTGGAACTCCGCAGGCTTTTCCTAACGAACCCACCGTAATTTTTACGAATTGAGGTAAATTAGGTAAACTATCCGTAATCCCCGCTCCTACCCGACCCAAAACACCAATTCCATGCGAATCATCAACTACCAAAATCACTCGTTTTGAGGGAGTTATCTTTTTTAAAATACTAAAATCACGAGTTTTACCTCGCAAAGAATCCACCGAATCCATGACCAAAATAAATTCCGATTCGGATGATTGATTTATTTTTTGAACTTCATTTTTCAACCAGTTTTCAAAATTTTCAAACATCGTTTTCGGCTGATTATCAAAGCATTGTACTGCGGGATGCGTTTCGGGCGCATACGAAATTGGTATATTTGGAAACGTTTTTTTGAGCCATTGCATCACGGCTTGTCCAGCCATATAACCCGATGAAAATGTCAGCGTTTTTGCTGTGCCAATTTTTTGTGCCAAGAAATTTTCGGCTTCCTCATAAATTTTTAGACGCAAATTAGAAATCCGAGAACTGCCATAATTTAACCCATATTTTTGGATTCCTTCATACACAAGTTTCTGAAAATCAATATGTTGTGATAAACCCAAATAACCTGTTCCGCCAAAATACAACAATGTTTCGCCGTCCGTTGTCCGAATCGTTCGTCCTGCACCATCCGAAGTTTCAAAAATAAGGTCAGTCATCCTGTTCATAGTAATAGTTTAATCTTGATTATCAAGGCTTTATGTACTTTTCATGCCCGTTACATGGCACTGACTTTCCAAAGATTGTATTTTTTTATGACGAAGCCATAAAACTAAGTAATAAAGTAAACTTAAAATATGCTATACCACGTATTATTCCATTCATTCCGTGTTGGGGTCAAAATTTTACCTAAAAAAATCGTATTTTTGTGTTTTATTTCAAGATGTATTTTAATCTCTCACAAAAGCATTTTGTAGCCAATTTAAATAAAAGGAATATTCTCCGAATATATCCAAAATATCTTGTTAAAAAGAGCTAAATTTCAAAAAAATAGATTTATGTTATATCCTAAGAATTTTGTAGAAAAAATAGATTTTGAAAGAGTTAAAGAATTGATACGAGAAGAATGTTCAGGAAAATTAGGACAGGCTTTTGTTGAACGCATGAAATTTTCGAGCCGCTACGAAACGGTCAAAAAATTATTGGGACAAACTGAAGAATTTAGACAAATCTTACTTTCGGGTGATTATTTTCCTTCTGGTAATTTTTTGGATGTATCCCAAGCCCTCGACAAAGCCAAGGTCATCGGTACGTTTCTTCATGATGAGGAATTTCAAGCCATCCGATTATCTTTAATTACTTTGGTGGGTTGCCTCAAATTTTTTGGAGAACAACCCGAAGAAAGCTATCCTGAACTCCGAAAATTAAGCGGACAAGTCGAATTTAATCCCTTGATTTTGAAGGAGATAGAAAAAATTTTGGACGAAAAAGGCCACATCAAAGATACTGCCTCGCCCCAACTTCGGGATATTCGCACAAGGATTATTTCGGCTGAAAGTCGATTGCGCCGACAACTCGATAGCGTCCTGCGTAACCTCAAAAATCAAGGTATTATTGAGGGCGATACCTCGCTCACGATTCGGGAAGGACGCATGGTGATTCCGCTTCGTGCCGAACACAAACGCCGTATTAAAGGCTTCATTCATGACACCTCCGCATCGGGTCAAACCGTTTTTATCGAACCTGAAGAATCGCTTGAAATCAACAACGAAATCAGGGAGTTACAGTACGAAGAGCGGCGAGAAATCATCAAAATTTTGACCGCCCTGACCGACCAACTCCGCCCACAAATTCCTGCGCTCGAAAAGGCATATCACTTTCTGGGCATGATTGATTTTATTCGGGCAAAAGCCAAATTTGCCCTCAATTTTGATGCCGTACACCCCGAATTGCACCCAAAACCCGCCTTGAATTGGGAAAATGCACGGCATCCTTTGCTGGAAATGACCCTCAAAACACAGCACAAAACCATGACACCACTTTATATTAAACTGGATAACGAAAATAGGATTTTACTCATATCAGGACCGAATGCTGGCGGTAAATCTGTATGCCTCAAAACCGTTGGTTTATTACAATTTATGCTGCAATCGGGTTTGTTAGTGCCTGCCCAAGAAAATTCAGTCTTTGGCATTTTTGAAACCCTTTGCATCGACATCGGCGATGAGCAAAGCCTTGAAAATGACCTAAGTACATACAGCTCGCACCTCAAAAACATGAAACATTCTTTGCAGTGGGCGAGTGAAAAATCCCTCTGTTTGATTGATGAATTTGGCACGGGAACAGACCCTGATTTTGGCGGAATTATCGCCGAAGTTATCTTGGAAAAATTGAACGAAAGCAAGACTTACGGAGTTATTACCACGCATTATACCAACCTGAAAATTTTTGCCGAAAAAACAAACGGGATTATTAATGGTGCCATGCGCTACGATGTCGAAAATTTAGAACCTCTTTTTCAGTTAGAAATCGGAAAACCGGGCAGTTCGTTTGCCTTAGAAATTGCACAAAAAATTGGATTGCCTCGTCAGCTCGTACAACTTGCCAGACAACGGCTCGGACAAGATAAAGTACAGATGGAAAAATTGTTAAAAAGTTTGGAACAAGAGCGCAAAGAATTTTATGACAAAAATGCGAATATCCAACGCGAAAAACGTGAACTCGAAAAAACCTTAGAAAAGTACAATGCTTTGAAAGATAAATTTGAAACCAAACGCCAAGAACTATTAAACGAAGCGCGCCGAGAAGCCAAACAACTTTTGGCGGATGCCAACAAAAAAGTAGAGCAGACCATCAAAGAAATTCGGGAAACTCAAGCCGAAAAAGAACGCACCAAAACGCTCCGAAAAGAACTTGAAGAATTTGACAAAACCATCAAAAACCCCACGACCAAAATACTGCCAAAACCCGAAATCAATATTACGGGTGGACAGATACAAGTCGGTGATTATGTGAAACTTAAAGATTCACAAACCATAGGCGAAGTGGTCGAAATCAAGGGAAAAGATGTTGAAATCCAGATTGGAGAACTGCGCTCGAATGTCAAATTAAAACGGTTGGTCAAAATCAGCAAAAAAGATTTTACGCAATCCCAGAAAAAATCTACGCCCATCGCAAGAGGCGTAAATTTGACCGTCAAAATGCAAAATTTTACCCATGATTTGGACATCAGAGGACAACGCCCCGAAGAAGTGCTTCCCAAATTAGTACAATTTTTGGACGATGCCATCATGCTCGGCGTGGGGCAAGTACGCATTGTGCATGGCAAAGGAACGGGCGCACTTCGGCAGACGGTGCGCGACCAATTACGAAATTATCGGCAGGTCATTCAGGTTTCTGACGAACACGCCGATAGAGGTGGGGCAGGCGTTACGCTCATCAGTTTTAATGCTTAATTTTTAGCCTAAAATTTTGAGCAAGAGGCGATGCAGAATATACAACCATTTGGAAAAAATAAAAAAAACGACTACTATTTTTAAAAATCACATTCATTTATTTTTTATAAAAAACCATATTTTAATTATGAAAAAGCTACTTCTTTTCGCTATAATGATTTTGTATTCAAATCTTATTTTGGCACAGAATCCCAAAGGCGTGTTGGACTATTTCAGATTATTGCCCAATGAACTGCGTGCCAATTTTGAAATTCAACAGAAAAATGGCAATTATATTTCAGTTGACCCCACGACCGAAGAGGAACTTCCTGTAATTTTGGATTCTAAAAATGGATATATCCAAATCAAAAGTGATGGAACGGGCGGCGGCACTTTTACGCTGACGGTGGTTTTGTACCGAAAAGCCAACCGAGATGCTGTTATTGGCGTTACGCAAAATGTTTTTGACGGCACAGTGATTGACCATCAAACCCAGTTTTTTAGCTATCAAAATACTGGTTATCAAGAAATTACGAATCAAATTTTGCCCAAACTCACGCACGCTACCTATCTAAAATCGAAAATGGATTTGGAAAAATATCGAGATATTTTGGAATTTAGTAAAATTTGTATCGAACTGCCTCGCTACGGCACGACTGCCAAAAGCAAAATTGCCCAAGAACATATTGATAATCAATGCTTAAACGGAAATCAAATGGCTTGCCAACTCAAAGGCAAATTTTATGGAAATGTAGATTTGGCTTGGGACAAAGCAACAGGTAAATTTAGACTTGTGGCGTTATAATTAATGCGTTATATTTCTATCAGGAAGAAATTATAATAAAAAAATGCAACAAAACGGAGCAAACGCACGGAAGATGCCCCTGAAAATAACATCTTCCGTCATGTTAAAAAGTTTATAAATTAATTAAATTATTTCAGATGTTTTTTTTTGAATAATTTTTCCTTTTTTATCATAATATTTCCATTCTCCGACGGGCTTTCCGTCCAAATATTTGCCACGCACTTTGAGCCTACTCCGTTTTCCGTAGAATTTCCATTCGCCATCTTTGATGCCATTTACGAAATTTCCTTCGGACTTTATGCGCTCACGCTCATCGTAATATCGCCATGTCCCGTGAGGTTTTCCGTCCTTGAGTTCTCCGCGCACCGCTACCTTTTTGTTATCATGGTATAAAATTCGTTTTCCTTTTCCGTTCTTGAAATCACCCACATACATCTTTGTTCCCGTTCGGCTTGTCCAGCCCGAAATATTGAGCAAAAGCCCCATGTTCCAGCCTTCTGTGTGTTGAATTTTTCCATTTGTATGATAATATGTCCATGTACCATTTTCGATACCTTCAGTAAAAAATCCTTTAATTTTTACTTTTCCGTGCGGATAAAACTCCTGCCATTCGCCTTGTGGTTTTCCTTCAATAAATTCGCCAGATTTCATCAAAACCCCTTCGGCATCATAAAATCGCCAAATTCCTGTTTCTTTACCATTTTGGAAAGCTCCTTTTTCGGCAATTTTTCCGTTCGGGTGGTAGGCAATCCATTCCTCTATTTTATAACCATTTTGATATTTTCCTTCGGCTAATAATTGACGTTTGTTCGTGTTATATTCACGCCATGTATCATCTTTTTTATTGTTTTTGTATCTTCCTGTGCCTGTTTCTTGCCCATTAGGCGCAAAAGTTCGCCAAATTCCTGTTTTTTTACCTTCAAAAAAACGTCCATCTTTGGATTTTACGCCATTATTATGGTATTCAAGGTATTCACCATGTAACATTCCTTCGACAAATTCGCCTTGTCTTTGTGGTGTTTTGGAGCTATCAGGGAAAAATATTTTCCATTCTCCGTCAGGAATATTATCCCGAAAATGCAAGATTGCTCGTAAATCTCCATTTTTGTAATAGGACTTGAAAAAGCCTTCCAGAAGTCCATTTTCGTAATTTGCTTCGGCAATTTTTCGTCCGATGTGGTCATAGAATAGACGAGTTCCTGCACCATCTTTAAATTCTGCTTTTTTGAGTCTGAATCCTTCGGCATTGAAATATTTAGAAATATTCATCAATTTTCCTTTATCAAATACTAAAATCTGTCGTGGGTGATTATTTGTAAAATGTTCTCGAAATTCGCCATGAATTGTTCCATTTTCAAAATAGGCTTTAAATTTAGGATAATTATTGGCATGAAAAAATTGCCACTCGGCGTGGGGTTCGCCATCTCGAAAAGTGCCTTCTAAGGCAGGATAATTCTCACCCGCATACATTTTCCATTTTCCTTCGGGCAAATCCGTTAAGTAGCTCATTTCCAGATGTTTTTGTCCATTTTCAAAATAATGCGTGGCGATGCCGTGTTTCATGCCAGCCTTATAGGTCAGTGAAATTGCCGTATTTCCGTTTTCATAAAACTCCGACCAACGGTCATTTGGCACTCGATATTTGAAAGAAGCCTTTACTTTGAATTCTCCATTGGGATAATAATCGACCCTTAAACTATCAGGAATGCCTTTTCTGAAATACGTTTCAAAGATTGGCGTACCGTTTTTGTATTCGATACTAAGCCCATGCAGTTTATCATCTTTATAATTTACGATGTGCGAAATTCGTCCTGCCGAATCGTACTGAAACCATTCGCCTTGCTTTTTTCCTTGGGCATAAAGCCCCTCCAAACGAATGACATTGTTCGTGTAATAAAACTTCCAAGCTCCTTCACGCAGTCCATTTTCATGATATTTTCCTTCAGCGGACGCATCGTTTTGCGCCTGTGCGGTGGTCATCGAAAGGCAACATAAAAGCACAAAAAATAACGTATTGATTGGCGTTTTCATAAGCGATAAATTTTAAAAGTATGTATCTGCTTAATAAGTGATTGAAAATCATACCAGAATGCCGATGATGTAAGAAATATTTGCAGAATACACCGTGCCAAAATCGAACCCAAATCCCACAAATAGTATTATCTAATTGATTATCAGGCAAATAAAATTATTTTTGTAAAATTAAGAGTATCCTCCGCAAAAGAGATTAAGGGATAAAATTCTGGTGCTTTAATCAGACTGAAAATGACGCATCGCAAGAATTAATTTTTCTTGTATTTTACTGATAATCAAAAGACTACATATTTGGGGTGATTTAATGTAGTGCATGACTTGATTTTAAATAATTTTTGATAGAACTTACAACGCAATTAAATCAGAGCAGGCGCAACACAAAGTTTGTAGCAATTTCTATTGAACATTCTATTAAACAAAATCGCCTGAAATGACTTATTTAGATTACATAAAAAAGTGCTATTTCTTTAAAATTACCGAAGTATGACGCAAGAAAAAGTAGCGATAACCGTAGCCAAAGGCGATGGTATCGGTCCTGAAATTATGGACGCAACCCTACACATTTTGGAAGCAGCGGGCGCACGGCTCGACCTCGAAGAGATTGAAATTGGCGAAAAAGCCTATCTTTCAGGCAACACGACTGGCATTAGCCCAGCGGCTTGGGAGTCTATTCAGCGGACTAAAATTTTTTTGAAAGCCCCGATTACTACGCCTCAGGGTGGCGGCTATAAAAGCCTGAACGTTACAACCCGAAAAACATTGGGGCTGTTTGCCAACGTTCGTCCCTGCGCTTCTTTCCATCCCTATGTAGCGACCAAACATCCGGTGATGGATGTGGTCATTATCCGAGAAAACGAAGAGGATTTATATGCTGGCATTGAACATCAACAAACCGATGAGGTGGTACAATGTCTGAAATTATTATCCAAGCCCGGCACCGAAAAAATCGTTCGATATGCTTTTGAGTATGCCAAGCAATATGGCAGAAAAAAAGTAACGTGTTTTACGAAGGACAACATCATGAAAATTACGGATGGATTGTTCCACAAAACTTTTGAAGAGATAGCCAAAGAATATCCCGAAATCGAAAGCGAACACTGGATTGTCGATATTGGAGCTGCCAAATTAGCCGATAGCCCCGAAAATTTTGATGTTATCGTGATGCCAAACTTATATGGCGATATTTTATCGGACGTAGCCGCACAGATTGCAGGTTCGGTGGGCTTGGCTGGCTCGGCAAATATCGGCAAAAATTATGCGATGTTTGAGGCAATTCATGGGTCAGCACCCCGAAGAGCCGGACAAAATTTAGCCAATCCCAGCGGATTATTATTGGGCGCAATCCAAATGTTAGTCTATATCGGACAGGGCGATATTGCCGAAAAAGTACATAATGCTTGGCTCAGAACTTTGGAAGACGGCATACATACTTACGATGTCTATAAAGAAAATGTCAGCACCCAAAAAGTAGGCACCAAAGAATTTGCCCAGGCGGTTGCCCAACGTTTAGGACAAATGCCTACCAAACTCAAACCCGTAAGCTATGCCAATGCCTCCAAGCCTTTCCAAGTGCAGGAAGCCCCAACCCAGAAAGCCAAAAAAGAAATCGTAGGCGCAGATATTTTCTTACATTGGACAGAAGAAGACGGACAAAAACGACCTGATGTCTTGGGCGATGAACTCAAAAAATGCACAGCACAAGGACTTGAATTAGTGATGGTTACCAATCGAGGACAGAAAGTATATCCCAATGGTTTTGAGGAAACATTCTGTACTGACCACTGGCGATGCCGATTCCAGAAAGCAGACCAAACACCCGTGCCTTATACGGCAATCATCGAATTGATGCAGGAAATTAATCAAGCAGGATTCGACATTATCAAATCCGAAAATCTTTGCACCTTTGATGGCGAGCGGGGCTACTCGTTGGGACAGGGACAATAATTCGGTATCTTAAAAATGTCGCTCAATGAATTATTTTATTCAGACCAAAAGGCTATCTCAAAATTGGGATGGTCTTTTTTCGTTTTAAGCACCAAAATAAATGCATCATAAGTAGTATTGAGCATATTAAGATGATATAATTATTTGAAAATCAATAAATTACATTCAAACCAAAATACAAACTAAATTTGCATCGGGATTTATTAAAAAATGACTTGAATAATTCTGACAAACCGACCCAAAAAAATGGAATAGGGAACAAAAACCATTGACTTTTTGGTATATTTAATAGCACAATAAAAAGATATGATGCACTTTAAAAGATGCGTGTATTTTTCATGGAGAAAAAAATGAGTATATTTTGTCAAACCTAAAGGCTGTATTATTTACTATCCTGTACCAACATCTTGCCTGAGAGCGAGATAATTTGGAGTAGATTTTGCAGATTAGTGAACTATATTTTCAAGCCAATCGGCATGACGCTCAAAAATCCTGATGCGAACCAAAAAAATTGTAACTTTCGGCTAATTTATGTTTTATTTTGGAACAAAATTAGCCCCTCAAAATTCATAATTCTATTACCAAAATTCTGAAAAAAAATGAGATACGGAATTTTCCTCTTTTTCGCCTTGCTTTTCTGGACAATGCAAGAAACTGTAGCCCAATGCACGGACTGCAAAGATATTTATGTGTGGGATTTCGTTACCGAAGACGGCGAACGGGACAAATACACCGCACGCATGAGCCGACAATTTTTCAGTGTCCTGAGCCAGCGTAAGGAATGTGTAATCGTGCGGCGAAATCCTATCAGCAAAACTTTTCCCGAAGCGGGGATGATTGATGCGCTATATTTTGAAGATTTGCGGGCAGGACTCCAAGATACGCTCCAAAACGTACTCAAAGCAAAAGTAGTGGTCTTTGGCATTTTGATTAGCGAGGGCGGCTCAAGCAAAGCCCTAAGCCTGAACTTTCAGCATATCGACCCTTCGGGCGAGGAATCGTTTTTTGTCAGCCACGAAATGTATTTGACCACAGACGAAATCGAAGACCCCAAACGCTCCGAAGAACTCATTATTGATGCCCTCAATCA
Source organism: uncultured Cytophagales bacterium (assembly GCA_964577275.1). Taxonomy (GTDB): domain Bacteria; phylum Bacteroidota; class Bacteroidia; order Cytophagales; family Thermoflexibacteraceae; genus UBA2561. Next base: position 8,057 of record CAZNYR010000085.1, on the reverse strand, counting down.
AGTCATTTGTCAAGAAATTACCGACCCCGATTTTGCCAATTTGACCAAAGAAGAAACCAGCAATCAGCTCCAACTCATTGGCAATCAGCTCAGCAAATTAATTGATACGCCACGAGAAAAACGAGATAATGAATATTATGCCAATGTCAAGAAAATTTCGGAAGATTTCCAAAAATGTTTTAATCGGTTTTCGCAATTACAACCTTCGGTCAAGGATGTTGAAAAATTTAATGTCGTTAAAACTGAATTTACTAAACAAATCAATAATATTGGACATGATTATTTGTTTAGTAAATTATTTGAAGAAGAATTTAAGTATGATGATTTGAGTGCCTCGTACAAATTAGGCAAATTAGACATCAACAAACTGATTGAAAATCGGGAATATTGCATCGAATTGTGTCAAAAATTGATAGAACACGATTTGACCAAAAATGACCGCAACAAACAAAGCAAATTAGAAACAATTAAATTAAATTGTTACCATGATTTACTTTATTTATACAATCAACAAGGTAAGAAAGAAACGGAAATTGGCGGAATTAGGAAACAAATTGAATCCTTAACCCCTGATTTAGAGAAGGTTCTGGCACGTAATGAACCGATTGAGGTCATTACCAACCGCGTCATTAAGCTGCATATTCGTTTCCGAACAGGCACGGCAAATTTTACGCCAGAATCCTATGAAGATATGAACAGGCTGACACAAATTGCCAAAAAATATGAATCCTTAAAAGTTGAACTGGCGGGACACACCGATAATATTGGCGAAACCGAAGTATTACACAATCTTTCTAAGGAGCGTGCCGAAGCGGTCAAAAAGTATTTGGTTGGAAAACAAATTGACGAGAATCGCATCACCACCATTGGTTATGGAGGCGACTTGCCGATTGCTAATAATGGCGATGAAGAAACCCGAAAAATGAACCGCCGAGTCGAAGTTACGTTTAAGCAATAAAATACGCTTGTAAGGTTTGGGCTGGAATAAATTTCGTTTTTTATCAATTTTGATGTAACTTTGTGAGTAGCAAACAACAAAACTTATTTCATCCCAACTTTATCTTAGAAATGTGATATTAAAATTCTAACCATTTTCAAAAATCATGGCGCACCCCTTTTCGTTCATCCGATTCATGCTATTACTGATGATAGGATGCTGTGTTTCTACTTCGCTAACTGCCTTTAATTCAATGCTTTGTCATTTAGATTCTCCCGAAGTCAAGCTCCGAGATGCTCATAAGGCATTCGCAGGCGTGGTGGAAATGAATGAAAATTTAGCCTTTCTGCGAACTGCTCGTACTATTTTGCATTCCTTAGATGAAATCCATTCGATTTCCAGAGCCGAAGAAGCCAAAAATCTTGATGCCATGATTTTGCGAGGGACGCTCCGAAAATTAATGTACACAGGAAACGGCGCAGCTTGCCTAATTCCTTTTGATAATGCGGGTTCTCAAGTTTCACAAATCGAAATGGGATATTTAGGCAATTTTATCGCCACGCTGGACTCCATTAATGCCACTTATCGGCTTCGTTATCAGAACGATATATATTTTGAAATTGGGATTTTTGGCTATACCGATAATAGTGGCTCGGAAGAACAAAATAGGATTTTAGCCACCTCAAGAGCCAGAAATAGTGCCAAAATTCTGACCGCATTAGCCCACGAACGTAACCTAAAATTGAAAGTTATTGCCGTTGAAGGGTATCCAAATCAACATCCAAACGGTGGCGAAAATTGCCAAAAAGATGATGACCCGAATTGTCGGGTTTGTAAAATTATTTTGACTAAAATGGACGTGCGCTAAACAAAAAATGAAGTCTGAAAGAAATGGGCAAAATAAGGTATATTTTTGCCCATTTTTTATGTAATAAAATGACGTAAATTACTCAATTTTGCTTAATAAATTCAATTCTCCCTCCGAATAGTGATATTGATAAATTCCATCAAAACCGCTAATAATCAATAAATTATTCAAGGCAATCAAATCATAGGCTTCAATCTCTTGGATAAATTCTATCAAATTCGGCACGGCAGGATTTGAAATATCGAATACTTTTAAGCCGTGTTTTCCTTCGCAAACAAATAACCGATTGCCTTGCACTGCCAATCCGTGCGGATTGAGCATTGTTTGTGTATGTAGCAGTTCAGGAAATGACGGATTTCGAATATTTATTACATCCAAGATATTTTCCCCAAACCGACAATCTGAACCATTCCGTAGGGTTACATACGCATAATCACCTTGTACGACTACGGGGTCGCAACTCGTAATGTGCCAATAATGCCCTAAATAATTGGGAGTCAATGGATTAGCTATTCCATAAATATACATTCCGTCTTGTGAGCCGATGTATAATTTTCCTTGATACGGAAAAATTGTTTCGATATTTGTGCCTATCTGAATGTCCGTGATTTTGGATGGATTTTGTGCATTAGAAATATCAAATGCTGTTAAATTAGAATAACCTACGGTATAAAGTACATCATTTGTAATTGCAAAACGAGCCATCGAACCGCCCTGTCCTGTTGCACCAGTGCTGTTATTTGGAGCGATAAAACCCACATCAGCCGATGAGGAAAATTCGCCATCACAAGCTCCGAATATCAGGGAACATAAAAATATAAAACTAAAACTAATATATGATTTTTTCATGATTCTGAGATTTTGTTTAACGCAAACATTTTGGGTTTTTGAGCGTAGCAAGTTCCCAACCGACCACCATGCCCTGACTCGCATCCACACATTCAAAATAGCCACGTTGAGGCGGATAACTTTCGTTCGGGAACGCATTTTCAATGCGTTTAACGAGTGTGGCTTTCAAAGGATTTGACATATCAAAAACCACCATATCTGTCCCATTATCAGCATAAAGTGTATTGTTTTTGACGGCAATATCAATATTGGCAGGAATATGAATAAAGGCTAAATTTTTCGGGTTTTTCGGATTGGCATTATCAACGATATGTACGCCCTTAGATAATTCATTGATAAACAAATAATTACCGAAAACATAAATTTTGCCAGCCTGCTCGATAAGGCGAGGCGTTGTCGTTTGGACTTGTTTCATTTCGGCATACGAACGATATATCGGGCGATACCCTTCGACCTGTTCTGGAAATTCGTCAGACTCGCCCCAATTCACGCAGCCTGTCAGAAATCCGAAAAAAATGAGCATTAAAAAAACTTCTTGTTTCATAGTATTTTTGCTAAGTGATTCCGTAGTCTGGACTATGATTCTCCGCAAAACGTTGCCTGAAAAAGAAGTTTTTATAAAAATCTAAGAATTGTATTTTTTTTAGATAATGGTACGATTACATCATGTCGATAATGCGTTTCAATTCGGTTACAAATCGGTCAATTTCGCTTCTCGTATTATAGACCGCAAAGGAAGCCCGCGCCGTTCCCTCAATACCCATGCGCGCCATCAGAGGCATGGTGCAATGATTGCCCGTTCGGACAGCTATTCCGTTGGCATCCAACATCATACCTAAATCCATCGCATGAATACCCTGGACCACAAACGAAATGACACTCGCCTTATTTTTGGCATTGCCAATGATGCGTAGATTTGGAATTTCCTGAAGTTTTGGCGTGGCATATTCCAATAATTCATGCTCGTATTGAGCGATATGTTCTCGCCCCAGTTCCATCACAAAATCCAGCGCACTTTTGAGCGCAACCGCATCGCCAATATTGGGCGTGCCAGCCTCAAATTTATAAGGCAAATCGTTATAAGTGGTCTTTTCAAAAGTAACTTCTTTAATCATTTCTCCGCCCCCCATATACGGTGGCATAAGTTCAAGAAGTTTCTTTTTTCCGTACAAAATTCCGATGCCCGTAGGGGCGTACATTTTATGTCCCGAAAAGGCATAAAAATCAGCATCCAATTTCTGCACATCAATCGTCAGGTGAGGCGTGGCTTGTGCGCCATCAATCACCACAAACGCCCCAATTTTATGGGCGGATTCGATTATTTTTTCAATCGGATTTATCGTTCCGAGTGTGTTAGAAACATGAACCACCGACACAATTTTGGTGCGTTGGGAAAGCATTTTTTCAAATTCATCGAACAGCATTTCGCCCGCATCATTGATGGGAATGACTTTCAAAACGGCTTTTTTTCGTTCACAAAGTAGCTGCCAAGGCACAATATTGGAATGATGCTCCATGGTCGAGATAATGACTTCATCTCCTTGATTTACAGTGATTTCGCCGAAAGAATTTGCCACCAAATTCAGGCTCTCGGTCGTGCCTTTAGTATAAATAACTTCTTCGGTACTGGCAGCATTCAAAAATCGTTGCACCGCCTGCCGTGTTTCCTCAAATGCCTGTGTCGAACGCTCGGCAAGCGTGTGAATACCCCGATGAACATTGGCATTCATGCTCGTATAATAGGCGTTGAGGCTGTCCAGCACCATTTGTGGCTTTTGTGAAGTCGCCGCATTATCAAAATAAATCAGCGGTTTGCCCTGTATTTCTTGGTGTAAAATCGGGAATTGCGCCCTAATTTTTCGTATATCTATCATGTTTTGAATCGTTTAGCTATTTTTTGGTAAAATTAATTAGGTCAAGCAAGTATTTTATCAAGAATCATTCTAAATAAATACGCTACCCCACTTCAAAGACCGAAATCAACGCAAAATGTTTCGAGAAATCTGACTTTCCATTTAATCCAAAATAATTCTGTCCCAACCATCAGGTTCGTCTTCGGTTTTACGGATAAGGTCTAATTTTTCCAACACTTTTTTACGAAATTTCCAGCACGTTTTCTGCCTGATATTCAGGATGTCCGAGAGTTCTTGGGAGGTAATTTCGCCCTTATTGGCATAAACCAAAAAGAGCATATAAAACGCCATCCGAATCGGAATATGTCCTCGATGAAAAATCGTGTTTGCTGTCGCTGATTCGTTGTATCGGCACTTAGAACATCGCCGAGCGTGATGCCCCTGCCCTTCGGCATATTTATCGTTTCCGCACCGAAAACACTCAAATTTTTCGTTCCACTTCAGTTCTGCCAAATATTTATAACACGAATCATCATCAGGAAAAAGTTTACTAAATTCGACAAAATCCACATCACGTAATAAAACGCGCGCTTTGGTCAATTCTTTGACATTATCTTTGAGTGCCAAATTTTCACTATTGAGCAACTCGTTCATCCGTTTGATTTCTTCGGCTTGTTGTTGCAATTCTTCGGATTGTGCTTCAATTTCTTGTTTTTGAATGGATAATTCTTCGTTGGCAAGCGATAATTTATTCTTCTCATTCTCAAGGTTTTGATTGCTTTTTCGGAGGTCAAAAGTGCGCTCAAAAACCATGTGTTGTAGTTCTTTCTGACGGCTTTTAAGTTGCCATGTCCGAAACTTATAAATTGCCAGAAAAATACTCAAAAATATTATCGTAAAACTAATTTTTGCTATCAGTGTTTCCCACCAAGGCGGCAAAATCACGATTTGTAATGATGTACCTTTTTTGTTCCAAATGTTATGATTATTGGAAGCCATCACCCGAAAGGTGTATGTCCCTGCATCCAAATTGGTATAAGTTGCCGATTGCCGACTGCCATCCCGCCAATCTTTATCAAAGCCCTCCAACTTAAATTGATATTGATTTTTTTCGGGTTGAGCGTAATTTAATGCCACAAAATCCAATGTAAAGACCGATTGCGTATGGTCAAGGGTAATTTTTTGGGTACTTTCAATCACTTTGGATAATAAATTGGGATGCGTATGCAAAGTTATCGACTGATTAAAGAGCTGAAAATCAGTAATAAATACGGGCGGTTCTTTCTTATTCAACACCACATGGCTGGGCGTAAACCGATTTGCACCTTGCGTTCCCCCGAACATCAAATCGCCATTTTTTAGTTTCAGCACGCTATTTGCCAAAAATTCGCCTGCCTGCAAGCCATCCGAAGCCGAAAAATGCAAGGTTTCTTGTGTCTGACTATTATACCGAACGATGCCCTGTTTGGTCGCTATCCAAAGGAAACCTTTTTCATCCTCAATGATACTAACTGCTTGATAATGTGTGTTTTTCATGCCCAAATCGACTCGTTCAAAGCGTTCGGTCTGGCGGTCAAACCGAGCCAGTCCGTTAGAAGTCCCAACCCAAAATTGGTGCTTAGAATCTTCATACACACAATACGAAATATGTCCGGGCAGGGCGTAAGGGTCGGTGCGGTCAGGGCGATAGACTTTGAAGGTTTTAGTTTGATGATTGTACCGAATAAATCCTAACCACGAGCAAAAATATACCTCCCGTTTGGAGTCCTCAAAAATATAACCGATGGCATCAATCGCCCCAATTTCAGGGGATTTTGGGATAATATTTTGCAAAACTTTGCCCGTATTTTTGTCAAAAAGTGCTAACCCTTTTTCGTGTGTCGAAACCCAAAAATTACCATGGCTATCCTCCAAGACACGCCAAATATTATTGTTAGGCAAGGAAGCAGGGTCGTTGGGGTCGTGATAAAAACGCTGGGTTTTGCCTGTTTTGGGGTCAAATTTTTGCAGCCCACCGCCCCATGTTCCCAACCAAAACGTACCCGCTTTATCTTGATAAGCCGATAAAATCGCATTACTTGCAACTGACTGATTATCAGAAGGTTCGTATTTAAAAATTTGCATTTTTTTGGTATCAGGGTCATAAATATTGAGTCCGCCACCATCCAGACAAAACCAAATTTTATGGTCTGAAGCCTCATAAAAACTTAGCACCCGATTTTCGTCTAAAATTTCTTGTCCGCCCCGATTTCGAGAAATCAGATGAAACCGATTCGTAGGATGAAGTACACTAATATGTGTACGAAACGTGCCAATCCAAATATTTTTTTCACGGTCTTCATAAATTTCCAACAAATGATTTCCTGATAAACTTTGCTCGTGATTGGGCTGATTATGAATACTTTGCATGGTCGTCATTTGGGGGTCAAAAATATGCAGTCCTGTTGTCGAAGCCAGCCATAATTTATCCTCTTTTTCGTGAATATCCCAAATGACTTCTAAGGAAGTATAAACCGAATTAGGGTTTCCTTTATAGACTTCAAAAGTCTGATTTTCAGGCATATACTTACATAATCCACCGCCTTCTGTCCCAATCCAGATGGTTTGATTTTTGTCCTGCAAAAGTGCCGTAACTCGATTTTGGGAAAGTGAATTTGGCTCGGCAGTCGCCTGAAAACGCCGCAAAAGTTCGCCCTTTTTATCCATCAAAAATAACCCTTCGCCTTTGGTGCCAATCCACATTTTGCCGTCCTTTGCCACCAAAAAACAAGTTACCAAACTATGAAAAATTTGTTTTTCAACCTTCTGATTTTCAGTATCATACAATACTAATCCGTGCGTACCGCCAATCCAAAGTTTATTCGCATCATGCGCCTGCTGAATGACATGAATATGGCTTCGCTTGCCGATTTCGGGAACGTTCAACGGCTCAAACCGATTAATTTCGGGATAATAAATATCGAGTCCTTCCGAAGTCCCAACCCAAATGCGTCCCTGTGGGTCTTCATGCAACGCCTCCACATAATCGGTGCGTAAGCCTGTCGAGTCTTCTTTATTGTGATAAAAAACCGTAAATTGATAGCCGTCATATTTATTCAAACCATCCTCCGTTCCGAACCACATAAAACCCCGCTGGTCTTGCAAAATGGACGTCACCAAGCCTTGCGAAAGTCCATCTTTGACGGTCAATCTTTTGAATGCAAACCCTTGATTATCAATAATTTGTTGCGCTTTTAGGGGCATAAAAATCATTGAAATTCGTATCAAACAAAATAGCATTGAGCCGTATCGAAATCCGTATAAATTCATGCAGTTTGGGTGATTTTTCTGTCCTTCAAGTTACTCGATATTTGCCCTCATTTCACAGGGGATTCATAGGCAAAATTTCCCGAATTCGAGGGCGATTGGGATAATTTCTGACCATAAATCAATAAAAACAATGGTACTGCAAATCAGACAATTAAGCAAGACATTACATTAATTTTTGATAAAAAACTTTTGGCTCATCTGTAAGATTAGGTGAATTATAAAAAAAAGTATATTTTTGAAA
>CAZNYR010000084.1:1997-17812 GCA_964577275.1 uncultured Cytophagales bacterium | reverse complement strand
GAACGGACGAAAATATTACCATCGACCTGCGTACCGAAACCATGCAAGACAAAATCGGCGATGAAGTTACAAATGCCATTAATTCCTTAGGTACGGACTTTCGGATGGTTATTATTTTGTGTGATTTAGAGGGATTTACCTACGAAGAAATGGCTAAAATTCTGGATATTCCCGTAGGTACAGTGCGCTCACGGTTGCATCGCGCCAGAAATATTCTGAAAGAAAAATTACAGAATTATGCCGAATCTATGGGCTACAAAAATGAACATCCAGAACACGAACACGAAGAGGAATCATAACGAGCCAATCCAAAAAGCCTCGTCATATTTGGCAACGGTACGAGGCTTTTTATTTGTTGATAACTCTTTGATTAACAGGCGATTATGTACGCATCAAACGTACTAAGGCTTGTTTTAGGTTTATTTTTTATCTTTGCCCTGAATGCGAATGCCTATCACCAAAATATCATCAATTTGTGGCGAATTGCCTTTCCAATCGTGATATGCTTTTTCTAAGATTTGTTGTTGTTTCCGCATCGGAAGCAAATGAATTTCGATGAGTTTTTCCTTAAAACGAGCTATCATAAATTTGCGTGCCGTTTTTTCGCCAAATTGATCGACATACCCATCGGACATCATATAAAACGCAAACACCGTTCGGGCATCCAGCACGGTCATCGGATAAGCCCGCTGTTTCTCCTTTGCATCAGGCAGTTGCCCGCCTCCAATCGGATAAACCGAACCTCTTTCGATACATAATTCGGTCGTGTTTTCTTGCTTTCGGAAATAATACAAATGTTGTTTTGCACCCGCAAATTCGAGCGTTTGTTTTTCCTTATCATAAATACAAATGCTGGCATCCATGCCATCCCGATTTGGGCTTCTGCCTTGGTCTTGTTTGAGTAGGCGTTTGATACCTTCATGCAAATTTTCTATAATTTCCGAAGGCGTAATCAGCGGTTTTCCTGCACAAATATGAGCAATTAAATCCATGCCAATCAGGGACATAAACGCCCCAGGTACGCCATGCCCCGTGCAATCGACAACCGCCATAATCTTACGATTCTTGCGTTCTTTGAACCAATAAAAATCACCCGAAACCAAATCGCGCGGGATAAATAAAATGAAATTATCATAAAACGCATCCCGTATAACTTTCCGCCTCACAAACATCGCTCTTTGGATGCGCTCGGCATAACGGATACTTTCGTTTACTTTTTTTGTATAACTCTCTAATCTGTCATGTTGGCGTTGCATCAGTTCGGCTTGTGCCTCCAATTCCTTGTTTTTCTCTTCGGCAACTTGTCGGACTTTCTCAACAAAATCGTTATTGGATTTTAGCTCTTCGGCTTGTTGATAGAGTTCTTCTTTTTGGCTACGCAACTCCTCATTTGCCAAGCGTAGTTTGGTATTTAACATTTTGATTTCATCATTCTCATCCAAATATTGAGTTACGGGACGAAAAATAAATCGAATCTCTAAAAACAAAATTATTAGGGAAATAGAAAGTATAACATATTCAGTATGAGAAAGATATATAACACTTTGGGCGTTTTCTGTTTCGTAAGTTTTGACAATATTATTCATCAAAGGCAAAAATTTACGTTCATTTTCCAGAATAATTTGTGTTCCTTTTTCGATGAATTTTTGGGCTTCGAGGCTGTCTTTTTTCGTGGTCGAAAGCATCAGCCATCGCCCACCATCCAGAATTTTTTCATAATAGGGAGTCAGTTCAGCGTAGCGTTTTTCTACCTCCGGACTGTTATACATTTGTTCGATGAGTGTGTTATCTTGAAGCGTAAGATTATTGTGTGATAACACAAATAGTTCAAATGATTTCCTGAAATAATACAAATAGCCTTCTCGTTCTTTCAGTGTAGAAGCATACCGAATTTGGAGCGCATCTTTTGCCAAACGTTGGCTCAACATTCCTTGTCGCCCCGAAATATTCACAATCTTGGAGTCCTCCGCTTGTCCCTGTAAAAATAACTGCACAATCGCCTGTCCGCTTATCAATAATACGGCAATCAGACTCAAGGCAAGTACATATGCACGAGTTATTTTTTTGACGGCTTTAGAAGTTGTTTTCATCGGTCTTGACATCTCTTTGTACATGAAGGCTACTGGAAATAAAGCAAATAACATTCTCTTTTTGCTCAAACAAACATTATTTTTAATATTAATTCCAATTTTACGAAGATTTAATGGATAGGACAAATTGTAAAAATATAAATTTAACAAGAAATAATATGAAAAAAATTATTTTGATAGGCTTGAGCTTATGTATTATTCAGATAACACTCGCTCAACAAACGGTTGTTCCTAAACAGATGGCTTTTGCGGATTTAATCCTGAAAGTGAATGAAAATGCCCAAAGAATTATCCAAAACAAAGCGGATAGCATCAAGAGAAATCTTGAAAAAGTACAATTATATTACACACGATTACAGGTTTATTCGCCTTTGGTGATTCCAATTTTGAAAGCACAAAACGTACACCCTGATTTTCGGCACATCATGCTCATGGAAAGTGGCGCAGAAGGAAATTTTGAGCATCAAAAACGAGTCGGTTTCTGGGCTATTTCTGATGAACAAGCCACTGAAATTGGATTGCAAACTCAAAATCCTGACCTCCGAAAACACCTCACACACGCCACCGAACGATTGGCGCAATTCTTTGCGAATAATCAATATTATTTACGTAATTCACTATATACGGTTTTATCGCACAAAATTGGTTTAATTCAAACTAATAAATTGATTACCAATGAAATAAAAAATAATTCTGAACTTATCATTGATGAAAATACGCATCCGTATTTGATAAATTTTGCGGCGCATTTCTTGGTTTTTAATCAGGAAACGGACTCTCATTCGGACTTCCGATTATGGAAATTTGACAATCCGAAAAATTATTCTGCCTTACAAATTGCCCAACTTACGGAATTATCTACCGATGAAATTTTGACATTCAACGAATGGATTTTAGATGTCCATAAATGTTATGAAAACTGTCCAATTTTACTGCCTGTTCGTCCCGAAAGTTTTGAAAAAATTACCCGAAAATTAGGCTATACCGAAAGTCAATCTGATTTTTTTCAATCTCAAAATAATACAAAATTAGAATATCCCATGATCATTCATCAAGAACGAGTACGTTTTCGCCAACAAGAGTACACTTTAGCTACCATCAACGGATTGCGTGGCGTGCTGACAGAACACGAAACTCAACCGAGCGAACTGGCAGAATTAGGCAGGATTTCAGTTCATAAATTCTTGAAAATCAATGATATGTCCGAATTTGATAACATTCAGACAGGCAAAGTGTACTATTTTGAACCCAAAAAAAATACGGTTTCTGTCCAAAAATATACGCTCAAACACGAAGAAACCTTCTGGGATGTTGCCCAAAAATTTGCTTTAAAACTTCATGTTATTACTAAAAATAATGCAATCCAAAGAAATGAATTTCCGAAAGCGGGAAGGGTACTTTATTTGAGTCAGAAATCACCTAAAATAGTAACCGATACGCTTGATAACGTTTCCGAATTTGATGCTGAAACAAACTCAAATCATACGGTTTCAAAAGATACTTTATTATATCATACCGTAAAAAAAGGAGAGAATTTATTTCAGATTGCAAAAAAATATCAGGTTTCGATTGCTGAAATCAGAAATTGGAATAATTTGGGAAATAATCTTAATCTTATGGAAGGAAAAATTCTAAAAATCCTAAAAATTAATACGGCTTTGCCTACTGAAAATGAAGACTCGAAGCCTGTTATTTTGGAAGATAAAACACCTCAAATTGAATATACGCCCGATTCATTATACATTTTACACACGGTACAAAAAAATGAAACGCCGTATCAAATTGCCCAAAAATACAACATAACCACGGAAGCCATTTTGAAATGGAATAACCTGAAAACCAATAGTGTACTGCTTTATGGCGATAAAATTCGGGTAAAAGTTCGGGAAGGCGAAATGAAAAAGCCCGAACCGTTTTTTCGGAAACCTATTCCGATTGTGTGTTATTTGGTTATCAAACCCGAAAGCATGACGCGAATTGCTTATAAGTTAAATATTCCGCTCAATCGGCTGGCAAAATGGAATCCCACGCAGTCCATGCAATCCGATTTGATGCCCGGTACAAAATTGGATTTAAAAGGTGAAATCAATGTATATAATGCAGGATTTGGCGAAAATATTTATACGATTGCGAAGCATTTACAGATTGAAGACCGTGAAATAGCACGCTGGAATAACAAGCCAATGAGTTCGTATGCCATCGGAATTGGAGGCGAACAATTACTTCTGAAGCCTTATGGCGAAAAACAAAAAGTTATCCCATCTGGCTATATCGAACCCGAACAGATTATGGATAAAAAGACAAATTCAGATTCTTTGAATAATACAAAAAAAGATATTTCTGATTTTCATATTTTAGAGCCAGCGCAAAACCTCAAGCAAGTGGCGCAACAATATGATTTGGAAGAAGAACAGTTAATTTCATGGAATCATCTAACGGCTTCGGATTTGCAAAATTTAAACACAGGCGATACGATTTTCTTGAATCAAACTTCGGCGTTATTTGCTGAAAATCAGCATCCTTGGCATAAAATTCGGTTCAAATCGCCGTATAATTTTGCGCTTTATCACGTAATTCCTGCGGATTACCATATCTATCAAACTGGCGAAACGCTGGCGCAGATTTCTGCATCGGAGGCTGTTGGGTTGGAAAAGCTCAAATCATGGAATCAAGTCCCTGATAATGTGTTGTTTATGGCAGGCGATACGCTTTTATTAACCAATCCGATGTATTTGGAAAAAAAGCAAACGCGACAAAATAGTACCGCTCCGAGCGAATATTTGGCTTTGGCAGGGGCATTTTATGTGGTCAAAAAAGGCGATAATATTTATGCCATAGCCGATAAATTTGATGTAAAGGTTTCAGAATTAAGGACTTGGAATGCACTTCCGCTGCATATTTCTGACCTTCGGGAGGGCATGAGACTGGTGGTTCAGTTGCGAAAAAAATAAGCCTAATTTGACGTTTGAGGTTATTTTTAGGCTTTTGTCATCTCAAAATTAAAAAAGGATTTACCTTTGCACCCGTTTTGTAACTATCAGTTTTTCAGGGTGTTAAAAACTAATTTAAACCAATAATCATTAGAATCATGTGGAAAGATTATCTGACGCTTCATTTTATCATCATCATTTGGGGTTTTACGGCGATTTTGGGCAAAGAAAGTGGCTTGCCTGCGCCCGAATTGGTGTTTTATCGGACGGGCATTGCGGCGGTGGTCTTGGCAATTTGGCTGGTGTGGCAACGAAAAACCATTCGGCTCGGCAAACGCACCATGCGTGGGATGTTTTTGACGGGAATGCTGGTGGGCTTGCACTGGACGCTGTTTTTTGCCGCCATTTATTATTCTAATGTATCGCTTTGTTTGGCGGGCATTGCGACCTCAACACTCTGGACATCGTTCACCGAACCGATTATGATGCGCCGTAAAATTTTGTGGTACGAAGTATTGTTAGGCGTGCTGATTATTTATGGTTTGCAAATCATTTTACGTGCCGAATTTGACCATGTATTGGGCTTGATTTTGGCGGTCGGTGCGGCACTTTTGGCAGCAATCTTTGCGGTAATTAATGCTCGATATGCCAAAAAATACGACCCTTACGTGATTTCTTTCTGGCAAATGTCGGGGGCATGGGTGTTTTGTGCTTTATTTTTGCCGATTTATGCGTATTTTTTTGCTGAAAACCAGACCTTACAATTCAATACGACAACTTGGGGCTGGGGTGCGATTCTGATTTTGTCATTGGTTTGCACGGTTTATGCGTACTCTTTGGCGGTCAAAATTATGCAAAGAATTACCGCTTTTACCATGAATTTGAGCGTCAATATGGAGCCAATTTATGGCACCATCATGGCAGCTATTTTGTACCAAGAACACGAACAACTGACCCCCGATTTTTATGTGGGAACGAGCATTGTGTTTGCTTCGGTATTGGTCTATCCGATTTTACAACGCTACGATGTGCGCCGAAAACTGAAAGCAAAATCGGTCTAAATCGGTAGATTTGACCTGCCAAGTTTTTAAAATTTGACAGGTCATAACCCATTGATAATCATTATTTTAATGAAAATTGAAATCCTCTCCAAAAAAATAAGACCGCCACGTAGTTTTTTAGGCAAAATTTTTGACCCTTTTTTTTGAAATCCCACCAAAAATTGATAATTTGAAAAACCAGAGCGATTTATCATTTACTTTGTAAATCAGATATATACAATTTCCCAGTAAACCCACAAAACCATTATGGCACTTGGCGATAACCTAAAAAAAGATAATCTATTCCCGAAAGAAAATCCTGATAGCACCAAACCACACCAAAGTATTGATAATGATTCGGTTACACGAGCAGGCATTTTGAATGAAGCAGCTTTGGTTTCCGAAACTGATTTGTACGGGACAATAATTTATGTTAATGACAAATTTTGTCATACCGCAGAATATAGCCGAGAGGAACTCATCGGAAAACCGCACAACATTATCCGTCATCCCGATATGCCCGCTTCGGTTTTCAAAGAAATGTGGGATACGATTCAGGCGGGCAATGTTTTTCAGGGCGAAATCAAAAATCGTAAGAAAAATGGTGATTTTTATTGGGTGGATGCCACGGTTGCGCCCATCTTTGATGAGGATGGAAAAATCTATAAATACGTGGCGATTCGGTTTGATATTACCGAACAAAAAATCCAAGCCGAAACGCTGCAAAACCTGAATCAACGCCTCGAATTGGCTGCCGAATCGGCGGATATTGGCGTTTGGGAATGGAATATGCTCACGGGTGAGTTGGTTTGGAATGCCCAAATGTATAAAATGTATGGCGTTACCGAAGCTACCCAACCAAGTTTTGACCTCTGGCAAACCAGCCTTCACGAGGACGACCGAGAGCGTGCCACACACGAAATTCAGACCGCCATCGATACCAATACGATGTTTGATACCGAATTTCGGGTAAGTACCCAAAACGGGCAAATGCATTATGTGCGAGCTTTAGCCAAAAGCATTTTGGATAATACGGGCAAACCTATCAAAATGATTGGCGTAAATCTGGATTTTACGGAACGAACCCTAAAAGCTCAAGAACAAGAGGATTTAAGAGGAGAATTAGAAGCTCGATTAGCCGTCTTGGACGAAGCCGCATTGCTTTCAGAATCAGACCTTTATGGAAATATTACGTATGCCAACAACAAACTTTGTGAAATTTCCAAATATACTCAGGACGAACTCATAGGGCAGCCTCATAATATTATCCGACACCCCGATACGCCCAAGGATGTTTTTAAAGAAATGTGGGAGAAAATCCAAAATGGAAAAGTATTCCGGGGAACATACAAAAATCGGGATAAAAATGATGGATATTATTGGGTCGATGCCACGATTGCGCCCGTATTGGACAAGGAAGGCAAGCCCATAAAATATATCGGCGTTCGATTTGATGTTACGGAGCAGAAAAATCAGGAGGAACTCGTTTTGCATCAGCTCGAAAATTCGGAAAATGCACAGCTTTTTACTGAAAGTTTGCTTACGGCAACTGGGCAGATATTTATCGCCACCGATAATGACGGAAATATTAAGTTTTGGAACGATAAAGCCGAAGAAAAATTAGGCTATACCGAAGCCGAAGCCTTAACCATGACTCCCGCACAATTCCATGATAGTGAGGAAATTAGGCAAGAAACCGAACGACTAAACCAAGAGTACGGCGCATCGCTGGAAGCCAGTTTTGATATTTTTAGATTTATCCCTTTGCGGGGCGAAATCTATGAACGAGAGTGGACGTATATCGCCAAAAATGGCAAACGTTTTCCCGTCAATTTGCGGATTTCGCCTTGGGTCGATAACAAAGGAAAGCATTTGGGATTGATTGCCATTGCACGGGACATCACCAAAGAAAAGGAAAATCTGGTACGCATTCACAATCTACTGACTGATAATGCCGAACGCATCAAGGAATTAAATGGCGTAAAGCAAGCCGAAATTATTATGCACAAACACGATAATGTGCATGATGCCTTGACCGAAGTAGTCCACGTTTTTCCGCCTGCTTGGCAACATCCCGATTATGCGGAAGCCCGAATTACGTTTGATGGACAAATTTATCAAACCGAAAATTTCAAAGAAACACCATGGGTACAATCGCACCAAACCACTACGATTGACGGAAAAACGCTCCAAATTGAGGTGGTTTATACGCAATTATCCCGAAAAGCAAAGGCGGATAATCCATTTATAGAGGAAGAATATAGTTTGCTCAATAATTTATCTTACCTCATTACGGCTTTTGTGGACAGCAAAAAAGGCGCACAATTATTACTTGAAGCCCAAGAAAAAGAGGCTTTATTACAATCCAATCTGGAAATTATCCAAAAAAATCAGGCAGATTTAATCGAAAAAGATGCCCAAATTACGGGTTTACTTGATGCAGTGGATTCCACGCTGATTAAATCTGAATATTCGGTCGATGGCATTTTGTTGGATGCCAATAGAAACTTTCTCAACACGATGGAATATACCCTGGACGAGGTAAAAGGAAATCATGTGGAAATGTTTATTCCGATGGCTGATTTGAATGATTTTCGGCAAACTTGGCAAGGATTAAGACAGGGAAAACCTTTCGGGGGCGAAGTCCGAAGGAAAACCAAAACAGGACAAGACCGCTGGTTTTTAATGACTTACACGCCAGTTCGGAATGATAAAAACGAAATCACCAAAATTTTATATTTGGCAAATGATATTACCGAGCAGAAACAAAAAGATTTAGAATTTGGGGAAACATTAGAAGCCATCGGACGAGTAAATGATGTCATCGAATATGGCATGGACGGCACAATTTTGGATGCCGATACGACATTTTTGGAGCGTTTTGGATACGAATTACATCAAATCAAAGGCAGAAATCACAAAATGTTATGTCGCCCCGAAGATGTTGCCTCCAAAACCTACCAAGATTTATGGCGAAAACTCCGCAACGGAGAGTACGACACCGAAGTATATCGAAGAATAAAGAAAGATGGCACAACTGTCTGGTATGAAGGAAGTTATAATCCGATTTTTGATTTGGATAACCAACCCATCAAAGTCGTTTTTTATGGCAAGGACGTAACCCAAAGACGAATTGCTAACAGCGAAAATCGAGGCAAACAAGCCGCCATGGATGAATCTTATGGGGTTGCCGAATACGATATGGAAGGTAATATTCTGAATATCAATATGTTATTTGCAAGTTTTTTGGATTATCAACTCGAAAACTTGCGCGACAAGCATCACCGCAATTTGTGCGCTCCCGAATTTGCGAATAGTGCCGAATATCATAAGTTTTGGAACTCATTACGGCAAGGAGAATTTCAGCGAGGAATTTACAAACGCATCGGCTTGGACGGCAAAAAAGTCTGGTTACAAGCCACTTACAACCCCATCCGTGATTATGACGGCAAGATTTATAAGGTCGTGCAATATGCTCATGACATTACCGAAAGACGAAAACGAGAACTCGACAATCGAGGCAAGCAAGAGGCTTTGAACAAATCATACGGAGCGATTGAGTTTGCGATGGATGGACGAATTTTGGAGGCAAATGATATTTTTCTCAACATCATGGGCTATCAAATCGAAGACATCAAAGGAGAACATCACCGCATTTTTGTAACCCCAAAAACAGCCAACAGCAAGGAATATCAGCAGTTTTGGGAACGATTGCAAAAGGGCGAGTTTTTTACCGATACCTACAAACGCATCCGAAAAGATGGCACGGAACGTTGGTTGCAGGCAACTTACAATCCCGTTCGTGATTATGACGGCAAATTGCATAAAGTTGTAAAATATGCTTTGGATATTACCGAGCCTCATAATATGGCTATCGAAAATCGAGGTAAGCAAGATTCTATCAACAAATCTTACGCATCGGTAGAATACGATTTGGAAGGTAATGTATTGACTGCCAACGATTTATTTTTGGAAATCACAAATTATCGCCTCAAAGAAATCACGCAAATGAATCATGCGGATTTGTGCCGACCTGAATATGCCAAAAGCGAAAAGTATCACCAATTTTGGAATACCTTAAAAACAGGCGAATTTAAACAAGGCGATTATCGAAGAGTGGATAAACAAAACGAAGTACGCTGGTTTCAAGGTACTTATAATCCTATCCGAAATGCCGATGGCGAGATTTTTAAAATCGTACAATATGCTCATGACATTACCGAACAGCGCATCCAAAACCTCGAAAATGCCAGCAAACAAGAAGCCATCGACCGCTCCTATGGCGTTATCGAATTTGATATGAACGGTACAATCCTGACTGCCAACGACTTATATTTGAATTATGTCAATTATGCGGTTGAAGAAATCAAGGGGAAACATCACAGCGTATTATGCCGTGCTGACCACGTGGCGCATCCTTCATACAAAAACTTTTGGGACAAACTCAATCGGGGTGAGCATGATACCGAAACCTATAAACGCATCGGAAAAAATGGCGTAGAACTCTGGTTAGAAGGCACTTACAACCCCATCCGAAACGAAGAAGGCATACTTTATAAAGTCGTTTCGTATGTGCAGGATGCCACCGAAAGACGTACCGCCAACAGCGAAAATCGAGGCAAATTATCGGCTATCGGCAAAACATACGCCTCGGTCGAATTTAATCTGGATGGCACAGTAATTTGGGCAAATCAAAACTTTTTGAATTCACTCGGCTACACACTCGAAGAATTGAAAGGCAAGCATCACCGCACGCTTTGCGAACCCGAATACGTCCAAAGCCAAGAATATCGGGCATTCTGGACGCAACTCAATCAAGGCGAATTTTCGCAAGGTACATTCAAGCGAATCGGCAAAAATGGACAGGAAGTCTGGTTTGATGCCATTTACAACCCAATTCGGGATTTTGATGGCAGAATATTTAAGGTCGTTAAATATGCTCAAGATGTAACCGATTTCAAGATTTCTTTGACTGCCGCCAGCGAATTTCTCGAAAATATCGAAAATGGTAATTTGGATGTTGATATTGAATTGCACAAAATCAAACCCACAGGCGACATCGCCAACATGATTGAAAGTAATCTTTCGTTGCGAGAAAAACTCCGAAATACGATTCGTGAAGTTACGCGTGTCGCACGTCTGGCAGGCACAGAAGGAAAGTTGGATGAACGGGTCAAACTTGCCGAAGCCACAGGCGCATGGAAAAACCTGAATGATTTACTAAATAATTTGTTAGACTCGGTTTCTGACCCCGTTACTCGGATTCAAAAAGTAGTTTCGGCACTTTCGCAAGGCGATTTGACCAACCGATTTGACGAAAAAGCCTCCGCAGGCGATATTCAAAATATGGCAAAAGCCTTAAATTTGGCACTCAATAATATCAATGGTTTGCTCAAAAATATCGAAATCGGAACGCTTACCCTTGATAATTCTACCGAACAGATGCTCGAACAATTCAAGGAAATGGAAAAAAATACCTTGACGGTGGTTACGGAAATCAAACAAATTGCGATGGGCATGAACGAGCAAGTACGCCGAACGGATGAATCGGCAAAACTCGTGGACGGCATTCTGAAGGCTTCCGATGCGATGGGTACGAAATCCGAAATCATTAATCGTTCGGCAGAAACAGGGATGGGAAGTTGTAAAAATGGGATGTCGATTATCGAAAAATTGGTCAAAAATATGTCCGAAATCGAAAATTCGGCAGATTCCACTTCGGGTTCAATTAACGTATTGGCGCAACGTTCCGAAGAAATTTCCAGAACCCTAAACGTAATTAATGAAATTGCCAACCAAACTAATCTCCTTGCCCTCAATGCGGCGATTGAAGCGGCACGGGCAGGCGATGCGGGGCGTGGTTTTCAGGTCGTTGCCGAAGAAATCCGAAAACTCGCAGAACGTTCCAAATCCGCCACGATTGAAATTGAAAAAGTAATTAAAGACGTTCAGAAAGACGTTTCGAGTGCAGGAAAAGCCATTGACAAAATGGAATTTTCGGTGTATAACGGAAATTCGGCGACACAAGAAGCCCAAAAAGTATTTGAAACCATCCTAAACTCGAGCGAAGAAACCTTAACCTTATCCAAAGATGTACTTTCGGCTTCGGGCGACCAAAAAGACGCTATCCGTTTGATTGCCGAAAATATCCGTCAAATTGTGGTTGTTTCTGAAGAAACCGCCACAGGAACACAAAACGTAACGATTTCGGCTCAACAACTTGACCAAGCTGTTTCGCAGGTGGCGCAGACAGGCACGAATTTGGCTACGCTCGCCGAAGAACTCAAGGATGGCGTAGGACAATTTAAATTAAACTAAGGTCTTGATTATCAATATAATAAAGCCTGTCAAGTTTTGAACTTGACAGGCTTTATTTTTATCCTAATGCTTTCAAACTTTTTTCCAATGTTTCGATTTTGGCAAGCGCATCCGCTTGTTTTTTGCGCTCATTTTCAAGGACATTGGCAGGCGCATGATTGACAAAACGTTCGTTTGCCAGCTTGTTTTCTACGCCTTTCAAAAAGCCTTTCGTGTAGTCTAATTCTTTTCGGATTTTTTCCTTTTCTTGTGCGGTATCTATCTGACCTTCAATGGGAATGAAAAATTCATCAGCTTTTATGATAAAACTTACTGTTTTTTCGACGGCTTTGGGCGTGTAGCTAATTGCCGAAATATTCGCCAGTTTTTTGATGGTCATTTTGAACTTCTCATAAATTGAGTTCTCATCAGTTTTGATGTACAAAATCAATTCTTGTTTGGGCGAAATTCCTTTGGCATTTCGGGTATTTCGCAATGCCGTAACGACCTCAAAAATGATTTCGGCTTCCTTCAAAATCGTTTCATCAAATTCACCAACTTTCGGATATTCCGCCACGATAACGCAATCTTTTTCATGTCTTTCCGTGATTTGATGCCAAATTTCTTCGGAAATAAAGGGCATAAATGGATGTAATATTTTAATCAGTTTTTCTAAAATTTCAATCGTTTTATCGTAAGTCTGGCGGTCGATTGGTTCACCATAAGGCGGTTTTATGATTTCCAAATACCACGAACAGAAATCATCCCAAATCAGTTTATAAATCGTCATCAAAGCATCCGAAATTCGATATTTTGAATAATGGTCTTCAATTTTTTCTAATGCCGAATTGAGTTTGTTTTCAAACCAATGAATCGCCACCAAATGGGACATTTCTTGTTGATTTTCAGCAATTTCCCAACCTTTAATCAATCGAAAGGCATTCCAGATTTTGTTACAAAAATTACGTCCTTGTTCGCATAATTTTTCATCAAAAAGCAAGTCATTTCCTGCTGGCGAACTGAAAAGCATTCCCGTCCGCACGCCATCCGCTCCGTATCGGTTTATCAGTTCGATTGGGTCAGGCGAATTGCCCAAAGATTTGGACATTTTTCGGTGCAATTTATCCCGCACAATTCCCGTCAAATAGACATCTTCAAATGGTTTTTCGTCCCGATATTCGTATCCCGAAATAATCATTCTGGCAACCCAAAAGAACAAAATTTCGGGCGCAGTTACCAAAACATTGGTCGGGTAAAAATAATTAATCTCCTCATTTTCAGGGTCGAGCAAACCATTAAACACCGAAATTGGCCACAACCCCGAAGAGAACCACGTATCCAGTACATCCTCTTCTTGGCGCAAATCTTCGGCTTTCAGATTCGGGTCTTTTTCTTGTGCTAATTTCAAGGCTTCTTGGGCAGTTTCTGCCACGACAAATTCGCCGTTTGGCAAGAAATACGCAGGAATCCGATGCCCCCACCAAAGTTGCCGAGAAATGCACCAATCACGCACATTTTCCATCCAACTTCGGTACATATTTTTGAATTTGGGCGGATGTAATTTTATGCTATCATATTCAACTTTTTCTAAGGCTTTTTGCTTAAAATTTTCCATTGCCACAAACCACTGGGTCGAAAGTTTGGGTTCGATGACCGCATCGGTGCGCTCGGAGCGTCCTACTTTGTTCGTAATTTCCTCAACCTTAACGAGTTGTCCCATCTCTTTGAGGTCTTTTACGATTTTTTTACGAACGACAAAACGGTCTTCGCCCACATAAAAGCCTGCTGCTTGGCTCATGGTTCCGTCATCAGCAATCGTATCAATTACTTCCAAATGATGTCGCAAACCGATTTCGTAATCGTTCAAGTCGTGGGCGGGCGTAACCTTGAGGCATCCTGTCCCAAATTCAGGCGTAACATAATCATCCGCAATAATCGGAACAGGGCGATTTACTTTCGGAATCATTGCCTTTTTGCCGATTAAATGTTGATAGCGTTCATCATTCGGATTGACACAAACTGCCGTATCGCCAAGAATGGTTTCGGGTCGAGTCGTAGCAATCGTAATAAACTCATTATCAGTATCTTGAATCCGATATTTGACATAAAATAATTTGCCTTGACTTTCCTTATGAATGACCTCGTCATCCGCCAGCGCAGTTTTTCCTTCGGGGTCCCAGTTCACCATCCGAACGCCCCGATAAATGTATCCTTTGTTGTACCAATCGACAAAAACTTTGATGACTTGCTTGGATAAATCCTCCTCCATCGTAAAGCGAGTTCGATTCCAGTCGCAAGATGCGCCCAATTTTTTGAGCTGTTCAAGAATAATTCCGCCGTATTTTTCTTTCCATTGCCAAGCGTGTTCCAAAAATTCCTCTCGTGAAATATGATGTTTTTCGATGCCTTTGTCCTTGAGCATCTTGACGACTTTGGCTTCCGTAGCGATGGAGGCATGGTCAGTTCCCGGCACCCAGCAGGCTTCTTTGCCTTGCATCCGTGCTTTCCGAATCAAAATATCTTGAATGGTATTATTCAACATATGTCCCATATGCAACACACCCGTAACATTTGGTGGCGGAATGACGATAGTATAAGGTGTTTTATCGGGATTGGGTTTGGCAGAAAAAAAGTCTTTTTCCAGCCAGTATTGATACCATTTGTCTTCGGTTTGGGTTGGGTTGTAGGTTTTTGCCAATGCCATAATGCTCTGTATTTTATAGTTTTTAAGTTTTCAAAGAATTGATTTTGAGTAACTTATCCTTGAAAAGTAGATTCGCTTTGTTTCTATCAAAAATAGTGGACAAATATGATAAAAATTCGGCAGTTTTGAGCAATTTTAGCCATACGAAAATTCGCCAACTTCTGGATAGACTCTAAAAATTTTAAGTCATTATATCATTATTTTCTACAAAGTGCTGTTTAGTCAGATTCACTCAATTTTAACAGTTGTGCCTGCAAATAAAATGCGCCTTTTTGTACAAATACTACATCTGACAATAAAGGCAATATCGGCTCAAAAGCTACAAAATTGGCATCTTTACCCGTAATTTTCAATGCAATTTTCTCAAAATGGCTTTCTTTTTCCTGTTTTGAGGTCTGAATAAAGGCAAAGTATTGATTTCCTTCCTGAATAACCGCTTCCGAAGGCAATACATGATTTTCGCTCGAAGCCAACAGCACACGCGCATGGACAAACATTCCCGAAATTAATTTCTTTTGAGCGCCAGCATCAGAAATGCGTGCCTGAATGCGTATCGTTTTATCCTGATGCTCAATCGTTTGACCAATCAAAACGACCTCCGCCCGATAGGTTTCTGCGCCCAAACTTGAGGATTCAAACGTTACAATTTGCCCTTGACGAATTTGGTGTATTTCTTTCTCAAAAACCGTTAATTCCAGATATTTATTTTCGTTACTTTGCACCCTCAAAAGGATATTTTCTAAGTCCACAAATT
>CAZNYR010000084.1:0-1987 GCA_964577275.1 uncultured Cytophagales bacterium | reverse complement strand
AAATTCGCCCAGCCGACCCGAAACCGCCTCGACATAGCCCGAAATCGGACTTTTTACCTCAAAATTCGCACGCATTGTACTGGCAGTCAGGGTTTTAGGATTAATACCCAAAATCGTTAATTGTTTTTCCAAACTTCGAGCCTGCGCCTCTTTGATTTGGGCATCCCGTTGCACTTCTTGCCATTTTTTTTCGGCATTAATCTCTTCGGCTCGTAGCGTTTTTTGGCGTGCCAATTCTTTCTGCAAATAATCCGATTCACTTCGGAGCGTCAGATAATTTTCCTGCAATTTCAAAAACTCGTGATGCGCCAAAACCGCCACAGTTTGTCCTTTTTGCACAAAATCGCCTGCCAAAACCCGAATTTCTTGCACAAAACCCGCATGATACGCATGAAGCTGTGCCGAGTGATTGGGCGGCACAGTAATTTTGCCGTTTACAAAAAGCGTATTTTCCAATGCTTTCGTTTGTACTTTTCCAAGTTCCAGTCCAATTTGTTGTATCTGTTCTTTGGTCAAACTAAGCGTCATTGGGTCGGGAATTTTTGATATTTCGGATGCAATTTCCGAAGGCATTTTTTCGCTTTCGCACGCCATAAACGTCATTAAAAAGACGATAAAATAATATTTTAAATGATATATTTTCATAATTTTATATGATTTTAAATTTAAAATGAATCAAAAGAAAATAAAAATTCGAGTTCGGCACGAGTCAAAAAATCATTTAATAAAATGTCTAAATATTGATTTTCGAGCGTAAAAATTTCACGCCGAGTTTGGACAAAAGTCGTATAATCGGCTTCGCCTGCTTGATAACTTTTTTGTATTTTTCCAAGAATCTGACGAGCCATCGGCAAGGTATTTGTTCGGAAATCATGCAATTTTTCAGCATTTCGAGCAAGATTTTTTTGCAACATCAACGCACGTGTTTTTAATTGATTTTCAATAAGTTGTGTTTGTAAATTTGCTTTTTGCTGTTCGATTTGCGCTATTTTTTGCTGATGTTTCGATTCGGAATGTCCTAACGGAATTTGCAAACCCAAAAGCATGGCATGACGCTGAAAACTTCCGCCTTCTCGCATATTAAAATACCCAAACTGTATATCAGGCAAACGATTGGTTTGATGCCATTTTTCGGCACAAGCATAAACATTTTGCTGCTTTTGCCAGTATTTCAACGTAGGATTATCTGTTACATTTTCAATCATAACCATTTGATTATCAAGTATTTCAAAGGTATTTTTTTCGGGCATAACATTCGATAAGGAATCTCCCAAAAACATTCCCACACGTTGTTTTTGTTCAAAGATATTTTGCTGAATATCAGAGATTTGCCATCGGATTTGTTGTGTTTCCAATTCGGCACGTTGCTGAAAAATCGGTGAAATTTCACCTGTTTCAGCCTGAATTTTGGCAATGCGCTGTAAAGTCTGCAAAATCGAATCTTCTTTCTGGATTAATTCTAATTTTTGATGCCAAAAATACCATTCAAAATATGCCTTTTTGACTTGCCAAACTACCTCATTTTCAGTTACTTTCAAGTGCTGTTCGGTTAATTCATGTTGAGCTTGAGCATACTGTTTTTTGGATTTGAGGGCGTAAGGCATCGGTACGGATTGCATGAACGTCAAACTCATATCCAAATCGGCATTATTAATATTTCCGTATTGGTACTGAAAATCAAGAGGTTGCCACGTAATGTAATGTGTTTTTAGGTATTCCGAAGCTCGAATTTGTAGCTTTGCTTTTTGTACGGATGGATAATTTTGTAGAGCTTTTTCAAGGGTAATTTCTAAGGAAATGTGTTCGGAATTTTGCGCCTGAAGCATCGGCGTACTCCACCCAAAAAATAACAAAAAGGCTAATTTTTTTGAAATGAAGGTGTTTTTTGAACCCTTTTTGGAACGAAAAAGGGTTGTTTTTTCATGTTTTCCTCCAAGCCAAATGTACAAAATCGGAATCACGACCAGCGTCAATAAAGTAGCCGTAC
>CAZNYR010000083.1:14613-17893 GCA_964577275.1 uncultured Cytophagales bacterium | reverse complement strand
CCGAGAAAAAACGCTCATTGATGACGCTTGGGAAAAAGGAATTGCTAAAGGAAAACAAATGGGCAAAAAACAAAATGCGTTTGCAATAGCAGAAAAATGCCTCCGAAAAGGTATGGACTGGACGGATATTTCCGATTTGACCGATTTAACCATCGAAGAAATTAAACAACTCGCTCAAAATCTAAATCTGACGTAGAACACAAAAATTTTGATTTTCAAGTGATTATACCATCTCGATACGCTGTATTACGCATTATAGATTTTTCATTTTGTTGAATATTAATTATTGTAATTTTTACACATTATTATTATGTTTTGTATTATATTTCGTAAACATAGGTTTAAAAATAAAAAAATGTCATTTTTTAGGGCATAAAATATGGATTATACAAAGAATATGTATCAAAATAAGGCAAAAAGATGTTAAAATGACAAAAGTCATTTTTTATCTATTTGGAAAAGAAGTATCTTTGGGTTAAACGAAAATCACCCATCAAACCGAAAAATCAACATGGAACTATTCAGCAATTCCGATTCGCTTTTCTTTTCACGATTCGCCAAAAAAATTTCCCCCACTGCTACGCCTCAACTCCTCAAAATGCAAGAGGAATCGACCAAATATAGCGTAGAATTATCCGTGGAGGATGGCAAAAAAGAAGATTTTAGTATGCAATTACAGGACGGCGTTTTGACCGTTTCCAGAGTTCAGGCATGGGGCAATTATTCGGGCGGTACGACTGCTTTTGAAAGAAGCATTTGTGTCCCCAAAGGCGTAAATTTAGATAGGATTTCGATTGATTGCACGTCCGGTGTTTTGAAAATTACGATGCCAAAAATGTAATTTAACTTGACTGACCTTAACCACATCAGCACTCAAAAAACCTTGATATTCAGGCGAATACAAGGTTTTTTTTTGGGGTTTATCGTAAAGAGTCGATGCGTGTTTTGAGGTGTTGTTGGGCTTTGAAAAGACGTTGCAAAAGTTGGTAAGTGGCAGTATCTCGATGATAAAAAGTTTCACGCAACAAAACGGTATCTTTCTTGGATTTTAATAACTCATTGAGTTTGGTGAGTTGTCGGATTCGTCCTATCGAATCGTAATGGTGCAACACAGAATCATATTCACGGATTCGTCTGGTTTGTCGTTCGAGATTTTGACTTAAATTTTGTACAATAAGATTGAGTTCGGCTTGTGTTTTACGTTGAGCATCATCAATTTTATTGGATTGTTCGCTGATTCCTTCTTGCAAAACTTGAGTTTTATCTCGTAGCGCATTGAGTCGATTGATGCTTTCGCCGATATTTTCTTTGAGGTTTTTTCGGGTTGAATAATTAGCGTTAAGTATCTCACTTTCAGTATTTTCGAGTTGTTTTACAATGCCAATAACTGTGATGGTCATGCTGTCCAAATCCTGTTGCATACTGTCGAGGGCGTATTGGGCATTTTTGAGGGTAAGATTAGCCACTTTCAGGGAATCGGCAGTAGATTTGACTTGATTTTCGAGGCGGTCTTGTTCACCATCCGATAAATAAATGGCGGTAATTGACATTCCTGTAGCAAAAATGGTAAAAACCAAAATCAAAATTTTGGCTTGATGTCCGTAATCTGAATGTTGAAAAATACTGTATGTCGAAATTCCTGCCAGCAAAATCGTGCCGATGGTTTGTGCTATCTCTTCCATTTTTATAGTTTATCCGATTTCATCTCCTTCATTAAAGAACGCCAAGGGGAGAACAAACTTGCTAAAAAAAACTTGTCAAACAAATTATTTTGTACCTTTGTTATCTTGATTGAACGTAAATTTATTTTATACAATTTATTCATTTTTCATAAAATTATGGCAGATTTTATTCAGCACAAAGTCAAAGATATTAAATTAGCCGAGTGGGGCAGAAAAGAAATCCGATTAGCCGAAGCAGAAATGCCTGGATTAATGGCATTGCGAGAGGAATATGGCGAAGCAAAACCATTGGCAGGCGCACGAATTGCGGGCTGTTTGCACATGACTATCCAGACGGCAGTACTCATCGAAACCTTAGTCGCTTTGGGCGCAGAGGTAACTTGGTCTTCATGTAATATTTTCTCTACACAAGACCATGCGGCAGCGGCGATTGCGGCAGCAGATATTTCTGTCTATGCGTGGAAGGGAATGACCGAAGAGGAATTTGATTGGTGTATCGAACAAACTTTATTCTTTGGCGAAGACCGAAAGCCTTTAAATATGATTTTGGATGATGGCGGCGATTTGACCAATATGGTATTAGACCGATACCCCGAATTGGTCGAAGAAATTAAAGGACTTTCCGAAGAAACCACCACAGGCGTTCATCGACTTTATGACCGAGTCAAAAACGGTACCTTGCCTTTGCCAGCCATTAACGTAAATGATTCCGTTACAAAATCAAAATTTGATAATAAATACGGCTGTAAAGAATCGTTGGTAGATGCTATTCGGCGAGCGACCGACATCATGATGGCGGGTAAAGTAGCCGTAGTGGCGGGTTATGGCGATGTCGGAAAAGGTTCAGCGGCTTCATTGCAGGGCGCAGGCGCACGAGTTATCGTTACGGAAATCGACCCGATTTGTGCATTACAAGCTGCGATGGATGGTTTTGAAGTAAAACCAATGATCAAAGCAGCTCCCGAAGCCGATATTATCGTTACA
The DNA here is from genome assembly GCA_964577275.1 of uncultured Cytophagales bacterium. Taxonomy (GTDB): domain Bacteria; phylum Bacteroidota; class Bacteroidia; order Cytophagales; family Thermoflexibacteraceae; genus UBA2561. The sequence goes on along the minus strand of CAZNYR010000083.1, from coordinate 15,227 downwards.
GCAACGGGAAACAAAGATATTGTTACCGCTGACATATTTAAAGTCCTGAAAGACAAGACGATAGTTTGTAATATCGGACACTTCGACAACGAAATTGATATGGCGTGGCTCAATACGAATTACGGCAAAACCAAAGAAGAAATCAAACCGCAAGTTGATTTGTATAATATTGATGGTCAGGATGTTATCGTATTAGCAGAAGGACGATTGGTCAATTTGGGTTGTGCCACAGGACACCCTTCTTTCGTGATGTCAAATTCATTTACAAACCAAACTTTGGCACAAATTGAATTATGGCAAAATTCGGGAAATTATGAAAATAAAGTGTATATGTTGCCCAAACATTTAGACGAGAAAGTAGCTCGCTTGCATTTAGCTAAAATTGGTGTTGAATTAGAAGAACTTTCGACCCAACAAGCCGAATACATTGGCGTAACCACTGAAGGTCCTTTCAAACCTTCGCATTATCGATATTAACAATTTTGATTTTCTTAAATCTGAAAAAAATCCTAAATTTATCTTTGTGATGGTTTAGGATTTTTTTTGAACGCATAAATAGCATGGAATTAGTACAATTTGATTGGGCAATTAAAAAATTATTGCGACACAAAGCC
>CAZNYR010000083.1:0-14513 GCA_964577275.1 uncultured Cytophagales bacterium | reverse complement strand
AAATTTCTTTAATTCAAAAATTAACAGGTTTGAGCGTGGAAGAAATCGAAAAAATCAAATCAAAACGGTAAGTCATGGAATTAGTACAATTTGATTGGGCAATTAAAAAATTATTGCGACACAAAGCCAATTTCGGCATTTTAGAAGGATTTTTGACCGAACTTTTGAAGTTGGACGTAACCATCTTGGAGATTTTGGAAAGCGAATCAAACCAAGAAGTCCCCAAAGATAAATTTAATCGTGTCGATATTTTGGTCAAATCAAAACAAAATGAATTGATGTTGGTCGAAGTTCAAAATGAACCCGAAGTCGATTATTTCCATCGAATGCTATACGGCGCTTCTAAACTCATCACGCAATACATCAAACAAGGCGATTCTTACGGCAAAATCAAAAAAGTATTTTCCATTAATATTGTCTATTTTGGACTCGGACAAGGACACGATTATGTCTATGAATATCGAGGCGGATTTTACGGCATTCACAATCACGAACGATTAACCCCTTCGATTCACCAGAAACAAACCTTTGACATTCAGCACGTTGCCGATATTTTTCCCAAATATTACATTCTTAAAATTAATAATTTTGATGATGTCGCCAAAGATACTTTAGACGAATGGATTTATTTCCTGAAAAATAGCGAAATCAAACCGAATTTTAGGGCGAAAGGACTCCCCGAAGCCGCCGAAAAATTGCAAGTCTTGGCGATGTCTGAACACGAACGTAAAATCTACGAACGTCATCAGGATAATCTCAGAATCGAAAAGGCAGTCAAGGAAACCGCACGCATGGAAGGTATGGATGAATCTAAAAAAAATATCGCCAAAAATGCAATAGAAGAAGGATTAGAAATTTCTTTAATTCAAAAATTAACAGGTTTGAGCGTGGAAGAAATCGAAAAAATTAAAGAAAATTTAGATACCATAAATAAAGATAACGCATAAATGACGACCCAACTGACAATACAAAACCTTTTGGGAATCAAGGATTTAGCTCCCGAAGATATTCATTTGATTTTTGAAACCGCCGACCATTTTAAGGAGGTTTTGAGTCGTTCCATCAAAAAAGTCCCGTCTTTGCGAGACATTACGATTGCGAACATTTTTTTTGAAAATTCTACCCGTACCCGACTTTCGTTTGAATTGGCAGAAAAACGCCTCTCCGCCGATACAATTAGTTTTTCGGCTGGCTCGTCATCGGTCAAAAAGGGCGAAACTTTGCTCGATACGGTCAATAATATTTTGGCGATGAAAGTCGATATGATTGTCATGCGACATGCTTCGGTGGGTGCGCCTCATTTTTTAGCCAAACACATTAACGCACGCATCGTCAATGCTGGCGATGGCACGCACGAACACCCCACACAAGCCCTTTTGGATTCATTTTCGATTCGGGAAAAACTGGGCGAAGTGGCTGGGAAAAAAGTAGCAATTATTGGCGATATTTCACATTCAAGAGTTGCATTATCCAATATTTTTGCCCTCCAAAAACAAGGCGCAGATGTGGCTGTGTGTGGTCCTTTAACGCTGATACCCAAATACTTAAATCAACTGGGCGTACAAGTTTTTTCGGATATTCAGAAGGCTTTGGCATGGTGTGATGTGGCGAATGTTTTGCGTATTCAGTTAGAACGCCAGAAGTCCCGAAACTTTCCTTCGCTACGAGAATATGCACTTTATTTTGGGGTGAATAAAGAACGATTAGACCAATTAAATAAAAAAATTGTAATCATGCACCCTGGTCCGATTAATCGAGGCGTAGAACTGACCAGCGATGTTGCTGATTCTGAACACGCTATCATTTTAGACCAAGTGGAAAATGGCGTAGCAGTTCGGATGGCAGTTTTGTATCTTTTGGCACAACAAATTCGATAATTTTTGTTAAATCATATCAATTCTTAACCCTGAAACTTGCCAAGTTTTAAAACTTTGGCAAGTTTACTATTACACAGATTTATTGTTCATAAATTTGTGCAAATTCTTTGGCAAAATACGTCAAAATACAACTTGCGCCCGCCCGTCTGATGCTGAGCAATATTTCTTGCATGGTTTTTTCACCATCTAACCACCCTTTTTCGGCGGCAGCTTTGAGCATAGCGTATTCGCCACTTACGTTGTAGGCAGCAATCGGCAAATCACAATTTTGGTGCAAAACCTGAATCACATCCAAATACGCCAGGGCAGGCTTAACCATCAGAAAATCAGCACCTTCCTCGGTGTCGGCTTGCGCCTCGATAAGTGCCTCTCGTTGATTAGCCGGATTCATTTGATATGTTTTTTTATCGCCTGATTTGGGTGCAGAATCCAACGCATCTCGAAAAGGACCATAAAACGCACTGGCATATTTGGCGGTATAAGACATAATAGAAACATCCGTAAAACCTTGATTATCAAGTATTTGACGAATATATTTTACTCGTCCATCCATCATATCTGACGGACCAATCATATCCGCACCCGCCTGAGCTTGCGCCAATGCCATTGCTCCTAATACTTCAAGTGTTTCATCATTTAGGATTTTACCATTTCTAACAATGCCATCATGTCCATCCGAACTGTACGGGTCGAGTGCCACATCGGTCATCAAACAAACTTCGGGAAATTGTGCTTTTATCGTGCGTAATGTCCTGATATACAAGCCTTCAGGATTCAAACTTTCTGTTCCCGTTTTATTTTTGAGATGCTCTTCGAGGTGCGGAAAAATCGCAAACGTATGAATCCCAAGTTCCTGACATTCAGCAATTTCGTCCAGAAGTATATCCAACGAACGGCGATACATATTAGGCATCGAAGCAATGGGCGTTTTGATATTTTCGCCTTCCGTAACAAAAAGTGGAAATATTAGATGTGCGGGCGATAAATGCGTTTCTTGGAGCATCGCCCGAATAGGGGCAGATTTACGGTTGCGTCTGGGGCGTTTGAGCATCATGTTATGATTCATTTTGGTTTCTAAATTTGGTCAAAAATTGAACCCTCATTCAATTTTGAAGCTGATGAGGGTCAAAATAACTTACTTTTTTTATGACATTTCTAAAAATGAATACTGGTATATGGCAATTTTTTCTTGAGTATTTCTTGGTCGGCAGGAGAAATTGTATTTCCACTCAAATCCAATTCTAATAATTTGGTCAGCGCACCCAATTCGGGCGGTAATCTGGTTAATTTATTGTTACTCAAGTTCAATGAATATAAATTTTTCAATTTTCCGATGCTGGCGGGCAGCCGTTCCATCCGATTATCTGCCAGATTTAGTTCACCCAAGGCGACAAGTTTGCCGATGTCTTCGGGCAAAGTTTTGAGCATATTTTTTTCCAAATTCAATTCTTGCAAATTGACCATCTGCCCTATTTCTTCAGGCAATTTTTGCAAATTATTTTTTTGCATATCCAACGAAATCAGATTTTTCATCGCCAACAAGGTCATCGGAAAATCATAAAATCGGTTCTGTTCCAACGACAAAACTGCCAGCTCTTGCAAGGCACTCATTTGGGGTGGCAATGATTCTAACTGATTGTTGTCCAGATACAAATACCGCAACCGCGTCAGTTTCCAGATGTCATCGGGCAGGCTCATAGCCTGTCGAGCATAACGAAATCGAAACGCCGATTCGGGATGACGTAATAATTCTTGGAGCGATGGGTCGTTTTGTTGGCGCATAGTCAAGGGAATCGCTTCGAGGGTTTGGGTTTGGACTTCGATTTGTGCGTAAGAAGTAGTCAGGAGAAATCCAGCGAAAAGTAAAACCAAAAAAGGAGTTTTCATTGTATGTTCGTTTTATTTCCTTGATAATTAAGGCATGACAAATTTAAGCGAAAATCACCGTTTCGTAAAATTTTTGTACGAAAGATTTATCTATTTTTGATAAATTTTAAGAAAAACCATACCGTATGATTTCTCGTCCAAAAATCAAATTAAATCACTCTAAATCAATACCTTAAATTCATGAAATTGTCGTGCTTTGATGACGCATAGATACGGCTTTCCTTTCTGTTTTTATTTCAATAAATCATAGATTTTATCCATTTTTTCAAACTCAAATTCGGCGATGAGCCGATGAAAACGTTGCTCAATTTTATCATGGCACAAATTGCCTAAACTTCCTTCGTGCGTGTGATTAATTTCTTTATCCGCTTGATAGGTTTGATTGGCAATTTCTTGACCAATTTTTCGATACGCATCCCGAAAACTTACACCATTTAATACTTCCTTATTTACCGATTCGACACTAAATAAATACTGATATTTATCATCCTCCAAAATATTTTCGTGAACAATAATTTGGGATAAGGTAAATTTTGCAACCGACAAACAATCCGAAATTTCGTGTAAGGCGGGAATAATATTTTCTTTAATAAGCTGTAAATCACGGTGATAGCCCGAAATTAGGTTCGTCAAAATCAATGTAATTTCATTGGGAAGTGATTGCAAACGATTGCATCTGGCGCGCATCAGCTCAAAGACATCCGGATTTTTTTTGTGTGGCATAATGCTCGAACCTGTGGTCAGTTCATCTGGAAAAGTTAAAAAATTCATATTTTGCGACATAAACAGACAAACATCCGTTGCCAACTTTCCTAAGGTTGAAGCCACGCCAGCTACCGCATAAGCTACCGTTTTCTCGGATTTTCCACGCCCCATTTGTGCATAAATCGAATTGTAATTCATGCTTTCAAAACCCAATAAATCGGTGGTCATTTGCCGATTCAGGGGAAATGACGAGCCATATCCAGCCGCCGACCCCAAAGGGTTCTGATTCACAACCCGATACGCCGATTGGAACAACAAAATATCATCGACCAAACTTTCGGCATATGCCCCAAACCACAGCCCAAAAGAAGAGGGCATCGCAATTTGAGTATGCGTATAACCGGGCATCAAAACGGTTTGATATTTTTTACTCAAATCCAGTAATAATTCAAAAAATTCTTTGATTTCTCCTACTAATTTTCGGATAGTATGCCGCAAATACAATTTCAAATCGACCATCACTTGGTCATTTCGAGAACGTCCCGAATGGATTTTTTTTCCTGTATCGCCTAATTTTTCGGTCAAAAGTAGCTCCACCTGCGAATGCACATCCTCTACTCCTTCCTGAATTTCAAATTGTCCCTCTTGCATTTTTTGATAAATATGTTTGAGTTCGACTTGTAAATCAGCGAGTTCTGATGCGCTCAAAAGTCCGATGCTTTGGAGCATTTGTGTGTGTGCCAAAGAGCCAAGTACATCAAAATCAGCCAGATACATATCCAGTTCTCGGTCTTTGCCTACGGTAAATCGCTCGATAATATTCTCGACTTGGTAATCTTTTTGCCAAAGTTTCATGTTTTTCACGTTTTATTTTGAGGGAATTGGTATTCAATTATGTGGTTTTTCGCCAAAAATGGGTATATTTTCGGTGGTTGCGCCCACAAAGTTCGTAAAAAATGTGCGAAAACATCAGCGCAAAAATATATCCACATTTCATTTCAAAAGTTGTGATGAAAAGTTGAGAACACCACCAACGGCACTCAAATTTGCTTGGTAGCGTGCGTTCATTGATTGACAATATTTGTAGTCATTTTTCAAAAATTTCGGTTACATTTGGAATGATTTTGTGATGACTGCAAGGACTAACTTTTGATTGTATGGATTACCAATTAACTTCCGAATTTGTACCGACAGGCGACCAACCGCAAGCCATTCGGCAACTGGTTCAGGGCATAAATGATGGCGAAAAAGCCCAAACCCTGCTCGGCGTTACGGGGTCAGGCAAAACGTTTACGATAGCCAATGTCATTGCCCAGCTGAAGCGTCCCACTTTGATTTTGGCGCATAACAAAACCTTAGCCGCCCAACTTTATGGCGAATTCAAACAATTTTTTCCTGAAAATGCTGTCGAATATTTCATTTCGTACTACGATTATTATCAGCCCGAAGCCTATATCGCCACGACCGATACCTTCATCGAAAAAGATTTAATGATTAATGATGAAATCGAAAAATTGCGTTTGCACACGACCTCTTCGTTAATGTCAGGGCGCAGAGATGTGATTGTAGTTGCTTCAGTATCATGTATTTATGGGATGGGAAACCCCCAAGAATACGCCGAGATGGTCATTCCGATAAAAGTAGGCGACCGCATCCCGATTGCGCCTTTTCTCATGTCTTTGGTCGAAATTATTTATCAGCGTACCGAAGTGGAATTTACACGAGGTACTTTTCGGGTCAAAGGCGATACGGTTGATATTTTTCCTGCTTATGCCGATTTTGCGTATCGCATTTTGTTTTGGGGCGATACGATTGATGCCATTCAGCGCATTGACCCTGCATCTGGCACTCGAATTACGGATGAAACCGCCGTTACGATTTTTCCTGCCAACCTGTTCGTTACGGGACGCGATACGCTGAATCGTTCTATCCATCAGATTCAGGATGATATGATGAAACAAGTTCGGCTCTTCGAGTCTGAAGGGCAATTTTTGGAAGCAAAACGCATCAAAGAACGCACCGAATTTGACTTGGAAATGATGCGAGAATTGGGCTATTGTTCGGGCATCGAAAATTACTCCCGATATTTTGATAACCGCAAACCGGGAACTCGTCCGTTTTGTCTATTGGACTATTTCCCAGAGGATTATCTGATGATTATTGACGAAAGTCATGCGACCATTCCGCAAGTTCGGGCGATGTGGGGTGGCGACCGTTCCCGAAAAACGGCATTAGTAGAACATGGATTTCGATTGCCTTCGGCGATGGATAACCGTCCCTTGAAATTTGAAGAATTTGAATCAATAACCTACCAAACGATTTATGTCAGTGCCACGCCCGCCGACTACGAATTGCGGGAATGCGAAGGCGTGATTGTCGAGCAGATTATCCGTCCCACAGGCTTGCTTGACCCCGTGATAGAAGTGCGTCCGACCCTGAACCAGATTGATGATTTATTGGACGAAATTGATAAAACTATCGAACTAAAACATCGGATTTTGATTACGACTTTGACCAAAAGAATGGCGGAAGAATTGACCAAATATCTCGAAAATTTGAACATCAAAACACGATACATTCATTCGGAGGTCAAGAGTTTGGAGCGGGTCGAAATTTTGCGCGAATTGCGTCTGGGTATTTTTGATGTCTTGGTCGGTGTCAATTTATTGCGTGAAGGACTGGACTTGCCCGAAGTGGCTTTGGTGGCGATTATGGATGCGGACAAAGAGGGATTCTTGCGAAATACTCGTTCGTTGGTGCAGACCATCGGGCGAGCAGCACGGAATACCGAAGGCAAGGTTTTGATGTATGCCGATAAAATGACGGACTCCATGAAAACCGCCATCAGCGAAACCCAAAGACGGCGAAAAATACAACAGCAATACAATGAAAATCACGGGATTACGCCTAAAACTATCCAAAAATCGACAGACGAAATCATGGCACAAACACAGGCTTCGGATGCCAAATACAAAGGGCAAAAAGTGTATTTTGAACCCGAAAAAATGACGATTTCTGATGACCCCGTCATCGCTAATTCGAGCAAATCTGACCTCGAAAAACAACTCAAAAATATCAAAAAACAAATGGAGCAAGCCGCCAAAGATTTGGACTTTATTGCCGCAGCAGCGTTTCGGGATGACATGATGGAAGTTCAGGCAATTTTGAAAACCAAAATATAATTAATTATTTATAAAACAAATAAAAATGAATTTACAAGACCAACTCAAAAAAATATTTCCTGACCATCAAATTGAGGAAAAAACGAAAGAAAATACAAAAAAATCTGATATTTGGCTTCAAAAAGAACCACTTTTATGTAAATATGAAAAGCGAAGAGGAAAACCCATAACAATTATCGAAGGTTATACGGGAGCAGAGGCGGATTTCAAAATATTAACCAAACAATTAAAAATAAATTTAGGCGTTGGCGGAAGTTATAAAGAGGACAAAATTATTATTCAGGGCGATTATCGCGAACAAATTATCCAAATATTAGAATCTAAAGGCTTCAAAATCAAGCGAGTAGGTGGCTAAAATTCTAAAATCAAGCAGAAACTTCTGACGGCTATAAACGGTCAAAAGTTTCTTCTTCAATCCATTTTTTCAGCGTAGTCATCATTTCTTTGCGGTGTGTGAGTGGCACTTTAATTTTGTAAAGGCTTCCATCGACCGATTTTCCTGCGATAATGACTTGACGGTCATAATTTTCAGTAAATTTTTCGCTGACCTCCCGAATCGAATGTTTTGGCACCAACGTATTGACCTCTTCATCAATAATGAGCAAGGCATCTTCATCAAAAAACACGCCATCATGGTATTCGCCACTTTCCGTCATGGTGCGTTCGCGCTCTAATCGCCGAAATTTTCGGTAATAACGGACGGCAATCATGCCAAACGGAATCGCCAAAGCAGGCAATAAAACCACACTTGCGCCGTCATATTCGAGTCCGGCTATCATTTTTATCCAACCATATATCATGGGGATTCCGGTCAATAAACTTAAAAGTGCAAAAAGCGGAATGACCACAAATTTGAGAACGGAACTTGCGCCCTCGCCTCGATATGGGACAAATCCTAAGCCTTCGGGCAGGTCGTTGGTTTTGATATAGAGCCACTGTTGATAACGCTTAGGTAACTCATTTTCAGGTACTTCTATTAATAATGGAATCATATTTTGCGTTCTAAATTTGATGAATAATATTTTGTCCGAAATACTGGAAAACACATAAATTTACGAAAATATAGTTGCAAAAAATTTGCCAGAACGTGGGGCAATCGCTTTCCTTATTCAAAAAAAATACAGTTTTTATCACACACATTCGATATGAAGTGATATGACGTATTTCGTATCGAGTAGTTGGACAATGATAATTATTTGAAAATCATTAAATTACGTTCAAACTAAACGATACGCCAAATTCGAGGCATTACTCATGAAGTGTAACAAATCATATTGTAAAAACGAAAAAATGTAAAAACAAAAAAACACGAAAGATGTAACTTTTGGATAAAAATTATAACATAAGTTGTTTTTTGAAGCGCATTTTTGTTTGGTGCTTTTGTCAGATAATTTACATAGTTTTTGCATAAAATTCAATTTATCTCACTTATAATCAATATAATACAGAAAATTAGGGTATTTCCCCCGAAGTTGCGATTCGGCACAAACGAAATGTAATCCTAAATTATTGTGTGTAATTTTGAAATGTTTTACAAATCTTTGTTTTTTTGGCTCAAATCTTACGAACTGCCCATAACATTCGGCATTCGTTGTCGTTGAGCAAAACAAATTATTCAGACATTAACCCTGTATTCTTATGGTTCTTTCTACAAAAAAATCGGTTTGGTCAATTTTATGTGTATTAATTTTAGTATCAGGGGTTTATGCGCAAGATAATCCGTATGCTCAGAAGGCGGAAGCCCTTTATAAGATAGGAAATTATCAGGGCGCACTTTTGGAATACGAAAATGCCATCAATCATGATTCGATGAATTATCAGCTTTGGCTCAAGCAAGGCAATATTTATGCGACACTCAAGGATTGGTCAAATGCTTCAAGAACATTAGAAAAAGTGATTGAACTCAAGAAAGATTACTTGGAAGGGTATCTGACTTTACGCAAGATTTATATTCAAAGCCAGAAAGTGGATAAAGCAATTATGGTACTAAACAAAGCCTTCCAGCATGATACTGACCTGAAACGAAAGTTGGGCTATAAGATTGACATTATCAGTATATTAGACCAAAAAGAGGAATTAGCCAAAGCCGCTCCACACATTCAGGAAGCGAAACAATTAGGCACTCCTGATGCCGATATTTTGTATTATGAAGCCAAATATCTGAACCAAACGGGAGCGCACCAACAAGCGATTCAGAGTGCAGAATCGGGACTCCATGCGTTAAATTCGGATAATCCGATGCAAAGTAGTCGGTTTTATTATCAAATTGGATATGCCTATCATCAGCTCAAAGATTATGAGAATGCCCGTCCTAATTTGGTCAAAGCCAACTACGGGGAGTATAAACCACTGGTTTTCAAGATGACAGATATTTATCATTATCGAATTGCCAGAGCCTATTTTGAAGCCCAAGATTACGAAAAAAGTACGGTTTTTGCAGAAATTACCCTTCAGATGAACCCCAATCATAAAAAAACAAAAGAATTACAAAAACAACTGATAAAAATACAAGAAGCACATCAGCAGGATATTGATTCCTTGAAAACACTTGCCGAAAGCCAAAAACATCCCGCAGCCAAATCGCAGACATTAGTCAAATTGGCAAGTCTGTACTATACTAACAAAAATTATACGGAAGCTCTGCAAACGGTTACGGAAGCCCTGACGCTTTCGGAGGATTTGGATGCGGAGTTTCTGAAAGCTGTATCATATTATCATACAGGGAGTTATGAAAAATCTGCCCAAACCATTTTGCAACTGATGCAGGTAAAATCTTTTCGGTCGCAAGAAGAAAAAGCCGTCTATTTTTTCGTGATGGGCATGGCATACGAAAAAGCACAAAACAAAAAAGAAGCCCTCGAACAATACCAGAAAGCGCGCTTCGGGAATTTTAAATATGCCGTCATGGAGCGCATGGACGAGCTGGAGAAAAAAATGTAAATCACGTTAAAAATGTACTATCTATGATTCATGTACCTACCCACAATTAAAATCGTGGGTTTTGTTTTGCGTTTTTTACCCACGAATTAAACCCACGAATTAAACCCACGATTTTAATCGTGGGTTTAATTCGTGGGTTCTGTACGAATAAACTTCTTTTATTTTTTTTCCTTAAACTTCAGGGCAGCTTCCACAAATTTGACAAAAAGCGGATGCGGATTAATCACCGTACTTTTGAGTTCAGGATGAAACTGCGTGCCGATATAATGCCGATGGGCAGAAATTTCGATAATTTCGACCAGTGAAGTATCAGGATTCATGCCCGAAGCCATCATGCCGTGCGCCTCAAATTGTTCGAGATACTCATTATTAAATTCGTAGCGATGTCGGTGTCGTTCCTTGATATGCAAGGAGCCATACGCCCGATGTGCCAAGGTATCCAATTTGAGATCGCAGGGATATGCGCCTAATCGCATCGTGCCGCCCATCATGGTAATATTTTTTTGCTCTTGCATTAAGGAAATGACGGGATTCGAGGTGTCAGGATTCATTTCGGCGGAGTGTACATCACTCATTTTGAGGACATTACGAGCAAATTCGACCACAGCGCATTGCATTCCCAGACAAATCCCGAAAAACGGAATATTTCGTTCTCTGGCGTATCGACAGGCTTCGATTTTGCCTTCGATTCCTCGCTCCCCAAATCCGGGCGCAACCAAAATGCCATGCGTATTTTGTAAATAATGGTTGGCTTCTTCGGCATTCAACAAACTTTCGGCTTTAATCCATTTGACATTCACTTTGCATTCGTTGCGTGCGCCCGCATGAACTAAGGCTTCGGAAATGGATTTATAAGCATCAGGTAATTCGATATATTTCCCGACCAATGCGATATTAATTTCGTCTGTGGGATTTTTGAGTTTGCCCAAAAAGTTTTTCCAGTCATCAAGTTTGGGTTCATTATTATCGGGCAATCCTAATTTATCCAATACGATGGTGTCCAATTTTTCCTTTCGCATCAATAAAGGTACATCATAAATCGAATCGGCATCAATGGCTTCAATGACCGATTCGTAATCGACATTACAAAACAAGGCTAATTTTTGTCGGATATCTTCGGGCAAAGCATATTCGGTTCGACAGACCAAAATATTAGGCTGTATTCCAGCCTCAAGTAATTGTTTTACAGAGTGTTGCGTAGGTTTGGTTTTGAGTTCTTTTGCCTTTTGGAGATACGGAATAAGCGTCAGATGAATGACCAATACATTTCCCTTGCCAAAATCCCAGTAGGCTTGTCGAACCGCCTCGATAAATGGCAGGGATTCAATATCCCCCACGCATCCGCCGATTTCTGTGATGACGATGTCATATTCGCCTGTTTCGCCCAAGAGTATAAAATTGCGTTTGATTTCGTTGGTGATGTGTGGAACAACCTGCACGGTTTTGCCCAAAAATGCGCCTTCTCGTTCTTGAGTAATGACATTATGATAAATTCGCCCCGTTGTTACGTTGTTGGCTTGTGAGGTGGGCGTATTCAGGAATCGCTCATAATGTCCTAAATCCAAATCGGTTTCTGCGCCATCATCGGTTACGTAGCACTCGCCGTGTTCATAAGGATTTAGAGTGCCAGGGTCGATGTTGATATAAGGGTCAAATTTTTGAATCGTAACCGAGAACCCTCTAGCTTGCAAGAGTTTCGCCAATGAAGCCGATACAATCCCTTTCCCCAACGATGAGGTAACGCCTCCCGTTACAAAAATATATTTAGCAGATGCCATAATTATCCGAATCTTTTGAAGTAATGAAATTTCATAATCGTATTCGGGACGCAAAGCTACAAAAAAAGGCATGGGAATCGGTAGATTTGAACGATTTTACATCCCTCAAAAAGTAGGTTTCGGTTTTGTTTTTTTAAAAAAAATAACCTACATTTGAAATGTTCCGTTCGTCCCCGCCTGTTTTGTGATGCCAATTTTCGGCACGAATTTTTCATTATTCATAAACCTAAACCCTAAAACGTATAACCGCTGAACTGTTACCAAATGATTGATTAACAGTATTTTATGTAATATTTTCATCATTAAAAATAACAACATGACAAAAACCAATGGAAAGCGCAATAGACGCTCCAAAAACACAAATACCAATCAAGATACTGACTTTCGAGAACGTCTTTTGTCCCTTTTTAATGAAAATCCGGGCAAACGCTATTCATATCGACAACTCCAGCGCAACCTCAAGGTCAGTAGTCCCAGACGAAAAGCCATACTCGAACACGAGCTACTCAAAATCCTGAAAGAAGGCAAAATACAAATGCCAAACGAGCATAGTTTTCAGGCTATTACGCAACCCGATTACGTAACAGGAACGATTGATTATGTCAATCGTGAATACGGATTTTTGGTCAGCGAAGAACTCGATGAAGACCTCCGAATTAGTAATAAACGCATGAAACAAGCCTTGCACGGCGATACGGTGCGGGTCATGGTACGGCAACGCAATAACGGCAAGCTCGAAGGCGAAGTAGCCCAAGTCCTGGAACGAGGACAAACCCAGTTTGTCGGACGAATTGAAGTATCGAATCGGTTTGCTTTTGTGATTGCTGATAATCGGAAGATGCACTACGATATTTTTGTACGAATCAAAGATTTGAACCAAGCCCAACATGGCGAAAAAGTGATTGTCGAACTTGTCGGATGGGATGATGCGGGACGAAGCCCAATGGGTAAAATTATTGACCGACTCGGACAGGCTGGCGAACACAATACAGAAATGAACGCCATCATGGCAGAGTATGGATTGCCTGTTCGATTCCCCAAAGAAGTCGAGCTGGAAGCCGAAAATATCCCTCTCGAAATCACAGAATATGAAATCAAAAAACGAAGAGATTTTCGGGAAATTACCACGTTTACCATTGACCCTGATGATGCCAAAGATTTTGATGATGCCTTGTCTATCAGGCTTTTAGAAAATGAAAATTACGAAATTGGCGTGCATATTGCCGATGTAACGTATTATGTCAGACCCAATACCAAGCTGGAAACCGAAGCACACAAGCGCGCCACTTCCGTCTATTTGGTGGATAGAGTCGTCCCGATGTTGCCCGAAAAATTATCCAATTTGGTGTGTTCGCTTCGTCCCAATGAAGAAAAATTAACCTTTTCGGCGGTCTTTGAAATTACGCCACGAGGCAGAATTGTCAGTGAATGGTTTGGACGAACTATCATCAATTCTGACCGAAGATTTAGCTACGAAGAGGCGCAAGAATGCCTCGAATCAGGCGAAGGAGATTTTGCTCAAGAATTGGATATTTTAAATAAATTAGCCAAATCATTCATGAAAAAACGCTTCAAAAATGGAGCGATTTCTTTTGAAACCGTAGAGGTAAAATTCCGACTTGCCGAAGACGGTACACCAATCGAATTAATCCCCAAACATCGAAAGGATGCTCACAAATTGATTGAAGAATTTATGCTGTTGGCAAATCGCAAAGTGGCGGAATATGTCTATAAATTGAAAAAAAATCCGCCCAAAAATACGATGATTTATCGCACACACGATACGCCAGACCCTGACAAGCTCCATGATTTTTCGGTTTTAGCAAAAAAATTCGGGTATGAATTTGACGTTGATGCCGATAAAATTTCACAAAATATTAATAATCTGACCGAAAAAGTACAAGGACGACCCGAACAAAACGTATTGGAAAGTCTGGCAATTCGGACTATGGCAAAAGCCAAATATACCACCCAAGCCGATGAACATTTCGGATTAGCATTCAAACATTACACGCATTTCACATCGCCGATTCGTCGCTATCCCGATATGATGGCACACCGACTTTTACAGCATTATCTGGAGGGCGGCGATTCGGTCGAGGCGCACGCCTGGGAACAAGCCTGCAAGCACTCAACAGATATGG